>DVLB01000077.1 GCA_018715695.1 Candidatus Galloscillospira stercoripullorum
TGTTGCACTTTTTGAAACTTCAAAAAAGTTTCAAAAAGTGGTTTGATCAGACGCGAAAGACAACCCTGACGGTTTTCTTTCACACTATCTTTCCCTCCGAATCCTTTGGCTAGAAGGGTTTATCGACAACCTCAAAGGTCCCGCTCCGAGAGGATCTCTCCCGGGGCGGGACCTTTTTTCTTTCTCACTGCGGCACGGTGGCCCCGGCGCGGAAACCGACATAGAATGACAAGGGGCCGCTGTGTAAAGGAGGCAGCATAGATATGGGTGTGACAAGTTCCAATAAGACCATCAGTACAGACCGGATCGACTGCGGCGGAACCCTTCGGGTGAAGCTGGCGCTGACTGCCGCCCCGGATATTCTCTCCAACCCCACCGACATCGTCCTGGCCCTGGACCGTTCGGGCAGTATGTCGGGGGCGCCGCTGGAGAGCATGAAGGAGGGGGCCAAGACCTTTATCGACATTCTCGCGGAGTCAACCGGCGGCGGGGGCAGCGGGGAGATCGGCGCGGGAAGCCGCATCGGCGTGGTGAGCTTCGCGGCGTCCGCCACGGTGAACGCCCCCCTCATCACCTCCGTCGCGGACCTCAAGGACGCCGTGGACGCCCTGGCAGCGGGCGGAAACACCAACCACGCCGCCGCGTTTTCCGCGGCCAAGGATCTCTTTGACCCCGCCTCGGCCAATGCCAAGGTCATCGTCATGTTCACCGACGGCAATACCACCGCCGGCTCGCCGCCCGCTCCCGTGGCTGCGCAGGCCCGGGCCCAGGGGATCGTCATTTACTGCATCGGCCTCATCGGCACCGACGGCCTGGATGTGGCCGCCCTCAACAACTGGGCCAGCGATCCCGACACTACCCATGTGGCGGTAACGCCTGACGCGGCGGATCTGGAGGAGCTGTTTGCCGAGCTGGCCGCCAACATCTCCAAGTCGGGGGCCACGGACATCAAGATTCTGGAGACCATTCGGCCCGACTTCATCATCACCGGCGTGGCGGCTCCGGAGAAGGGGACCGTGACCATGCTGGATGCCCGGTCTCTGCGCTGGAACATTCCGGAGCTGGGGGTCACGGCCAGCGAGAGCGCCGTGCTGGAGTTTTTCATCCGTCATCTGGGGCAGTCCTCGGGGCTGCTGAAGGTCAATGAGTCCATTACCTACTCCGACGCGGAGGGCAATCTGGTCCTCTTCCCCGACCCGGAGGTAGAGGTGGACTGCGGGGTGGAGGTCTATCCTGAGCCCTGCCCCGTGCCGGTGGATCTGACGGTGGAAGGCTGCGCTGACGCCGTAGAGGTGGACCTGGGGCAGATTAGCCTGGAGTCCCAGGGACGGATCATCCAGATGGATGTGACCATCAAAAATGTCTGTCCTGGCCGGCGGGTGGCCCTGGCGGCCATTCTCACCGAGGTGGGCGAGGGGGGCCAGGAGTATCCCAGGGGCATGAAGACCATGACCATCCCGGCGCACCGCTCTCCCGGCTGCCGGGACGTGCTGGTCAAGTGCATCCGCTTTGTGGTGCCCGAGGACCTGGACGTGTCGGGCGGCACCCAGGACGCCATCTGCAATCCCCGGAAATTCAAGGCCCGCTTTCTGGCCAACAGCATCGACACCGACTGGCGCTGCTGTGAGGCGGAGATCACGGTCTGAACGGGCGGACTTGTGCCCGCCGCCGCCTTCGGGCGGCGGTACATAGGGAGTCTCTCAGGTAGGACACTGACGGCCGGTGTGGTCGATGGTGTAGTCGCAGTTATATTCGCCGGGGAGGATGATCTGGGAAATGGGAACGAAGGTGTAGCCGTCCTGGAGCAGAGTCTCCAGGATGGTGGGAAGGGCCTCGGGTGTGTGAAGGGCGGCGTTGTGGAAGAGGACAATGGAGCCGGGCTTTACTCTGCTGGTCACCCGCTGTATGATCTCAGAGGCGGGAAGGTCCTTCCAGTCCAGACTATCCCCGTCCCAAACAGCTTCAAGAGGCCGGGGGGAGGGGGAACGCGGGCACGATATGCGGATAGACCCTTTTCTTGGAAGGGACATCATGGTATAATAGCTGCACAGCCGCGAATGATGCCGTTTATGTAACAAGGCCGTTGCCCTTGCGGTATAACGCAGACAACAGGAGGTGAGGCTTCCATGCGCGTGGCGGTGGTGGAGGACGAGAAAGAGCAGCGGGAGCAGCTGCAGACATACATCACGCAGTACGCCCAGGAAGCGGGGATGTCCATTGAGGTGGAGCTGTTTCCCAGCGGGCGGGAGCTCCTGGAGGGATACAGTTCCAAGTACGACGTCATCCTTCTGGATATCGAGATGCCGGAGATCGACGGCATGGAGACGGCGCGGCAGATCCGGACCCAGGACGAAGAAGTGGTGCTCATGTTCGTGACCAATCTGGCACAGTACGCCATCAACGGCTATGGCGTAGGGGCGCTGGATTTTGTCCTTAAGCCGGTTAATTACTACACCTTTTCCGTCCGCTTTGCCCGGGCCATCGCCCGGGCCAGGCAGCGGGAGAACGGGCAGATTCTGCTCAATTTGCCCGACTGCGTGCGCAAGATCAACACCCAGCAGATCTATTATGTGGAAGTGCAGAACCGGATGCTCCACTACCACACGGAGCTGGGGGAATTTGTGCTGCGGGGCACCATGCAGAGCGCCGAGCAGGAGCTGGAGCGCTATCACTTTGTGCGCTGCAATCACTGGTACCTGGTGAACCTCAGCCATGTGACCGAGGTGCGGCGGGATATGGTACTGGTGGAGGGGGCCCAGCTGGAGATCAGCCGGCGCAACCGCACCGCCTTCCTCACCGCGCTGACGGAGTATGTGGGGGGGAGCGGATGAGCTGGGAACGGATTTTGGAGGAGGTACTCCGGCAGGCCGGACTTTGGGCGTCGGCGGTAATTTTCCTGGCCCCCCTGCGTAAACGGGCGGGGAATGTCTGGGCCCGGGGAGCCTTGTGTGCCGTGATGGGGAGCGCGCTTCGTCTGGCCGCGGCGGCGGCTCTGGCCCAAGGCGGCGTGGTGCTGGCCGCCGGGGTAGACGCGGTTGTGAGCTATCTGGCGGTCCTGCTCCTCTTTTCCCTCTGCGCCGACCTTCCGGTCAAGGCGGTGTTCTACTGCGGCCTTTGGACCGTGATGGTCTATGGCTTAGCGGAAAACATAGGGGAGATGATCCGCCGGGGACTGGAAGGATTCTCCCCGGCGGCGGCCGCGGCGGCGGAGACCGTCTTCTGGTGCGCCGTCCTGGCGGCGGTGGGCCTGACGGCGGCCCGCTGGATGCCGGATAACCGCAGCTACCACACGGGTCCCCGGCAGCTGACCTCCGCGTTCTTGCTGTGGGCGCTGTTTTTGGGTATCGATTTGTTTTACATGAGCGGCAGGATGACGGCGGGATGGAGCGGCTGGGTGGTGATGATGCTCATTCAGTGCCACTGTGCCACCGTGCTCTACCTTCAGCACGAGCTGTTTCAAAAGAGCGCCATCCGGCAGGAGCTGGACATGCTCAACCGCCTCTGGCTGCAGCATAAGAACCAGTACGACCTGTCCAAGGAGAACATCACCCTCATCAACCGGAAATGCCACGACCTCAAGCACCAGATCAAGGCCATGCGCCTGCTCTTCACCGACGAGAGCCGGGAGAAATATCTCCGGGAGATGGAGCAGTCGGTGCGCATCTACGAGGTGCTGGCCAAGACGGGTAACGAGGTGCTGGACACGGTCCTGACCGAGAAGAGCCTCTACTGTGAGGCCAACGGCATCCAGGCCAACTGTGTGGCCGACGGGCGGCTGCTCTCCTTCATGGACCCGGTGGACCTCTACACCATTCTGGGTAACGCCATGGATAACGCCATCGAGAGCGTGAAGGAGAACGCGGACAGGGAGAAGCGGATCATCGACGTGCTCATCCACGCCCAGAAGCAGATGATGCTCATTCAGGTCATGAATCCCATGAACCAGGAGCTGACCTTCGACGAGGAGGGGCTGCCCATCAGCACCAAGGAGCAGAACGGGTACCACGGCTTCGGACTCAAGAGCATCCGCCACACGGTGAAAAAGTACGGCGGATTCCTGACCGTGCGGACGGACAACGGGATCTTCTGCCTGCAGATTTTGATCCCCATGCCCCGGCAGGAGGAACAGAAATAAAAGAGAGCGGAGAATAGGCGAGCGGGAAGCGGCAGCTTCCCGCTCGCTTTGCTGTGGAAGGCAGTTGTAGAAAGTGCACAAAAACCGGACGGGGGATTCTGGACGGGGAAAGACCACTTAAACCCGCTTCTGTGCCACTTGTGCAAAAGCCCTTGTAACAGAAAAGGGGAATTTATAAAATCTGAATAATCATAACGGCCCGGAACAAACCGGCCATCAGGACAAAAATAAGTCAGAGGGAAAGAGGGGATGCTCTGTGCGAGAGAGGACCTATTTGAAGGAAGAGTGGGTCTTTTACGGCCCTGACGGCGTAGCTGAGATGGTGGATCTGCCCCACACCTGGAACGCCAAGGACGGGCAGGACGGCGGCAATGACTACTGGCGCGGTACCTGCACCTACAAAAAGACCTTTGCTTCCCCAGCGTTCGACCCGGCCACCCAGGCGGTCTATCTGGAGTTTCAGGGGGTGAACGCCACGGCGGATGTGGAGCTCAACGGCAGGCCGGTGGCCCACCACGACGGGGGTTACTCCACCTTCCGCACCGAGGTCACATCGCTGCTCACCCAGGAGAACCACCTGACCGTCAAGGTGGACAACAGCGTCAACGACCGGGTCTATCCCCAGAAGGCGGACTTCACCTTCTACGGGGGCATCTACCGGGATGTGGCGCTGCTCATCGTCAGCAAGCACCACTTCGACCTGGACTATTTCGGCACGCCCGGCCTGCGCGTCACCCCCACCGTGGACGGCACGGCGGGCAAGGTGCGGCTGGAGTGCTGGACCAACGTGGAAGCGCCCCAGGTGGAGGCCGTCATCACTGACGCAGCGGGGAACGTGGTGGCCGCCGGCAGCGGCACCGACGTGACCCTGGAGATCCCCGACGTCCACCTTTGGGACGGGGTGAAGGACCCCTACCTCTACACCGCCACCCTGCGCCTCATGGAGAACGGCGCGGCGGTGGATGAGATCTCCACCCCCTTCGGCGTGCGCACCTTCCGGCTGGACCCCAAGGAGGGCTTCTTCCTCAACGGACGGCACTATCCCCTCCACGGCGTGTCCAGCCATCAGGACCGCAAGGGTCTGGGCAACGCCATCACCCGGGAGCACCACGACGAGGACATGGCCCTCATCCGGGAGATCGGGGCCAACACCATCCGCCTGGCCCACTATCAGCACGACCAGTATTTCTACGACCTGTGCGACAAATACGGCATGATCGTCTGGGCTGAGATCCCCTACATATCCGAGCATATGCCAAACGGCCGGGAGAACACCATCAGCCAGATGAAGGAGCTCATCGTCCAGAACTATAACCACCCCTCCATCGTCACCTGGGGGCTCTCCAACGAGATCACCATCTCCACCAAGAACAAGGCCGACATGCTGGATAACCACCGGGTGCTCAACGACCTGTGCCACGCCATGGACGCCACCCGGCCCACCAGCCTGGCCTGCTACGCCATGTGCGGTCCCTTCAACCGGGTGGCTCACCTGTCCGACATCGTCTCCTGGAACCTGTACCTGGGCTGGTATGTGCCGGGCCTGTTCCTCAACGATCTGTGGATCTCCTTCTTCCACCTGGTCTATCCCAAGCGGTGCCTGGGCTACTCCGAGTACGGCTGCGAGGGCATGCCCAACCTGCACTCCTCCTCCCCCGGACGGGGCGACCACACCGAGGAGTATCAGGCGGTCTACCATGAGTTCATGCTCAAGTGCTTTACCCGGCATCCCTACCTGTGGAGCACCCATGTGTGGAATATGTTCGACTTTGCCGCCGACGCCCGGGACCAGGGCGGTGAGCCGGGCATGAACCACAAGGGCCTGGTCACCTTTGACCGCAAGATCAAGAAGGATAGCTTCTACGCCTACAAGGCCTACTGGAGTGATGAGCCCTTCGTCCACATCTGCGGCAGCCGCTACACCGACCGCACCGAGGCGGTGACCCAGGTGAAGGTCTACTCCAACCAGAAGGAGGTCTCCCTCTACTGCAACGGCAAGCTGCTGGAGAGCAAGACGGGGGAGCGGGTGTTCACATTCCGGGTGCCCCTGGAGGGCCAGGTGAAGATGGAGGCCCGCGCGGGCGGCTGCACCGACACCGCGGCGCTCCGCCGGGTGGACCGGCCCAACGAGAGCTACCGGCTCAAAAAGGAGAAGAGCTCCAGCGCGAACTGGGTGTGAGAGAAGACACCGTCTCCATCCCGTCGCGGCCCACACCCGGGCTGCGCGGGAACAACATGTGAATCCCCCCGCCTGCCGTCCCTGAGGACGGAGCCGGGGATTTTAATGAGAAAGGAAGGATTTTATGGATAAGGGATCGAAGGGCACGTCCGGCCTCAACCGGGCCAAACCCTACCAGCTCGTACTGTTCCCCCTCAACAACGGCGCCACCAATGTCTACTTCGTGCTCATTTTGTCCTATGTGGCCCAGTTCGGCTCCAGCATCCTCCATCTGGGTATCTTCGCCTCCATCATGGTCACCGTCATGCGGGTGTGTGACGCCATCACCGACCCCATCATCGGCGCCATGATGGACCGTACCAGCACCAGGATCGGCAAGTTCCGGCCCTTCATGATCTTGGGCAGTGCGGTCATGGCACTGAGCGTTATTACCCTCTACATGCTCCTGCCCCTCATCCCCCAGACCATGATGGCCATGCGCTATGTGAGCTTCACCGTGGTCTACTTCATCTGGGTCCTGGGCTACACCTTCCAGACCTCGGTGACCCGTGCGGGCCAGACCGTCCTTACCAACGACCCCAACCAGCGCCCCATGTTCACCATCTTCAACACCGTGGGCTCCCTGCTGGGCATGGGCATCATGCAGTTCCTCATCCCCCTGGTCAAGGCCATGTATGACGTGAAGGACGCCGCCGGCAACGTCATCACCTCCGGCTATGCCAACCCCATGGTCTACTGCATCATCACCCCCATCGGCATCGGCATCTCCGTGCTGCTCACCATCCTGGCCATCATCGGCATCGCCGAGAAGGACCGTCCCGAGTTCTACGGCCTGGGTGGAAAGCAGGAGAAGGTCAAGCTCTCCGAGTACTTGACCATCATCAAAGCCAACAAGCCCATGCAGCGGCTCATGGTGGCCGGCGCGGGCTGCAAGCTGGCCCTGGCCATCGCCACCAATACCACCGTGCTGCTGGCCCTGTACGGCATCGTTATGGGCAACTACAACTCCCTGTACCTGCCCATGATGGTCCTGGGCTATGTGTGCGCCGTGCCCTTCTTCCTCCTGTCCATGCGCACCAGCCAGAAGAAGGGCCAGCGGGCCTCCCTCATCCGCTATGTCTCGGTGGCCCTCATCTGCTATGTGGGCGTGCTGGTGCTGCTGCTTATCAGCGACTACGGCAACCCCAGCCTGATGCTCTCCTTCCCCTTCAAGGGCGGCTCGGCCATCAATCTCTACACCGTCCTCTTCATCGTGTTCTTCGGCGTGGGCTACGGTGCCTACTACGCCACCGCCGACATGCCCATCCCCATGGTGGCCGACTGCTCCGACTACGAGACCTACCGCTCCGGCAAGTACATCCCCGGCATCATGGGCACTATGTTCTCCCTGGTGGATAAGCTGGTCTCCTCCCTGGCCCAGACCCTGGTGGCCTTCATCTTCCTGGCCTGCGCCGGCCTGGCCGACCTGCCCACCGACAGCACCCCCTACTCCATGGGCATCAAGGTGGCCGTCATCGTCATGTTCTGCGTCATTCCCATGCTGGCCTGGGCCGCCACCCTGCTGGCCATGAAGGGCTACTCCCTCACCGGTGAGAAGATGAAGGAGATCCAGGCCGTCAACGCCCAGCGCAAGCGCGCCATCGAACAGGGCATGACCGTGGAAGAGGCCATGGAGCGCTACCAGACCATGGACCAGGTGGCGGAGCGGAAAAACTGAAAAGAGGAAGCGAGACTGTGAACACCTTTTTGAATGACGACTTTCTCCTGGATACCCAGACGGCCCGCACCCTGTACCACACCTACGCCGCCAAGATGCCCATCGCCGACTACCACTGCCACATCGACCCCAGGGACATCTGGGAGGACAGGCGCTTTGAGAACATCACCCAGCTGTGGCTGGGGGGCGACCACTACAAGTGGCGGCTCATGCGCTCCAACGGCGTGGAGGAGAAGTACATCACCGGCGACGCCTCCGACTATGAGAAGTTCGAGAAGTTCGCCCAGACCCTGCCCCGGGCCATCGGCAATCCCATGTACCACTGGTGCCACCTGGAGCTGAAGAACTACTTCGGCTACACCGGGGTCCTCAGCGGCCAGACCGCCCGAGAGGTGTGGGAGCTGTGCAACGAGAAGCTGAAAAACGACCCCGCCATGAGCGCCCGGGGCCTGATCCTGGGCAGCAACGTGGCCATGGTGGGCACCACCGACGACCCCTGCAGCGACCTCATGTACCACGAGAAGCTGGCGGGGGAGGAGCGCTTCCCCGTGCAGGTGTGCCCCAGCTTCCGGCCCGACCCGGCGGTGAACCTCCATAAGAGCGGCTTCGCCGCCTACCTCAAGCAGCTGGAGCAGGTCACCGGCCGCACCATTTCCACCGTGGAGGATGTGCGCGCCGCCCTCAGTGACCGCATCGCCTTCTTTGACGCCCACGGTTGCCGCTCCGCCGACCACGGCCTGGACTATGTGATGTGCCGCGAGGTGAGTGACCAGGCCGCCACCGCCGCCATGAACAAGGCCCGCTCCGGCGAGGCTCTCACGGTGGAGGAGGCCGAGGGCTACCAGACCGCCCTGCTTCTCCACTGCGCCCGGGAGTACCACAAGCGCGGCTGGGTCATGCAGCTCCACTTTAGCTGCGTGCGCAACCCCAACTCCCGCATGCTTGCCCAGCTGGGCCCCGACACTGGCTTTGACAGTATCGCCGTCACCGACAGCTGCGCCGCCACCTACCGCCTCATGGACGCCCTGGAGCGGGAGGGGAGCCTGCCCAAAACCGTGCTTTACAGCCTCAACCCGGCGGACAACGAGTGGATCGACACCCTGCTGGGGGCCTTCCAGGGCAGCGAGGTGCCCGGCAAAATCCAGCACGGCAGCGCCTGGTGGTTCAACGACAACAAGACCGGCATGACCGCCCAGCTTACCAGCCTGGCTAACCTCAGCGTGCTGGGCAACTTTATCGGCATGCTCACCGACAGCCGCAGCCTCCTCAGCTACGCCCGGCACGAGTACTTCCGCCGGGTGCTGTGCGCCCTGCTGGGCCGCTGGGTGGAAAACGGGGAGTACCCCGCCGACCTGGACACCCTGGGCGCCCTGGTGCAGGACATCTGCTTTGGCAACGCCAAGCGCTATTTCAACCTGTGAAGAAGGAGAAGAATATGAAACTTTCGTTTCGCTGGTACGGAGAGAGCGACCCCATCTCTCTGGAGTACATCAGCCAGATCCCGGGGATGCGCAGCATCGTCACCGCCGTGTACGACGTCAAGCCCGGCCAGGTCTGGCCCGAGGAGAGCCTGGCGGCCCTGAAGAAGGACTGCGAGGACCACGGCCTCATCTTCGACGTGGTGGAGTCCATCCCCGTCCATGAGGACATCAAGCTGGGCCGGGGCAACGTGGAGGAGCTGCTGGAGGTCTACTGCGAGAACATCCGCCGCTGCGCCGCTTACGGCGTCAAGTGCGTCACCTACAACTTCATGCCCGTCTTTGACTGGACCCGCACCCAGCTGGACAAGAAGGCCCCCGACGGGTCCACCAGCCTGGTCATGTACTGGGACCAGATGCGGGGTCTGGACCCCCTGAAGGACGACATCCACCTGCCCGGCTGGGACTCCAGCTACACCCAGGACGAGGTCCGGGAGCTCATCGGCGCTTACGGCGAGCTGGGCGAGGAGGGCCTGTGGGCCAATCTGGAGCGCTTCCTCAAGAAGGTCATCCCCGTGGCCGAGGAGTGCGGCGTGAAAATGGCCATCCACCCCGACGATCCTCCCTATCCCATCTTCGGCCTGCCCCGCATCATCACCTGCGAGACCAACCTGGACCGGTTCCTCAAGCTGGTGGACTCTCCCGCCAACTGCCTGTGCCTGTGCACCGGCAGCCTGGGCTGCGCCAGGAGCAACGACGTCACCGCCATGGTGCGCAAGTACTCCGCCATGGGCCGTATCGCCTTCATGCACATCCGCAACGTGAAGATCATGGAGGACGGCTCCTTTGAGGAGCGGGCCCACCTGTCCAGCTGCGGCAGCCTGGACATCTACGAGATCGTCCGCGCTCTGGTGGAGACCGGTTTCGACGGCTATGTCCGGCCCGACCACGGCCGCATGATCTGGGGCGAGACCGGCAAGCCCGGCTACGGTCTCTATGACCGGGCCCTGGGCGCCACTTACATTAACGGCCTCTTTGAGGCCTGCGAAAAGGCGAACAAATAATCTTTTTCGGAAAGAAGGAGCTTTTACTATGATGGATCTGCCTCTGAACGTGGATTTTACCGGCAAGGTGGTCGTGGTGACCGGCGCCGGCGGCGTGCTGTGCGGCGATATGGCCCGGGCCTTTGCCCAGGCGGGGGCCAAGGTGGCCGCCCTGGACCTTAACGAGGAGGCCGTGAAGGCCCTGGCCGATGAGTGCAAGGCTCAGGGCTATATCTGCGAGGGCTACAAGGCCAACGTGCTGGAGAGCGAGGCCCTGGAGGTCGTCCACCAGCAGGTGCTCCGTGACCTGGGCAAGTGCGACATCCTCATCAACGGCGCCGGCGGCAACAACCCCCGGGCCACCACCGACAACGAGTACCAGCACGAACTCAAGGAGGGCCAGAAGTCCTTCTTCGACCTGGAGCCCGGCGGCGTGGACTTCGTATTCAAGCTCAACTTCCAGGGCACTCTGCTGCCCACCCAGGTCTTCGCCAAGGACATGGTGGAAAAGCAGCACGGCTGCATTCTGAACATCTCCTCCATGAACGCCTATGTGCCCCTGACCAAGATCCCCGCCTACTCGGGCGCCAAGGCGGCGGTGAGCAACTTCACCCAGTGGCTGGCCACCCACTTTGCCGGCACCGGCATCCGCTGCAACGCCATCGCCCCCGGCTTCCTGGTGTCCAACCAGAACCGGCGACTCCTCTTCAACGAGGACGGCACCCCCACCCCCCGCACCGCCAAGATTCTGGCCGGCACTCCCATGAACCGCTTTGTGGACAGCGAGGAGCTGCTGGGCGGCGTGTTCTTCCTGTGCGACGACAAGGCCGCCAGCGCCATCACCGGCGTGGTGCTGCCCATCGACGCGGGCTACTCCGCCTATTCCGGCGTGTAAGAAACCCCTACATCGAGACCCTGAGATCATGAAAAGGAGTGTCACGATATGAACGCCATCAATCAGGCCATCTCCAACATCGGCGTGGTGCCGGTGATCAAGCTCAACCATCCCCAGCGGGACGCGGCCCCTCTGGCCCAGGCCCTGTGCGCGGGCGGCGTGCCCGTGGCCGAGGTGACCTTCCGGGCCGCCGGTGCCGCCGAGGCCATCGCCATCATGACCAAGACCTGCCCCGATATGCTGGTGGGCGCGGGCACCGTCCTCTCCACCGCTCAGGTGGATGAGGCCCTGGCCGCCGGCGCCAAGTTCATCGTCACCCCCGGCCTGGACGTGGACATCGTCAAGTACTGCCAGGCCAAGGGCGTGGCCGTGTTCCCCGGCTGCACCACCCCCACCGACTATCACGCCGCCTACAAGCTGGGCCTGGAGGTCCTCAAGTTCTTCCCCGCCGAGCAGTCCGGCGGCCTGGCCAAGATCAAGGCCATGAGCGCCCCCTTCCCCATGTTCAAGGTCATGCCCACCGGCGGCATCTCTCTGAAGAACCTTAAGGAATACCTGTCCGCGTCCGTCATCTGCGCCTGCGGCGGCTCCTACATGGTCACCGCCGACCTGATCGACAACCAGAAGTGGGATGAGATCACCGAGCTGTGCAAGCAGTCGGTGGACATCGTAAAGCAGGTGAGAGGCAATGGCTGAGTATACGCTGGCCCATGTGGGCATCAACGGGGAGAGCGAGGAGGAGGCCCGCAAGGCCGCCCAGCTGCTGAGCACCCTGTTTGGCTTCGCGGTCAAGGAGGGCAAGAGCTCGGTCTTCGCCGGGGACGTGGAGGTCACCAAGACCCCCTTCAAGGGTACCCACGGCCACATCGCCATCGGCACCCCCGATGTGGCGGCGGCCCAGGCGGAGCTGGAGGCCAAGGGCTTCACCTTCGACCCCTCCACCGCCAAGTATCTGCCTGACGGCACCCTCAACGCCATCTACCTCACCGGTGAGATCGGCGGCTTTGCCTTCCATCTGGTGGGCAAGAAATAAGATCGGATACAGGAGGAAACGGTAACATGAAAGTAGTCACCTTCGGCGAGCTGATGGTCCGGCTCCAGCCCTACAACTATGAGCGCTTTGTCCAGGCTGACCACCTGGAGTTCTCCTTCGGCGGCGGCGAGGCCAACGTGGCCGTGTCTCTGGCCAACTACGGCGCTGAGGCCGTGTTCGTCACCAAGCTGCCCGCCCACGCCATCGGCCAGGCGGCGGTCAACTCCCTGCGCCGCTATGGCGTGGACACCACCAAGATCGTCCGCGGCGGCGACCGGGTGGGCATCTACTACAACGAGAAGGGCGCCTCCCAGCGGGGCAGCGTGTGCATCTACGACCGCGCTCACTCCGCCATCCAGGAGTCCAAGCCCTCCGACTTCGACTGGGACAGCATCTTTGAGGGTGTGGACTGGTTCCACTTCACCGGCATCACCCCCGCCCTGGGCGCCAACCTGGTGGAGACCTGCGAGGCCGCCTGCAAGGCCGCCAAGGCCAAGGGCGTGAAGATCTCCTGCGACCTCAACTACCGGGGCAAGCTGTGGACCCGCGAGCAGGCCCGGGAGGCCATGACCCGCCTGTGCCAGTATGTGGACGTGTGCATCTCCAACGAGGAGGACGCCAAGGACGTGTTCGGCATCGAGGCCGAGGCCACCGACATCACCGCCGGCAGTCTCAACCACGAGGGCTACAAGTCCGTGGCCAAGCAGCTGGCCGATAAGTTCGGCTTTGAGAAGGTGGCCATCACCCTGCGGGAGTCCCACTCCGCCTTTGATAACGGCTGGTCCGCCATGCTCTACGACGTGGCCTCCGGGGAGTACTGCTTCTCCAAGAAGTACGACCTGCACATCATCGACCGCGTGGGCGGCGGCGACAGCTTCGGCGGCGGCCTGATCTACTCCCTGCTCTCCGGCAAGAGCACCCAGGAGGCGGTGGAGTTCGCCGTGGCGGCCTCCGCGCTCAAGCACTCCATCGAGGGCGACTACAACATGGTCACCCTGCCCGAGGTGGAGAAGTTGGCCGGCGGCGACGGCTCCGGCCGCATCCAGCGGTAAGCATACCCAAAAGAGAAGAGGCCGGCCGCCCGGCGCGGCCGGCCTCCTCGCGGAGAGGAGACGGCGGTCATGACAAATCAAAAGGGCCCGGAGCGCGGACGCAGATTCATCACCGTTGGGGAGATTATGCTGCGCCTGACACCGCCCAACTACGACAAGATCCGGGTGGCCACCAGCTTTGACGCCAGCTACGGCGGCAGCGAGGCCAACATCGCCCTGGCGCTGGCCAACCTGGGCATCGACAGCACCTTCTTCACCGTGGTGCCCGACAACAGCCTGGGCAAGAGCGCGGTGCGTATGCTGCGCAGCAACGACGTCCACTGCTCTCCCGTCATCCTCAGCACCCCCCAGGAGACCCCCACCCACCGGCTGGGCACCTACTACCTGGAGACCGGCTATGGCATCCGTCCCAGCAAGGTCACCTACGACCGCAAGCACAGCGCCTTCGCCGAGTATGACTTCTCCTCCCTGGACCTGTCCGCGCTGCTGGAGGGCTACGACTGGCTCCATCTCAGCGGCATTACCCCTGCCCTCAGCCCCGCCTGCGCCCAGCTGGTGCTGGACTGCCTGAAGGCTGGCCGGGAGAAGGGCATGACCATCAGCTTTGACGGTAACTTCCGCTCCACCCTGTGGAGCTGGGAGGAGGCCCGGGACTTCTGCACCAGGTGCCTGCCCTATGTGGACGTGCTGCTGGGCATCGAGCCCTATCACCTGTGGAAGGACGAGAGCGACCACGGCAAGGGGGACTATAAGGACGGCGTGCCGTTCCAGCCCAACCTGGAGGAGCAGACGGCGGTGTTTGAGGCCTTCGCGGCGCGCTACCCCAACCTCAAATGCATCGCCCGCCATGTGCGCTACGCCCACAGCGGCAGCGAGAACAGTCTCAAGGCCTATATGTGGCATCAGGGCCACACCTATGAGAGCCGCCTCATCACCTTCACCATCCTGGACCGGGTGGGAGGCGGAGACGCCTTCGCCAGCGGTCTCATCTACGCCATGATGAAGGGCTTTACCCCCGAGGAGACCGTTAACTTCGCCGTGGCCAGCAGTGTCATCAAGCACACCATCCACGGCGACGGCAACATTACCGACGACGAGGACACCATCCGGGCCATTATGGACCAGAGTTACGACATACGAAGATGAGTTTTCCTTTCCCCGCGGCAGAGCCGCCGGCCTTTGTGGCCGGCGGCTCTGCCGCTTTTTTCTGTGGGGGACCAAGGGCTACTGGGAGACGGTGAAGAGGGAGTAGAAGTAGCCCTTGCGGTCCATCAGCTCCTGGAAGGTGCCCTGCTCCAGGATGCACCCGTCCTTGAGGGCGAGGATGCAGTCGTAGCGCCGCAGCAGCGGAGCGTCCAGGGCATGGGTGACCACGATGCGGGTCATGCCCTCCAGACCCAGGATAGAGGAGGAGACCTGATGGGCCGTCGCCGCGTCCAGGGCGGCGGTGGCCTCGTCGGCCAGCAGGACCTGGGCGTGCCGGAGCAGGCTCCTGGCGATGGAGATGCGCTGCTTTTCCCCGCCGGAGAGGCCGCTGCCGTTTTCCCCGCAGAGATAGTCCTCCCCCCGCTGTGCCGCCAGCGCCGACAGGCCGGAGCGCTCCATGGCCCGGACTACCTCCTCCCGGGGGAAGGGGCGGAACATGGTGATGTTGTCCCGGACGGTGGCGTTGAACACAAATACATCCTGCTGGATGACGGAGACCGTATCGCGAAGGGAGCTGGAGCAAAGGGTTTTGAGCTCCAGGCCATCGTAGAAGATCTCGCCGGAATAGGACCCCAGGCTCCCGGCCAGCAGCCCCAGCAGGGTGGACTTGCCGCTGCCCGAGGCGCCCACCACGGCGTAGCACTTCCCCGCCTCAAACCGTGCGGTGACGCCGCGCAGTACCTCCCGCCCGGCCTCGTAGCCGAAGGACACCCCCTTGAGCTCAATGCCGCGGCGCAGGGGGGCGGGCAGGGGAGTGCCCTCGTCCTGGACGGGCTCGTCCAAAGCGTCCGCCAGCTTGTCGATCAGTGCGGCCGCCGCCTTGTGGGCGGCCAGCTGCTGGGGCAGCTGCTGCATGGGCCCTATCATATTGGCCGTCAGGTCGATAAAAATGATCAGTACGCCCGGCGTGATCCCCCAGCCCGTCAGCGCCAGCCACGCGCCGGCCCAGAAGGTCCCCAGTTGGGCGATCACGCCCGCCATGCCCGCCAGAGCGCCGATCAGGATGACCAGCTGCCGCTTTTGGCGTTTTGCCTGTTCCGCCTCCTGGTTGCGCCGGGAAAAGAGGAAGAAAATGGCGTCCTCCGCCTGAAAGCTCTTCATGACCGAAAAACCGCTCAGGCAGTCTTTCAGCGCCGCGGTGAAGGCTCCGTTGCGATCGGAGACCTCACGCTCCGCCTTCTCCAGCCGCCCGCCGGTCAAAAGGGAGGCCCCGATGGGCAAAAGGAAAAAGACGCAGGAGATCACCGTCATGGCGGGACTGTATGAAAGCATCATGAGCAACGCGCCTACAAAGGTCACGGCGTTGGCGATCAAATCGAACTGCGTCTCCAGATACCCGGTTTCCACACTGGCGGTGTCGTGGGAGAAGGCGGACAGGTAGCCCGAGGTGTCCTCCCCGCGAAAGGAGGCGGCGCTTTTTTGCGTCAGACGCGCAAAAGCGAAGTTTTTATACTGTGTCATGGCCTTTTGCAGGAACCGGGGTTTGGAGACGTACTGGAGACTCTTGACGGCCGCCACCAGGGCCAGGACCCCGGTGATGAGCAGCGCCAGGACAGGCAGTCCCAGGGAGCCTGGGACACCGGAGACCGTGTCGATCATCTGCTGCAATACCCAGGCGATGAGGAGATTGAGCGCGGCGGTCAGGATGGAAGAGAGCGCCGCCAGGGAAAAGCACAGCCTGTTTCCATCGTAGAACCGCGCGCGGTATGAGCTGCGTCTATCTTTCATCCCGGATGGTCCCCACAGCGCGGAAAGCGCGTCGTCTGCCAGATCTGACACTGTTTTCCCGACCCCGTCCATGGCGGTCTGGCCCAGGTCGTCTATCACGGAGGCGGCGGTGTCCTCTGCGACAAAGCGCAGGCTGGTGGCCTCGTACCGGGGGGCGGCGTCAAAGCGCCGGGCGATGGCCGCCGCCTGGCGGAGGGAGCCCTTGGCGTCCCGGGCCTGTCCCAGCTGCAAAAGGACGTGGGCCCTTATGGTCCAGAGGGCCGACTCCACCTTGTCCAGACAGCCGCTCTCCTCTCCCTTGCGCAGTCCGGGGTAAAAGGCCAGGGCCCAGTCCAGCAGGGAAAGGGCGTTTTGGAAATCCCCCGCCTTGATGTATACGTTGATATACCCGATCGCGATCTGCATCTGGGATACCGACAGGTCCAGCAGGGCGGCGGATAGGTATGGCAGTGCCCCCTCCGGGTCGCCGCAGGCTGAGGCCAGGGTCTGGCCGATGAGAGGGTGGTTCAGCTGGCAGGGATTGTGGGCGCACAGCAGCTCCACGCCCTGCCGGGGCTTGTCCAGGGCAATGAGCAGGTTGGCCATATCCCTGTGCAGGGAGGTCTCGCTCAGTGCCGGATCGGTGTTCTGATCCATCAGGCGGCAGGCGTGGCGGAAGAGGGCCAGTGCCTTCTCCAGAAAGACCGCGGAGCCGCTGCGCATGCCCATGACGCGGTAGTTGGCGGCGCTATAATAGACCACCTCGAAGCAGTTGGGGTAGCGCCGCAGGGCGTCCTCCGCGTCGTCCAGGGCCTGCTGCGAAGCTCCGGCGTGGAGGCTCTTCTTCAGCCGGTCCACCAGGGCGTCCCTGCTGTTGTCACCCGGCCGGTAGCCGATGAGCGCGTCCACCGATACGCCGAACAGGTCGGCCATGCGGGCGATCTGCCGCAGCTCCGGCGTGGCGGCGCACCGCTCCCATTTGGAAACGGCGGCGAAGCTCACGCCCAGGGCCTCCGCCAGCCTCTCCTGGGTCATGCCCTTCTCCCGCCGCAGCCTGCCGATGTTTTCCCAGAGTGATAATTCCATGCCGCACCTCCCGATGTTTGCCGCTGTTACAGGGGCCCAATTCCGCCAAAACAGCCACCTTGCGCCCTTTTGACAAAATTGTCCGGCTTCCGCCGCGGTTTGCTTGGCAGACATTATTTTACCACAGGGCTGGGAGAGCGCCAGGCACCGGCAATACAATTTGTCCGGTTTCTTTTGGACCTCCGGTTCAAAAGCGCCGGAAGCGCCACGTTATATGGCCCAGAATACCTCGGCCCGTTCCCCGGACAGGCGGATCTCCCGGATGAACGTTGCCGCGGCCAGCTTCTTTTGCTGGAAGGACAGGGCGGAAAAAACGATGCGCCGGCCGGAGGGACGGCGGGCGGCGCCCTGGGCCTGCCGGACCAGCAGGGCGCGCCGTTCCTCTTCCAGGGCGGCGATGGTGCGGTTGATGTAGGGCATGGTGACGGCGCTGCTCTGAGCCAGGGCCTGCAT
>DVLB01000078.1 GCA_018715695.1 Candidatus Galloscillospira stercoripullorum
GGTCATGATGGTGGCGGGGTTGGAGTTGACCAGCACCACCTCCACGCCCTCTTCCTTCAGGGCACGGCAGGCCTGGGTGCCGGCGTAGTCGAACTCGGCCGCCTGGCCGATGACGATGGGGCCAGAGCCCAGCACCAGCACCTTCTTGATCTCCGGATTCTTGGGCATTACCGCGCCCCTCCCTTCTTGTTCATCATGTCCACGAAGTTATCGAACAAATACTCGGTATCCATGGGTCCGGGAGAGGCCTCCGGGTGGAACTGCACGGTGAAGCAGTTGGGCCGCTTGTACTTCAGGCCCTCCACGCTGCCCTCGTTCACGTTCACATGGGAGATCTCCGCCACCTCCGGCTTCACGCTCTCCCGGGTGACCACATAGCCGTGGTTCTGGCTGGTGATATAGGCCCGGCCGTGCTCCAGATCCTTCACGGGGTGGTTGCCGCCCCGGTGGCCGAAGCGCATCTTCCGGGTCTGGGCGCCGGTGGCCAGGGCCAGGAGCTGGTGCCCCAGGCACACGGCGAAGAGGGGCAGGTCGGACTCGTAGAGCTTCTTCACCTCGGCGATGATCTCCACGTTGTCCGCCGGATCGCCGGGGCCGTTACTCAGCATCACGCCGTCAAAGCCGCCGCTCAGCACGGTCTCGGCGGGAGTATGGGCGGGATATACCGTGACCTGGCAGCCCCGCTTCTGGAGGCAGCGGATCATGTTCTCCTTCACGCCGTAGTCCATCAGGGCCACCCGCAGCTGCTGCGCGGTAAGGGCGGGATAGACCTGGGGCTCCTTCCGGGTCACCTTCTCCACGGTGCCCTCCACCCGGTAGGCGCGGATCTTCTCCAGACACTCCTCCACAGAAAAATGCTCCGCACAGGTGATCATGCCGTTCATGGTCCCCTCACTGCGGAGAATACGGGTCAGAGCGCGGGTATCCACGTCCTCGATCCCGGTGATGTCATGCTGTTTGAGATATTCGTTGAGGCCGCCCTCGCAGCGGAAATTGCTGCCCCGGACGGTGAGATGCCGGACGATGAAGGCCTCCGCCCAGGGCCGGGCCGACTCATTGTCCTCGTGGTTGACGCCGTAGTTGCCAATCAGGGGATAGGACATGACGATGCCCTGCCCCGCATAGGAGGGGTCCGTCAAAATCTCCTGATAACCGGTCATGGAGGTGTTGAACACCATCTCACACACCCGCTCGGCCGTGGAGCCGATGCTCTTGCCGTGGAAGACCATGCCGTTTGCCAGGATCAGCTTTGCTTTCATCTTCCGCATCCCGCCTTTCATACATTCTTATCCCACAAATTTTATCGCAAATCCCTCGACCTGACAACAGGATTTTTCCCTTCTCCCCCCATTTTTTTCAAAACCGTAGATTTGGACAAAGGCTCGCCGCTTCCCTTTCCCTCTCCTTGTGGATGGCCCCAAAGTATATTGTGTCCCCATCGGGCCATACTGAAAAAAACCGGGGCTTTGTTGCCTCATTTTGGAGGTGTCCCCATGGCCATCGCGTTTATCCGCACCGTGATCCTCTACCTGCTTATCATCGCTGGGATCCGCCTGATGGGCAAGCGCCAGGTGGGCGAGCTGGAGCCCTCCGAGCTGGTGCTGGACCTCATTATAGCCGACCTGGCCGCCGTCCCCATGCAGGACTTCGGCATTCCCCTCCTCTCTGGTATCGTGCCCATCCTCACGCTGCTGTGCATCACCATGGTTCTGTCGGTGCTCACCATGAAGAGCGTCCGCTTCCGGGCCGTGATCTGCGGCCGGCCCTCCATCATCGTGGAAAACGGAAAGATCCGGCAAAGCGAGATGCGCCGCAACCGCTTCACCGTGGACGAGCTGATGGAGGAGCTGCGCCTCAAGGGGGTCACCGACCTCTCCAAAATCAAATACGCCGTGCTGGAGACCAACGGCCAACTCTCCGTCCTCCCCTACGCCGACGACCTGCCCGTCACCGCGGGGCAGATGCAGCTCAAACCTGAGGAAAAGGGCCTGCCCGTGGTCATCATCAACGACGGCAGAGTGCTGGACCATAATCTCAGGCTGCGGGGCCTGGACCGGGAGTGGCTGGCCAAACAGCTCAAGGCCGGCGGCGTGAAGCGCACCCAGGAGGTCTTCCTCCTCACCGTGGATGAGCGCAACAACACCTATCTCTCGGCTATGGATATGGAGGATCAGCGGCTATGAAGCGTCTTTGGATCGCCTGCTGTATCATGGCCGTCCTCTTCCTGGCCACCCTGGGCAACGCGTTTTACCTGGAGCGGTTTACCGGGCAGCTGAGCGAACTGCTGGCCCAGGCCGAGCAGAAGGCCGAGGAGCAGGCCTGGCAAAACGCCGCCGAACTCACCCAGCAGGCCTATGACAGCTGGGAGGCCCACGGCGTCTACCTCCACATCACTCTCCGCCACGCCGACACCGACGAGGTCCTCTCCAGCTTTCAGGAGGTGCTGGAACTCATTCAGTGTGAGGAGGCCGGCGAGTACTCCGCCGCCAACGCCCACCTCATGACCCAGCTCTCCCTCATCTGTGAGGCGGAGCGTCCCTCCCTCAAGAACATCCTGTAAACACAGTAAAAAGGAGACGTCCGCAAAATGCGGACGTCTCCTTGGGGTTGTCGATAAACCCTTCTAGCCAAAGGATTCGGAGGGAAAGATAGTGTGAAAGAAAACCGTCAGGGTTGTCTTTCGCGTCTGATCAAACCACTTTTTGAAACTTTTTTGAAGTTTCAAAAAGTGCAACA
>DVLB01000079.1 GCA_018715695.1 Candidatus Galloscillospira stercoripullorum
GGAGAAACCCCATCGAAAGGGTTTCTCCTCCCGTGCGTGTTTTTGGTTACTTTTTGCACGAGCAAAAAGTAACTCGGGGTCCGTGGGTGAAACCCCCGAAACTCCCGGGGTACAGGGCCGGAGGCCCCGCAAAGGTAGCGAGCCGCAGAGCAGTCCGCTCTGTGGACCCAGAAGAAAGAACTAACCGATGAGCTCCGCCGCCAGCGCGCCGGTGAGGTGCCCCACGCCGATGTTGTAGGCGCACTGCCGGGAGAACCGGTCCAGGATCTCCGCCCAGGCGGCCAGCTTCCGCCGGCCCGCCTCCCTGGCCAGGCGGCGGGAGAGCTCGTCCCCCGCGCCCGCGCCGTAGCAGGCGGCCAGGCCCCGGCTCACCAGGTCCCGGGCGTCGGAGAGGAGCCGGCCCAGGGCCTCCCGGTCCATCTTGCTGTTCTCCAGCCCGGCGCAGTACCCGGCGATGTCCGCGGGCTTTCCCCCGCACAGCAGCTCGCACAGCGCCCGGGCCCCGCCGTCGGCGTCGGCGGCCTCCTCCCCGGGGGGCGACAGCTTCCACTCCACCGCCCGGGAGCGGATGGTCTGGAGGAGCACGGCGCTGTTGGCGGCGCAGAAGAGGAAGACGGCGTGGGGGGGGCCCTCCTCCAGCACCTTCAGCAGGACGTTCTGTCCCTTGCCGTCCAGCCTGCCGCAGTCGGGAAAGAGGTAAATCTTCCGCCTCCCCTCGTTGGGCAGGACATAGGCGTCGGAGCGGACCTGACGGAGAACGTCCATGGAGATCATCTTGTGGTCCGGGTCCTCCACCTGGATCACGTCCGGGTGGATGTCCCGCAGGACCTTCCGGCAGGCGGGGCAGGTCCCGCAGGGCCGGTCCGCCCCCTGGCACTCCATGGCGGCGGCGGTGAACCGGGCGGCCCGGAGCAGATCCCCCCGGCCGCTGAGGATCACCGCGTGGGGCAGGGCGTCCCGGGCGGCGGCCTGCCGGACGCGTCCGGCCAGGGCCGGCTCGCCGGGGATGGTCAGCTGATCCGGCAATGAGGTCCCTCCTCTCCAAAGCTCCCCTCCGCGGGGGAAAAACAGGTGCATAATCGGTATTATTGTACCACATCCTCCTCCGCAAAATCAACAAGTGGAGGAAAAAGAATCAGGAGCGTGACAAAGGCCGGGAATTACGGGAAAAAAGAGGTCGGATTCGCACAAAAGGCTCTTGCAAAGCGGGCCGGAAGACACTATAATAGAAGCCTGAAAGTGCGTGTGTACGCGCCGCGAAACCGATTGCGGCAGGAAAACTTCACAACAGGAGGAATAAAGACTGTGAGTAAAAAGTTCGTCTATCTCTTCTCCGAGGGCAACGGCTCCATGCGCGAGCTGCTGGGCGGCAAGGGCGCCAACCTGGCGGAGATGACCAACCTGGGTATGCCTGTGCCCCAGGGCTTCACCATCACCACCGAGGCCTGCACCCAGTACTACCAGGACGGCCGCTCCATCAATGAGGAGATCCAGGACCAGATCATGGAGTATATGGGCAAGCTGGAGGACATCTCCGGCAAGCGCTTCGGGGACAAGAACAACCCCCTGCTGGTGTCCGTCCGCTCCGGCGCCCGGGCCTCCATGCCCGGCATGATGGATACCATCCTGAACCTGGGCCTCAACGACGTGGTGGTGGAGGCCTTCGCCAAGAAGACCAAGAACCCCCGCTTCGCCTGGGACTCCTACCGCCGGTTCATCCAGATGTACTCCGACGTGGTCATGGAGGTGGGCAAGAAGTATTTCGAGCAGCTCATCGACCAGATGAAGGAGCGCAAGGGCGTCACCCAGGACGTGGACTTGACCGCCGAGGACCTCAAGGAGCTGGCCGGCCAGTTCAAGGCCGAGTACAAGTCCAAGATCGGCACCGACTTCCCCTCCGATCCCACCGAGCAGCTCATGGGCGCCGTCAAGGCCGTGTTCCGCTCCTGGGATAACCCCCGCGCCAACGTTTACCGCCGCGACAACGACATCCCCTACTCCTGGGGCACCGCCGTCAACGTGCAGTCCATGGCCTTCGGCAACATGGGCGACGACTGCGGTACCGGCGTGGCCTTCACCCGTAACCACGCCACCGGCGAGAAGAAGCTCTTTGGTGAGTTCCTGACCAACGCCCAGGGCGAGGACGTGGTGGCCGGCGTGCGTACCCCCATGCCTATCCAGGAGATGGCTGACAAGTTCCCCGAGGCCTTCCGCCAGTTCGAGCAGGTGTGCAAGACCCTGGAGGATCACTACCGCGACATGCAGGACATGGAGTTCACCGTGGAGAACGGCAAGCTCTACATGCTCCAGACCCGCAACGGCAAGCGCACCGCCGCCGCCGCCCTGAAGATCGCCTGCGACCTGGTGGACGAGGGTATGATCAGCGAGCAGCAGGCCGTTTCCATGATCGACCCCCGCAACCTGGACACTCTGCTCCATCCCCAGTTTGACGCCGTGGCCATCAAGAAGAGCGAGGTCATTGGCAAGGCTCTGGGCGCTTCTCCCGGCGCCGCCAGCGGCAAGGTGGTCTTCACCGCCGAGGACGCCAAGGAGTGGGGCGCCCGGGGCGAGAAGGTGGTCCTGGTCCGTCTGGAGACCTCTCCCGAGGACATCGAGGGCATGAAGGCCGCCCAGGGCATCCTGACCGTGCGCGGCGGCATGACCTCTCACGCCGCCGTGGTGGCCCGCGGCATGGGCAAGTGCTGCGTCTCCGGCTGCGGCGACATCAAGATGGACGAGGAGAACAAGCAGTTCACCCTGTCCGGCAAGACCTACCATGAGGGCGACTGGATCAGCCTGGACGGCTCCACCGGCACCATCTATGCCGGCGCCGTGCCCACCGTGGACGCCACCATCGGCGGCGAGTTCGGCCGGGTCATGGGCTGGGCCGACAAGTACCGTCAGCTCAAGGTCCGCACCAACGCCGATAACCCCCACGATACCGCCCAGGCCGTCAAGTTCGGCGCCGAGGGCATCGGCCTGTGCCGCACCGAGCATATGTTCTTCGAGGGCGACCGTATCCGCGCCATCCGCCGCATGATCTGCTCCGACACCGTGGAGCAGCGTGAGGCCGCCCTGGCCGTCCTGGAGCCCATGCAGCAGGGCGACTTCGAGGCCATGTACGAGGCCCTGGAGGGCCGTCCCATGACCATCCGCTTCCTGGATCCCCCCCTGCACGAGTTCGTGCCCACTGAGGAGGCCGACATCGAGCAGCTGGCCAAGTACATGGGCAAGAGCGTCTCTGACATCAAGGCCATCATCGCCGGCCTCCACGAGTTCAACCCCATGATGGGTCACCGCGGCTGCCGTCTGGCTGTCACCTATCCTGAGATCGCCGCTATGCAGACCCGCGCCGTCATCAAGGCTGCCCTCAACATCAAGAAGAAGCATCCCGATTGGGCCATGGTCCCCGAGATCATGATCCCCCTGGTGGGCGAGGTCAAGGAGCTCAAGTACGTCAAGAGCGTGGTGACCGCCACCGCCGACGCCATCATCAAGGACGCCGGCAGCGACATGAAGTATATGGTGGGCACCATGATCGAGATCCCCCGCGCCGCCCTCACCGCCGACGAGATCGCCCAGGAGGCCGAGTTCTTCTCCTTCGGCACCAACGATCTGACCCAGATGACCTTCGGCTTCTCCCGTGACGACGCCGGCAAGTTCCTGGACGCCTACTATGACCGCAAGATCTACGAGAACGATCCCTTCGCCAAGCTGGATCAGAAGGGCGTTGGCAAGCTGGTGAAGATGGCCGCCGAGCTGGGCCGCTCCACCCGTCCCGAGCTGAAGCTGGGCATCTGCGGCGAGCACGGCGGCGACCCCTCCAGCGTGGAGTTCTGCCACAGCGTGGGTCTCAACTACGTCTCCTGCTCCCCCTTCCGGGTGCCCATCGCCCGGCTGGCTGCCGCCCAGGCCGCCATCAAGAACCCCCGCTGAGAAGACGGAAAGTTTGAAATGAAATAAGAGAGCGCCCGGCCATCTGGCCGGGCGCTCTTCTTTGATGGAAGAAGTTGGGGTTGCCGGACGGAGGAAAAGATGGTATAGTCTAAAGGCTGCAAAATCAAGAGAGAGAACAGGTGAACACCATGAATATACTCAGGAGAGCCTATTGCAGAGCCTTTCAGACCGTGTTCCGCATCGCTCTGCCCCTGCTGCCCTATCGGGAGCCGGTGCCGCTGGAGGGGCTGGGCGCCATCACGCCGCTGCTTAAGGAGAAGAAGGTGAGCGCGGTGCTGCTGGTTACCGACCGCTCGGTCCGCGGTCTGGGCCTCACCGCCCCCCTGGAGGAGGACCTGAAGGCTGCGGGTATTTCCTGCGCCGTATATGACGGCACCGTGCCCAACCCCACCATTCAGAACGTGGAGGAGGGGCGGCGGCTCTACCTGGAGACGGGGGCCGGGGCCATCATCGCTGTGGGGGGCGGCTCGGTAATGGACTGCGCCAAGGGCGTGGGCGCCCGGATCGCCCGACCGGGGAAGAGCGTGCGGAAGATGCGGGGCCTTCTCAAGGTCCTGCTGCCCACCCCGCTCACCATCGCCGTACCCACCACCGCCGGTACCGGCAGCGAGACCACCCTGGCTGCCGTCATCACCGACCCGGAGCGGCACCACAAGTACCCCATCAACGACTTTTCCCTCATTCCCGACTACGCCGTGCTGGACCCCACCATCACTGTGGGCCTCCCGCCCTTCATCACCGCCACCACCGGCATGGACGCCCTGACCCATGCGGTGGAGGCCTACATCGGTCGTTCCACCACCAAGCTCACCCGGCGCATGGCCGAGGAAGCGGCGGCGGCCATCGTGAAATATCTGCCCAGGGCTTGGGCAGACGGTGCCGACCTGGAGGCCCGGAAGGGAATGCTCCGGGCGGCCTACTGCGCCGGCGTGGCCTTCACCCGGTCTTATGTGGGCTATGTCCATGGGGTGGCCCACTCCCTGGGCGGGCGGTACGGCGTGGCCCACGGTTTGGCCAACGCCGTCATCCTCCCCTATTTTCTGGAGGAGTACGGGGCGAGCTGCGAGAAGAGGCTGGGACGGCTTGCCAAGGCCGCCGGCCTTGCTGCGCAGGGCGAGAGCGACGCCGGGGCGGCCAAGAAGTTCATCACCTGGATTAAGGAGACCAACCGCGCCATGGGCATTCCGGAGACCATCCCTGAGATCCGCGCCCAGGACATCCCCCAAATGGCCCGCCATGCCGACCAGGAGAGCAACCCGCTCTACCCGGTGCCTCGGCTTATGGACCGCGCCGAGCTGGAGGAGATGTACCGCAGGCTGATGCCAAAGGAGGAAACAGCGTGAATATCGAAACCATCGTCAAGAATCAGAGAGACTGGTTCCGGCAGGGCCACACCCTGCCCATCGCCTGGCGGAAAGAGGCCCTGGACAAGCTGGGCAAGGCCATCCGGGCGCGGGAGGGTGACATCCACGCCGCCCTCAAGGCCGACCTCAACAAATCTCGGACAGAGGGATATATGTGTGAGGTGGGCATGACCCTCGCCGAGCTGGGCTATGTGAAAAAGCACCTCTCGGGCTGGGCCAGGGACAAGCGGTACCTCACCCCCATGTCCCAGTTCCCCGCCAAGAGCTTCACCGTGGCCAACCCTTACGGCGTGGCGCTCATCATGTCCCCCTGGAACTACCCCTTCCTGCTGACCATGGAGCCCCTTATCGGGGCCATCGCCGCAGGCAACTGCTGCGTGGTCAAGCCGTCGGCTTACTCTCCCGCCACCTCGGCGGTCATGGCGGACATCCTCTCCTCCTGCTTCCCCCCCGAGCATGTGGCGGTGGTGGAGGGTGGCCGTGCGGAGAACCAGGCCCTGCTGGACCAGAAATTTGACTATATCTTCTTCACCGGCGGTGTCACCGTGGGCAAGGAGGTCATGACCCGTGCAGCGGCCAACCTGACCCCGGTGACGCTGGAGTTGGGGGGCAAGAGCCCCTGCGTGGTGGACGAGACCGCCAAGCTGGACCTGGCCGCCAAGCGGCTGGTGTTCGGCAAGTTCCTCAACTGCGGCCAGACCTGCGTGGCCCCCGACTACCTGCTTATCCACCGTCGGGTGAAGGAGGAGTTTTTGGGCTATGTGAAGAAGTGGACCGTGGAGATGTACGGGGAGAACGCCCTGGAAAACGAGAGCTATGTGAAGATGATCAACCGCAAGCACTTTGACCGGGTAATGGGCCTCATCGACCCGGCCAAGGTGGTCATGGGGGGCAAGGGAGACCCAGAGACGCTGAAGATCCAGCCCACCATTCTGGACAACGTGACGCCCCAAGACGCCGTCATGGGGGAGGAGATCTTCGGGCCGGTGCTGCCGGTGCTTACCTACGATACCATCCAGGAGGCGGAGAACTTCATCAATGACCGGCCCCACCCCCTGGCCCTCTACCTCTTCTCCGAGGACCGCGCCGTCCAGGAGCGGTTTTTGCGCCGTGTGCCCTACGGCGGCGGCTGCCTCAACGATACCATCATCCACCTGGCCACCAGCCGCATGGGCTTTGGCGGCGTGGGCAACAGCGGCATGGGCAGCTACCACGGCCGGCTCAGCTTTGAGACCTTCACCCACCGCAAGAGCATCGTGAAAAAGTCCACCTGGCTGGACCTGCCCATCCGTTACGCCCCTTACACCGAGGGGAAGGAGAAGAGCATCCGGATGTTCCTCAAATAAAGAGCCCCTGCAGGCAACGACCAGGGCCGCCGGTCTCCGGCGGCCCTTTTCTATGCCACATAATGCCGTTATGTGACAAAAGAGCCCGGTACAAGGGAAAGCTGGCCCTTTACAGAAGGAAATGGTATGTGATATAATGACCTGAATATTACACGATGTGATTTTTTAGATCAAGGAGGGGACCGTATGGAAGAGATACGGGAGCTCAAGGAGCGCATGGAGCGGGAACGGCCGGTGGAGTGGGACGCGTTTCCTGACATCGGCCTTTACATGGACCAGGTTATTTCCTATATGCCCCGGCAGCTCATCCAGTACGGGGACGAGGAGATCCTCACCTCTGCCATGGTCAATAACTATATCAAGGACGGTATGCTCCCCCGGGCCGAGGGCAAGCGCTACTCCCGCACCCATCTGGCCAGCCTCACCGCCATCTGCGCCCTCAAGCAGGTGCTCTCGGTGAAGGACGTGAGCCGGCTGTGCCGGCTGGGCATGGAGGGCCGGGAGAGCCAGCAGGTCTACGGTTCCTTCCTGCGCTCCCTCTCCGCCGCCCTGGATGAGACCGCCGCCGGCTTGGATGAGAATGTGACCGAGGACGACCTGGCCGGCCTTGCCCTGCACCTGGCGCTGGGCAGCTATGCCAGAAAGCTGGCCTGCCAGCGGGTGCTGGACCTGCTCCAGGAGAAGCAGGGCGATGGCGACAAGCAGAAGAAATAAAAAACAAAACATAATGTTTGGCATAAATTATACTGGAGGTATACCGAAATATGAGCGAGTATGTCATCGTCACCGATTCCGCCACCGATCTCAACGCCCAGCAGGTCAAGGAGCTGGAGCTGGAGGTGCTGCCTCTGGCGTTCATCATGGGGGATAAGACCTACTATGACTACCCCGACAAGCGGGATATGAGTTCTGAGGAGTTTTACAACAGACTGGCGGGGGGCGAAATGGCCACCACCAACGCCATCAACGTGGGCCAGGCCACCGACGCCATCGAGCCGCTGCTCCAGGCGGGCAAGGACGTGCTGGTGCTGGGCTTCTCCTCGGGGCTGTCCACCACCTACAACTCCATGAAGATCGCCTGCGAGGAGCTGGGTGAGAAGTATCCCGAGCGCAAGGTCTTCGCCGTGGACACCCTGTGCGCCTCCATGGGCCAGGGCCTGCTGGTGTGGTACGCCGCCAGGATGCGCCAGGAGGGCAAGAGCATTGAGGAGGTCCGGGACTGGGTGGAGGCCAACAAGCTCCACCTGTGCCACTGGTTCACCGTCAACGACCTGATGCACCTCAAGCGGGGCGGCCGGGTGTCGGCGACCACCGCCGTGGTGGGCACCATGCTCCAGATCAAGCCGGTGCTCCACGTGGACGACGAGGGGCACCTCATCAACGTAGGCAAGGCCCGGGGCCGGAAGGCCTCTCTGGATGCCCTGGTGGCCAAGGTGGGAGAGAGCGCCACCGATCCGGCGGGGCAGACCATGTTCATCAGCCACAGCGCCTGCGAGGAGGACGCGCAGTATGTGGCCGACCAGGTGAAAGCCAAGTACGGCGTGCAGGAAGTAGTGAGCAACTACATTGGCCCGGTCATCGGCGCCCATACCGGTCAGGGCTGCGTGGCGCTGTTCTTCCTGGGCACCAAGCGCTGAGAAAGAATCACGGGAAAGCGGGGCAAGAGCCCCGCTTTTCTCTTGCAATCCGTGGGAAATTCTGAGAAAATAAAAGGAAAAGCGGCGCGACGGGCGCGGAAAGGAGCCAGAGAGCATGGACGACAAGTGGCTGGAGGTATCGGTGGACACCACCGACGCGGGGATCGAGGATCTGACGGCCTACCTGACCGCCTTTGACACCGGCGGACTGGTCATTGAGGATGAGGCGGAGTTCCGCGCCTTTCTGGAGAACAACCGGCAGTATTGGGACTATGTGGACGAGGAGCTGCTGGAGCGGATGCGGGGCGTGGCCCGGGTGAAGTTCTACGTGACCGACGATGAGCCCGGCCACGCCAAGCTCGCCCAGGTCCGCGCGGGGCTTCCCGACCTGCGGCAGCGGTGCTCCGGCGCCCTGGGCACCCTGGAGGTGCGCACCTCCTCGCTCCGGGAGGAGGACTGGGCCAACAGCTGGAAGCAGTACTATAAGCCCCTGACCATTGGGCAGAGGCTCTATGTGGTGCCCGAGTGGGAGCGGGGCGGCGAGATTCCCCAGGGGCGCGCCGCCCTCTACCTGAACCCGGGCCTTACCTTCGGCACCGGCAGTCACGCCTCCACCCAGCTGTGCCTGGAGGGGGTGGAGCGGTATGTGAAGCCGGGCAGCGCCGTGCTGGACCTGGGCTGCGGCAGCGGCATTCTCTCCATCGCCGCCCTGGTGTTGGGCGCCGGCGAGGCGGTGGGGGTGGACATCGACCCCAAGGCCGTAGGGGTGGCCTACGAGAACGCCGCCATGAACGGCATTACACGGGAGCGCTACCTGGTCCGCGCCGGCAACGTGCTCTCCGACCGGACCCTGGCCGCCGAGCTCGCAGAGCGGAAATGGGACCTGGTGCTGGCCAATATTGTGGCCGACGTGATCATCCCCCTCTCCGCCCAGGTGGACGGCCTGCTGGCCCAGGACGGCGTATTCCTCTGCTCGGGCATCATTGAGCCTCGGGCGGAGGAGGTCCGCGCCGCCCTGGAGGGCCGGGGCCTGGCCATCGCCCACCGGTGGGATAAAAACGGCTGGGTGGCCTTTGTCGCCCGGCGGAAGGCGGAGGGACAATGAGAGCGGTGGTCAAGTACCTGCTCCCCAGCGAGGACGGGCGGGTCCTGGCCGTCAGCGACGTCCACGGCAACCTGCCCTTCCTCAAGGGACTGCTGGCCAAAGCGTCTTTCTCCAGCGAAGACACCCTCATCCTGGTGGGTGACCTGCTGGAGAAGGGACCGGAGAGCCTTAACACACTGCGCTATGTGATGGAGCTGTGCCGGGGCGGCAATGTCCATGTGGTGGCGGGCAACTGTGACGAGACGGTCCTTTCCTTGCTGGACGGGGACGAGGAGCAGGAAACGCGTATTTACGGTTACCTTCTCTGCCGTCCTGAGAGCATCCTATGCCAGATGGGCGAGCGCCTTGGCTTTACCCTGCGCTGCCGGGCGGATATGAGCAAGCTGCGGCGGCTGGTGGAAGAGCACTATGGCCCCGAGATCCGTTTCCTGCGCGCCCTGCCCACCGTCATCGAGACCCCCCGCTTCCTCTTCGTCCACGGGGGTGTGCCGTCAGAGAAAAACCTCACCGCTCTGGACGCCTGGGGCTGCATGAAAAACGACGACTTTCTCCACCAGGACACGCACCTGCGTAAGTGGTGCGTGGTGGGCCACTGGCCGGTGACCCTCTACGACGGGTCCATCCCCTCGGCCCGGCCCATCATTTCCCTGGAAAAGCGGGTGGTGAGCATCGACGGAGGCTGTGTGCTCAAGTGGGACGGCCAGCTCAACGCCTTGGTGCTGCCGAGAAATGAGGGGGAGGACTTCTCCTATTTCAGCTATGACGGCCTACCCACGGCGGTTGCCCTGGAGAAGCAGAAGGGAAGCGCCCACTCCATCAACGTGCGCTGGTTTGAAAACCGGGTGACGGTGCTGGAGCGGGGAGAGGAGTTCTGCCGCTGCCGCCATGACGTGAGCGGACGGGAGCTGGACATTCTCACGGAGTATATTCTGGAGCGGGGCAACGCCACCACCTGCGAGGACTCCACCGACTACCGCCTGCAGGTGGAGCCGGGGGACATCCTCTCGGTGGTGCGGCGTACCAGCCGGGGCCTGCTGGCCAAAAAAGACGGCGTTACCGGGTGGTATGCCGGGGCCTTCCGGGAGACGTGAAAAGTGGGAAAATGTAGGTTTGTCAAACATATTGGACGGCGAACTCGTTAGGAGAGGACCAGTTAAGCGGTCTCATAGGGAAGTTGTTGGAGCGGCGGTTATGGACAGCGAGCTGCCTGGTGAAGTCATCCAGGGAGTAAAAACTGTGGCAGGAATAGAAGCGCTTCTGATCCTCGCGGTGGCTGCGCTCCACTTTACCGTTGTGGCGTGGAGTATAGGGGCGGATGAGCTTGTGGCGGATCCCCAGTTGGGCGGAGGCGGTCTCAAACAGAGTAGGGAGATCCCGCTTGCTGTTGGAGAAACGATTGGTAAATTCAAAGCCGTTATCCGTCTGGACGCATTCCACGCGGATTCCTCGGCGCGCATACCACGTGAACAACTTTTTCAGAAAATCCGCAGAGGAAAAGGTGGACTGCTCCGGGTAGGCAGCCAGGAAGCGCAGGCGTGTGAACTCGTCAATAGCAGTGTATTGGTATAGGCGCAGTTCAGGGTCTGCAATGCAGCGGCGGGGGACTACCTTCACATCTACCTGGATACGCTGTCCGGGATAGGTCATTTGCTGGTAGGGCTTTGGCTTGTAGGCCGGTTTCTTCTCTTTGGGTGGGAACAGCCCCAGCTTTTTCATTACCCGGAACAGGCTCTCCGGGCGGCGGGTGTAGCCCCGCTGCCGCAGCCTGTGCCACAGCTCCACCATACCCAGCTTTGGATTGCGGCGGCGCATATCCCGGATCAGTTTTAGTTCTGCTTCTGTGTGCTGGTTTGGATGGCTGTGGGGCCGCCGGGACTGGCAAACCAGGGATTCTGCTCTGCCATCCCAGCGAGCCCTCCAGAAGTAGATATACGACCGGCTTTTGTTATACTTCCGGCTGGCACGGCTGACGCCATATTTTTCTGCGTACTTCATCAGGGATTGCCGATACGCCATGTCCTGTGTTATACTCTTGCTCATGAAGGATATGGCCCCCTCTCGTACAGTTGGTGTGTGGTAACTCAACTATAACCGATGAGGCCTTATCCTTCATCCTTTTTTATTCAACTGTCCAACATGTATTGTACTCCTACA
>DVLB01000080.1 GCA_018715695.1 Candidatus Galloscillospira stercoripullorum
CACGCGGCGGCAGCCGCGCAAATCCATAAAACGGATCAAAGGACCGTTTTTATGGATTTCAGCCATTGTTGCAATGCGTATTTCCACGGTTGCGTCGAAACGCAACCGTGGAAGGTGCAAGGTTTTTGGACAAAATTGTCCAAAAACCTTGCGCCTGAACAAAGCTGTTTTGCCTTGAAAGTCTTGGGCCTCAAGGCTTGTGGCTTTGTTCAGTACGCATTACAATAGTGGCGGCGCGATACATAGCTGCGGGAGATACCGCTCTTGGCGGCGATCTCCCGCTGGGTGAGGGGGGAGCGGCCGTCCAGGCCGTAGCGCAGGGTGATGATGCGCTTTTCCCGCTCGGTGAGGCATTCCCCCACGCACCGCCGCACCCGCACGCAGGCGTCCCTGGCGTCCAGATTGTCCAGCATGTCGTCGTCCACGCTGATCACGTCCATCAGGGAGAGAGAGCCGCCGTCTGAGTCGCTGTCCAGAGAGTCGGAGAGGGAGACCTCCCCCTGGAGCTTTTTCTGGGCGCGGAAGTACATGAGGATCTCGTTTTCGATGCAACGGCTGGCGTAGGTGGCAAGGCGCACGTTTTTGTCCGCCTTGAAGGTGGAGATGCCTTTGATGAGCCCTATGGTGCCGATGGAGATCAGGTCGTCCTGGTCGCCGGTCTGGGTGTAGTATTTCTTGATGATGTGGGCCACCAGGCGCAGGTTGTGCTCGATGAGGATGTTGCGGGCCTCCAGGTCTCCCTGGGCGAAGCGGTGGAGGTATTCCCGCTCCTCTTCGGCCTTCAGGGGCCGGGGGAAGGAGCCGGTGCCGCCGGAGAGCCGCAGGGAGGTGAACAGGGCGCTGAGCAGCAGAGAGAGCCAGGCTGTGAACATGAGTGGTACCTCCTGTCGGAATGGGGATACCAAAAATCTATTCTCCGCCGGCCAGTCCCTATGCGCTCCCCCACCCCGGGAAAGACACCATTTTCCGCCGGAGGCATAGGCTGAGAGTGGAATGACAGTTCCCATCTGAGCTTTTTGGAGGGCAGAGCATATGGAGCAGGCAAAGGTCTGTTTTTACCTGGGGGCCAATGCCCCCACGGGATTTTATTCTCTCTACGATCAGCTGATCGACCCCGCCGAGGCGGAAAATATTTTCATTCTCAAGGGCGGCGCGGGCTGCGGCAAGTCCTCGCTGATGCGCACGGTGGCCCGTGCGGCGGAGGAGACGGGCCGCCGGGTGGAGTACATACAGTGTTCCGGAGATCCGGACTCTCTGGACGCGGTGGTCCTACCCGATTTGAAGACCGCCATTGTGGACGGCACAGCCCCCCACGGGAGGGCGACGGGACCACACTGGGCCCAGACGTGACGCCGCCGGGAAAATTTGACCGGCATACCTGTCCCACCGGCGCATATAGATGAGACAGAAAAACGAAAGGCAGGTGATAGGATGTGAAACGCTTTCCGCCCATGACAGGCTCGGACCAGGGCAAGCAAGGCCTGAGAGCCCCGTCTCGAACGGCCTTTGGTGAGGAGCCCTGGCAGGTCGTGCCGCTGGATCCGTTTCTGGGACACATGCAGCAGCAGGGAACCGCCTGGCCCGGGCCTCCCGTGGCGGAGCCGGACCCGGCCGAGCAAGGCCTGAGAGCCCCGTCTCGAACGGCCTTTGGTGAGGTGCCCTGGCAGGTCGTGCCGCTGGATTCGTTTCTGGGACACATGCAGCAGCGGGGCACCGCCCGGGTCGCTCAGCCTGCACCTCCCGCTCGGGCCGCGCAGCCTGCCGGCGGGATACAGCGGGTGACGATGGATGAGCTTGGGGCGCGGCGTGGCGAAACAGGGCCGCTGCCCAACCTGGAGCGGTATTTCCCCGGCGGGTTTGGCCGCCACCCCTGCGTGGGCATCTACGCGGGCAGGTACAGCCGCAAAAGGCAGGACCTGTCCGAGAAAAAGTTGGAGCTTATGATCTATTACCGGAAGCATGAATTGCCGTTTTGCTGCCACTCCTGCGGCGCGCCCATCGAAATGAACGCCGACTTCATGCCCTGGAGCGGGGATCACCAGCCTCCCAACGACGCCGTGGCCCGGGGGGGACTTTTGCTACGGGTGCTCCGTGACCCGAGATTTGAGGCCCTGGGCCTGCAGGTGGTGGAAGACCGCAGCGGAGAGTTCCAGACCATCGCGCCGGTGCATCCCAACCTGCAGGCCGACTTCGGCTCCGGAGCGGCCCACGCCTGGCCCGCCAGGAATGGAAGTGAGATCCGGCAGTATCTCTATCCCCAGTGCCCCTACTGCAGTCATCGCCAGGGGTAAAGAAAACGAAAGAGGAGAAGTAAAATGGAACACATGGACATCATCCCCGCCAATGGCTATTTCATCTCCGACCTGGGGTGCACCGTGACGGCCGCCGACGCCCCGGGCAGTCCCTCCGGGCGTTACGCCGTATGGCGCAACGCAGTGGACAAGGGGCAGCTGCAGCTGGTGGAGGTCGGGAGCGATCTCGATGGGCTGCAGGAGAAGTACCGGGTGCCCCGGGAGCGGGTGGGAAGGGTAGGTGCCTGAGATGACCGGCACACTGGAGGAATTGATCGCCTCGGTAGGGGCCTCGGTACAGGCGGCCCGCCACGCGGTGGACCTGCAGGCCGCCCAGCTCTTCCATGACACCTTCACTCGACCCGCGGAAAACGGCGACGGGCCCCGCACCCCGGTGAGCTGGGAGCTTTCGCTGCCCACCGCCGCCGCCCCCGACGCTCCCGTCCGGCATATCCGGGTGCCGGTGGCCGCTCTGCTCAGCCACCGGCCCCTGCAGCTGGACACGGTGGACATCCGCATCCCGGTGTCCCTGTGCCAGGGGGAGAAGGGCCTTGCCTTCCGGGTCTCGGAGGAGGGCGGCGAGGCGTGCAGCGGCACCGTCTCCCTCCACTTTGCCCAGGGGGACACCCCGGAGGGCATGGCCCGTGTGGTACAGAGCACCAGCCAAATTTTATAAAAATGGAGGTAAAAGATCATGAGTGAGATCCAAACCGCCCCTCTGGGCGACAGCGCCGCCCAGCAGTTCGCCGGCCTGCCCATGGGCCTGCTCATCTGCCAGCCCATTCTGGAGGCAGCCAAGGGCCAGGCGGCCCTGTGCCAGGTCTACCTGGAGACGGTCTACCAGCTGGCCTTCGTGGACGGGGACCCCACCAAGGGCACCAAGACTGTCACCTTCACCTTCGACCGGCTCATCATCGACCAGAAGACCGGGGAGGAGAGCACCAAGCCCATGACCCTCAAAGCCCCCCTCATCTCCCTGGTGCCCCTGCCCGCCTTCGTCATGGACGAGGCCACGGTGGACTTCTCCATGGAGATCCACGAGCAGAACGTGGACACCAGCGAGAACACATCCACCACCGACACCAGCACCAACTTCAACTTCTGGGGCTGCAGCGCCAGCATCACCGGCAGCGTCTCGGCCACCACCTCCCACACCCGCAGCACCGACAACACCGCCAAGTACATCATTCACGCCCGGGCGGTGCAGCAGGCTCCCTCCGAGGGCATGGCCAAGCTCACCAGCTTGTTTGCCGCCAGCATGGAGCCCATCACCAAGTCGTAAGCGAAGCGGAGAAGAGGCCGGACGCGCTCCCCCAGGAGCGCGCCCGGCCTTTTGGACGTCTGGCCGGGAACTGTGATTTTCAGGGGGTAGGGAATGAAAAAGACCGTTTTTCGCGTCACCGAGGTGCGCGGCCGCTGGGGCGAGGAGGAGGGCGCGGCGCGGGTGCGCCGGGCGGCGGAGGACGCCCTGGCCGCCCGGCAGCGCGCGGAGCAGCGCCGGGGCGGAGGTGGGCGGTGAGAGAGGGGGGAGCCGTCCGCTGCGCCATCTACGTCCGCTTGAGCCGGGAGGACGAGGAGAAGCACCACAGCGAGTCGGAGAGCATCCAGAACCAGAAATCCCTGCTCATCGCCTGGGCCGTGGAGCGGGGGTGGGACATCTACCGCATCTACTGCGATGAGGACCGCTCCGGGGCGGACAGCCTGCGGCCCGACTTCAACCGCATGATAGAGGCCGCCCGGGAGGGAAAGTTTCAGGTCATTTTGTGCAAGAGCCAGTCCCGGTTCACCCGGGACATGGAGCTGGTGGAGAAATACATCCACGGGCTCTTCCCCCTGTGGGGCATCCGGTTCATCGCCGTGGCCGACAACGCCGACACGGCGGTCCGGGGCAACAAGAAGGCCCGGCAAATCAACGGCCTTGTCAACGAGTGGTACCTGGAGGACCTGTCGGAGAACATCCGCATGGTCTTTGACATGAAGCGGCGGCAGGGGCAGTATATCGGCTCCAGCGCCCTCTACGGCTACCGGAAGGACCCTGACGATAAAAACCGCCTGCTGGTGGACCCGGAGGCGGCGGCGGTGGTGGAGCAGATCTTCCGCTGGGCCCGGGAGGGGATGGGGAGCCGCACCATCGCCCAGCGCCTCAACGCCCTGGGGGTGCTCTCCCCCGCCCGGTACAAGGCCCGCAGGGGCTGGGGCGGCGGGGAGGGGGGCGCGGGCTGGAGCAAGACCGCCGTCTGGCGCATCCTGCGCAACGAGATGTATACCGGCACCATGGTCCAGGGCCGCAGCTGCCGCGTGAGCTATAAATCCAAGGCCACCGCGGCGGTGCCCCGGGAGAAATGGTTCCGGGTGGAGGGCACCCACCCGCCCATCGTGGACCGGGAGACCTTTCTGGCGGTGCAGCGGCGATTGGAGCTGCCGGAGGGGCGCTCCGGGCCGGGGCAGGTCCATCCGCTGGCGGGGCTGGTGCGGTGCATGGACTGCGGCGGGGCCATGACCCGGACCTCCAACGGCCGGGGAGACGGGAAGGCGGTGTACTACCTGCGCTGCCGCCGCTCGGTGGGGAGCGGGGCGGAAAAGAAGTGCAGCCGCCACTCTGTCCGCCTCTCGGACCTGCTGGCGCTGGTGGAGGAGCGGCTGCGCATCCATCTGGCGCGCTGCTGCCCGCCGGAGCTCATGGCCCGGGCCTTTCCCGCCGGGGAGCGGCTGAGCCGGGACCTTTTGACGGCCCTGATCGACCGGGTGGAGGTAGGGGAGCGCAGCGGGGAGACGGGGGAGCAGGCGGTGCGCATCTTCTGGCGGTTTTAGGCTCCGCCGGGTGGTACCGGTCACCCTCCCCCATGTGGTGGAACCCAAGTACCCCGGCGTGGTGGAGCGGTATGTGAACCTGGGTGAGTGCTACGACATGGCCGCGCTGCGGCAGCGCAGAGCGGAGATCATGGGGTGCATGAAGGGCTATAAGGCCTGCTACCAGCGCGCCTACCGCTGCCTGACCGCCGTGGCCCAGATCGGGGAGGACGTGCGCACCACCCTCCTCACCCCCGAGCTGGAGGCCCGCCTGATCAAGCGCACCCGGGGCATCCTCTCCCGGGAGATCAAAAAGACGGGCAGGGAGCCGGGGCGGGCGGTGCAGCGCTTTCTCAGTGCGGTGACCTGGAAGGGCGCGGTGTGCAATTTCGGCACGGTGGACGCCCTGTGCTCCCGGGTCTACGAGCTTGCCGACAGCTATGGCCTGGGGCATACCATGCTGGCCTGCCTGGCCTCGGGGGCCATGGCGGCGGGGTACGATGTGATCGTCTGCCCCTCGCCCCTCTACCCTGAGCGGCTGGAGCATCTCATCATCCCCGGGCTGTCCCTGGCCTTCGTCACCAGTACCCCCGCCCTGACCTATCCCCACCGGCCCTACCGCCGCCTGCGGCTGGACGCCATGGCGGACGCCGAGCTCATGCGCCGCAGCAAGCCCCGCCTGCGCTTTTCCAAAAAGGTGCGCACGGCGCTGCTGGAGGAGGCGGTGGACTCCCTGGCCCAGGCCAAGGCCATGCACGATGAGCTGGAGCAGCTCTATAACCCCCATGTGGACTTTCAGCGGGTCTACGCCGCCGCGGCGGCCATCGCCGGGGAGCTCATTGGGCAGTAAAGGAAGATACAAGGAAACCGGACCGCCTCCCCAGGGAGACGGTCCGGTGAGACTGTCGATAAACCCTCTTCACCAAAGGCTTCGGAGGGAAAGATAGTGTGAAAGAAAACCGTCAGGGTTGTCTTTCGCGTCTAGTCAAACCACTTTTTGAAACTTTTTTGAAGTTTCAAAAAGTGCAGCAGCCTGTCGAAAAAACTTTTTCGACAGGCTGGGTTTTTTGCTACCGCACGGCGTCGGCCACTCGGGTGAGGATGGCCTGGTGGGTCTGGTCCAGCAGGTGGGTGTAGATCCGCCCGGTGGTGGCGGGGGAGGAGTGGCCCAGGGCCTTGCCGATGTCGAAGAGAGGGGCGCCCTGGGCGGAGGCCACGGTGGCGAAGGTGTGGCGCAGGCCGTGGAGGGTGATCTTGGGCAGGCCGTGGCGGCGGATGAAGCGGGTGAAGGCCAGGGACAGGGCGTTGGGGGACCAGGGAAGGCCCCGGCGGTCCACCAGCACCAGACTGTCGTCCCGAAGGGGCTCCCAGGTTCCCGCCGTCCGCTGCCGGTGGCGCTCCCACTCCCGGCGCAGCAGGGCGAGCAGCTCGTCCTCGATGTAGAGCACCCGGTTGGAGGAGCGGTTCTTGGTCTCCTTGTACACGATGGCGGCCCCGGCGGCGGTGCGGGCGGAGCGGATGTGGACGCGTCGGAGGGAGAAGTCCACGCAGTTCCACCGAAGGCCGCACAGCTCCTCCCGCCGCAGGCCCAGCCCGCCGGCCAGCCGGACGGGCAGCTCCAGAGGGGTGTCCCGGCACAGGGCGTAGAGGGTTTTCAGCTCCTCGGGGGAGTAGAAGCGGGTCTCCCTGTGGACCACCTTGGGGGGCTCCACCCGGTCGGTGGGGGAGCGGAGCAGGATGTCCTGCCGCTGGGCGGTGTGGAGAGCGGCGGAGAGCAGGTCGTGGTGGCGGCGGATGGTGTTGGGCGAGAGCTTCTTTTCCTGGAGGAGGAAGGTGTAATAGCTCTGGAGCCGCTGGGGCGTGAGGCGCTGGATGGGTACGGAGCCCAGGGCGGGGGAGAGGTGGTTTTCGATGATCTTCCGGTAGCTGTAAGCCGTGGTCTCGGCCCGGCTGGGGACGATGACCTGCTCCATCCAGTACTCCAGCCATTCGTCCAGGGTCATGGGGGTGGGGGTCACGGCGCGGCTGCTCTCCCGCTGGGCCAGGAAGGCGCGCAGGCCCTGCCTGGCCTGGAGGAGGGTGGCGTAGGTCTGGTACCGGCGTACCCGTCTGCCGCTCTCGTCCCGGCCGTAGTCCATGTAGACATAGTAGTTCTCCCGCAGTTCATCGTAGGAGATGCCCCGTTCCAGTGTGATTCTCGACACAGTGAGATCCCTCTCTTTCTACAAAATGTGACAAAAAACACTCTATCACAATTTGAAGAAAATCTCCCCACCGGCGGTGGGGCTGTGTTATACTGAAAAAAAGCCCTCTCGAACAGGAGGGCGGAAGGGAGGGGCAGCATGGGGCTGCTTTATTTGAAGAGTACGCTCATCTGAACAGATCATAAGGAGGATGAGCGTTTTATGGAGTACACCATTATGGAGTATACCGGCTATGGCCGGGAGGAACTGCTGGACCTTTACCGCCAGGTGGGGTGGACCGCCTATACAGACAGGCTGGATACCCTGGAGCGGGCGTGGAGAAATTCCCTTCTTACGCTGGGCGCCTATGCGGGGGACAAGCTGGTGGGCGCAGTCCGCGCGGTGGGTGACGGGGAGAGCGTGGTCTTTGTCCAGGCCCTGCTGGTCCACCCGGCCTATCAGCGGCGGGGGATCGGCGGCGCTCTGCTGCGGGCGGTGGAGGCGCGGTATCCCCGGGTGCGTCAGCTGGAGCTGCTCACGGACGACACCCCGGACACCGTGGCCTTCTACCGCGCCCTGGGCTTTCTGAGCGCCGAGGAGTTGGGCTGCCGTGCTTTTTTGAAGCTGCGGCAGCTGTGATGAGAGACGAAAAAAGGACCGCTTAAAATTAGCCCATAAAAAGAAAGCGAGGTTTGGAAGCCCGAAAGGGCCTCCAAGCCTCGCTCGTTTGTATCTGGGGACAGGGCCCCTCTGCGGAAACTTATTCACTATTCACTATTCACTATTCACTGCCCTTACCGGGGGCTAACGGGCTATGATGGCCTCGGCCACCTTGATGCCATCCACGGCGGCGCTTACAATTCCTCCGGCGTAGCCAGCCCCCTCGCCGCATGGGTAGAGCCCCCGGAGGTGGGACTGGAGATCCTCGCCCCGGAGAATGCGCACCGGGGAGGAGGAGCGGGTCTCCACGCCGGTGAGGACGGCGTCGGGACAGGCAAAGCCGTGGAGCTTGCGGTCAAAGAGGGGCAGGGCATCCCGGAGGGTACTCAGTACATAGCCGGGCAGCGCCCCGTCCAGGGAGCCCCAGGTCACCCCGGGGCGGTAAGTGGGCGCTATGGCCCCGGGACCATGGGAGGGCCGGGCGGCCAGAAAATCTCCCACGGTCTGGGCGGGAGCGCGGTAGTTCCCGCCGCCCAGGGCGAAGGCGGCCTCCTCCCAGCGGCGCTGGAAGGCCACGCCCGCCAGGGGATGGTGGGAGCCGAAGTCCTCCGGCCCCACCCCCACCAGGAAGCCGCCGTTGATGTTTTGGCCGTCTCTGGCCCGGTGGCTCATGCCGTTGGTCACCAGCCGCCCCTCCTCCGAGGCGGCGGCCACCACCTGGCCGCCGGGACACACGCAGAAGGTGAAGGCCGACCGGCCCGAGGGCAGATGGCAGGCGAGCTTATAGTCGGCGGCGGGCAGAGAGGCCCAGGCACTTCCAAACTGGGCGCGGCTCACCGCCTGCTGGCTGTGCTCGATGCGCACGCCGATGGCAAAGGCCTTGCGCTCCATGCTCACCCCCGCCTCAAAAAGCATTTCAAAGGTGTCCCGGGCCGAGTGGCCGGGGGAGAGCACCAGGGTCTCGCAGGGCAGGGAGTAGGGACCGCTGCCGGTCATGACGGTGATGCCCGCCAGGGCGCCGTCCCGGATGTCCAGACCGCAGAGCCGGTGCTCAAAGCGGATGTCTGCCCCCAGGGCCATGAGCTCCAGACGCATGGAACGCACCACCTGCCGCAGCACGTCGGTGCCCACATGGGGCTTGTGGGAGTAGCGGATGTCCTCCGGCGCGCCGTGGGCGACGAAGGTGTCCAGCACATGGGAGATGCGGCTGTCGTGGGTAAGCGTGGTTAGCTTCCCATCGGAGAAGGTGCCCGCGCCCCCCTCGCCGAACTGCACGTTGGAGAAGGGGGAGAGGTCGCCGCTCTGCCAGAAGCGCTCCACGTCGGCGGTGCGCTCCTCCACGCGCCTGCCCCGCTCCAGCACAATGGGGGCAAGGCCCGCCCTGGCCAGGGTGAGGGCGGCGAAGAGCCCCGCCGGGCCCATGCCCACCACCACCGGGGGATGTTTGGGCCGGCTCTTGGCCGTGGGCTGGCGGTAGGGCTCCGGAGCGTAGAGGACGGCGCCGCCCCGGCCTGCCAGGGCGGCCTCGCCCGGCAGGGAGAGGGCCACGGTGTAGACCCAGCGCACGTCGGACTTCTTCCGCGCGTCGATGGACTGGCGCAGGATGGTGAGCTCCTCCACCGCGCCGGCATTCACGCCCAGGACGGCGGCGGCCTTCCGGCGCAGGGCCTCCGGGCCGTGGCCCACGGGGAGGGAGAGGTTTGCAAGCTTGAGCATGGCGGTCTCCTTACAGGCGGATGGCGGTCTCCAGGGCGGTCTCCATCATGCCGGTGAAGGCGGTCTGCCGCTCCTGGGTGGAGGCCTTGCGCCCGGTGAGGATCTCATCGGAGATGGTCAGTAGGGTCATGGCCTGCTTGCCGGTGCGGGCGGCGTTGGCGTAGAGGGCGGCGGTCTCCATCTCCAGCGCCAGCACCCCCATCTTCCGCCAGTCATCCACCACGGGCACGTCGTCGTAGAACACGTCGCTGGACATGACGTTGCCCACAGCGCAGCGCAGGCCCTTCTCCGCGGCGATGTCGGCGGCGGCGCGCACCATGGGGTAGGAGGCCACCGGGGCGAAGGAGCCCGGCAGGCGGTACTGAGAGAGGTATCCGGAGTTGGTGCAGGCGCCCAGGGCGATGCACAGGTCCCCCAGGTTCAGGCCCTCCTGGATGGAACCGGCGGTGCCCACCCGGATGATGTGCTCCACGCCGAAGAACTGGAAGAGCTCGTAGGAATAGATGCCCATGGAGGGGCAGCCCATGCCGCTGCCCTGGACCGAGACGGCGCGGCCCTTGTAGGTGCCGGTATAGCCCAGCATGCCCCGGACGGAGTTGACCTCCCGGGCGTCCTGGAGGAAGGTCTCGGCGATGAATCTGGCCCGCAGGGGGTCGCCGGGCATGAGGACGGTGGGGGCGTAGTCGCCGGGATTGCCTTGGAGATGGGGAGTGGACATGGAAAGACCTCCTTTGTGGATGTTGGGACCAGTATAGCAAAAAACCGGGCAAAGGGCAATGGGAGCGCAGACACAAAGGGAGGCGCGGCCGTGGCCGCGCCTCCCTTTGTCGTTGGAGGAAGTCGGGGATCGTAAAAATCGTTAATTGGTCAGAAACGCTCTGAGAAGATTATGGCGTCGGCAGCTTAGTAGCTCACGCCATGAGGAGATCATAGCGTTGGCAGTTTAGTAGCTCACGCCCTGCCAAATCATGGCGTCGGCCACCTTGAGGAAGCCGGCGATGTTGGCGCCAGCCACCAGGTTGCCGGGCATGCCGTACTCCTCGGCGGCCTTGGCGGCGTTGTGGTAGATGTTGGTCATGATGCCGTGGAGCTTCTGGTCCACCTCTTCGAAGGTCCAGCTCAGGCGCATGGAGTTCTGGCTCATCTCCAGACCGGAGGTGGCCACGCCGCCGGCGTTGGCCGCCTTGGCCGGCCCAAACAGCACGCCGTGCTCCTGGAAGTACGCGGTGGCCTCCAGGGTGGAGGGCATGTTGGCACCCTCAGCCACGGCGAAGCAGCCGTGCTCCACCAGCGCCTTGGCGCCCTCCAGGGGCAGCTCGTTCTGGGTGGCGCAGGGCAGGGCGATGCCGCAGGGGACGGTCCAGATGCCCTGGCAGCCCTCGTAATACTTGGCGGTGGGCACATAGTTGAGGTAGGTCTTGATGCGCTCGCGCTTGACCTCCTTGATCTCCTTCATGACCTTGTAGTCGATGCCGTTCTCATCCACGATGTAGCCGTTGGAATCGCTCATGGCGATGACCTTGGCGCCCAGCTCGGTGGCCTTCTGGTTGGCGTAGATGGCCACGTTGCCGCTGCCGGAGATGACCACGCTCTGGCCCTTGAAGCTCTTGCCGTTGGCGCGGAGCATCTCGTCGGTGAAGTAGCACAGGCCGTAGCCGGTGGCCTCGGTCCGGGCCAGGGAGCCGCCGTAGGAGAGGCCCTTGCCGGTGAGCACGCCGTTGAACTCGTTGCGGATGCGCTTATACTGGCCGAAAAGGTAGCCGATCTCCCGGGCGCCCACGCCGATGTCGCCGGCGGGGATGTCGGTGTCGGAGCCGATGTGGCGGTACAGGGCCGTCATGAAGCTCTGGCAGAAGCGCATGATCTCCCGGTTGCTCTTGCCCCGGGGATCGAAGTCCGCGCCGCCGGCGGCGCCGCCGATGGGCAGCCCCGTCAGGGCGTTCTTGTAGGTCTGCTCAAAGCCCAGGAACTTCACGATAGAGGGATTGACCGAGGGGTGGAACCGCAAACCGCCCTTGTAGGGGCCGATGGCGCTGTTGAACTGCACCCGGTAGCCGTGGTTGGTGTGGGCATAGCCCTTGTCGTCCATCCAGGGCACGGTGAAGGTCAGCATCCGGTCCGGCTCCACCATCCGGGTCAGCAG
>DVLB01000081.1 GCA_018715695.1 Candidatus Galloscillospira stercoripullorum
CCATAGCGCAAATCGGCAGAGCCGATTTGCGCCGCATTCGCGGCGTGCAAGTCTATCAAGACTTGCGGCTATGGTATAACAGCTGCAAAACCGCTATTATACCAACTGATTCGGCACAATTCGCTCCCGCCTGGCGGCGGAACCGCGAATGATGCCATTTATACCACAAGGCCGCTGTCCCTGTGGTATAATAACTTCAGCTATGTACCGTTGAGGCGTTTGAAGGGACAAAAAAACAGCTGGGTCCCTTTTCACTGTATCGGAGGTGCCACTTTGGACAATAACCACGCAAATCAGCCCCAAAACGACGGCGGCGCCAAGGGCAGCGCGTCCCGGCGGGGGACGCAGGAGCGGCGGCGCAAGCGCCGCCGCCGGAGCAATCCCGCGCTTCTGGCGGGGAAGATCATCGGCACGCTGCTACTGGTCATGATCACCACCGGGGCCATCCTGGCCTGCTTCGGCGCGGTCTATATCAACACGGTCATCATCCCCCAGGTCAACCTGAACCTCTATGACCTGACGGTGGATATGTCTCTCTCCAGTACCCTTTATTATACCGACCGGGACACGGGGGAGCGCAAGGAGCTGCGCACCATCCACGGGGAGGAGAACCGGATCTGGGTGGAGTATGAGGACCTGCCCGAGGACCTCATCAACGCCACCGTGGCCATCGAGGACAAGCGCTTCTGGAAGCACCAGGGCGTGGACTGGATTCGTACGGCCAACGCGGTGCTGCGCATGTTCACCGGCGGCAGCATCCAGGGCGGCTCCACCATCACCCAGCAGCTCATCAAGAACCTGACCCAGGATAATGACGTCACCGTCAAGCGCAAGCTCATGGAGATCTTCCGGGCCCTGGCCCTGGAGGACAAGTACAGCAAGGAGACCATTCTGGAGTACTACCTCAACGCTATCTATATGGGCCAGGGGTGCTCGGGGGTGTATACCGCCTCCTACCAGTACTTCGGCAAGAACGTCTCCGATCTGTCCCTGGCCGAGTGCGCCAGCCTCATCAGCATCACCAACAACCCCTCCATCTACGACCCCTACCGTTCCGGCCTGGACGAGGACGGCAACGTCGATCCCGACTGGGGCAAGAAGAACAACGCCAACCGCGCCCTCAACGTGCTTTTCGCCATGAGCCAGCAGACCGACAAGAACGGCGAGCCCATGATCACGGAGGAGGAGTATGAAGAGGCGGTGGCCCAGGTGGAGGCCGGCCTCAACTTCACCAGCGTCCGCAGCGACGAGGCGGAGGAGACGGCCACCGCCAACAACGCCCCCTACACCTGGTATGAAGACCAGGTCATCAACGACGTCCTGGACGACCTGGTGGCCCTGGGCTATGACCGCCGGGTGGCCAGCAACATGCTCTTCTATGGCGGCCTGACCATCGATACCTGCATCGACCCTGAGGTCCAGGCCATCGTGGACTCGGTCTATCAGAACATGGAGAACCTCAATATCATCTCCTCCTCCGGCCAGCAGCTCCAGTCGGCCATCGTCATCATCGATGAGATGGGCGACGTGGTGGCCCTGGCGGGCGGCATGGGGGAGAAGGAGGGGAGCCTGTCCTGGAACCGCGCTACCGACAGCCTACGGCCCCCCGGATCGGCTTTCAAGCCCCTCTCGGTGTACGCCCCCGCTCTGGAGGCGGGCCTCATCACCCCCAGCACCGTTATGGACGACGCTCCCTTCCAGGTGGAGGGGAACTCGGCCTGGCCGGCCAACGTGGACCGGATCTACCGGGGCCGGATGTCGGTGATGGAGGCGGTGCAGCGATCCTCCAACCCGGTGGCCGTGCGTACCCTGGCCCTGCTCACCCCCGAGGAGTCCTTTGACTTCCTGGTGGATAAGCTGGGCTTCGGGGATGAGCTGGTCTACGAGGAAGAGCGCTATGGCCGGGTCTATACCGACGTGGCCCTGGCCCCCCTGGCCATGGGCGGCCTGACCGACGGCGTGTCGGTGCTCAACATGGCGGCGGCCTACTCCGTGTTCCCCCGGGAGGGCGTGTACCTGGAGCCCAGGACCTACACCACCGTGCGGGACGCCAGCGGCAAGATCATTCTGGACAATACCGTGGGCCGCGTGGGCGAGGAGGTCATCAGCCAGGAGACCGCCTGGTATATGAACTACCTGCTCAAGAACGTGGTGGCCAAGGGCACCGGCACCAGCGCCAACTTCAGCGGCATGACCATCGCCGGCAAGACCGGCTCCACCACCTCCAACATGGACCGCTGGTTCGTGGGCTATACCCCCTACTATACCGCCGCGGTGTGGGTGGGCTATGACCAGCAGGAGCGCATCGTCTCCAACGGCAACCCCGCCCCGGGGCTGTGGAAGAAGGTCATGGAGCCCCTCCACGAGGGACTGGAGAACAAGGACTTCGCCCGGCCCAGCGGCCTCACACAGGTCAGCGGCCTGTGCCCGTACAGCGGGCTCCTCGCCACGGAATACTGCCAGATGGACCCCCGGGGCCTTACCACCACCACCGGGTGGTTCTTCGAGGGGGATGAGCCCACCCAGGAGTGCACCGTCCACACCGCCGAGAGCGTGGTGCTCTTGTGCCTGGATGATCCCATTCTCAATTCCAGCGGCCAGCCCACGGGGATGTACCGCCTGGCCGGGGAGTACTGCCCGGCGGAGAACTGCAGCGCGGTGAGCCTCATGGCCCTGGACCGGCCCGACGTGCTGGGTGTCCAGGCCAACGACTACCTCTTCAGCAAGCAGTATATCGACTCCCTGGGCGAGGCGGCCTACTGCACGGTGCACACCACGCCGCCGGAGCCGGAGTACGATCCCCTCAACTTCAACCCCTTTGATGAGAGCACCTGGCCCACCCAGGAGCAGTGGCCCGGCTTCAACATCGCCGACCCCACCACCTGGCCCATCTATACCGATCCCAATCCCGACCCTGACCCCGACCCGGAGCCCTCCACCGACCCTGAGGGCGGCGGAGAGACCACGGAGCCGCCCGTCACCGAGCCGCCGGTCACCGAAACGCCCGGGGAGGGCGTGGGCGAGGTCTGAGGGACCCGGATAAGAACGCAGAGCGCCGCCCCGGAGCGAAAAGCTCCGGGGCGGCGCAGTTTGTCTCAACTTTCCTGCAGGGAAGCCTCGCTTAAGTTCCGTCGCGCGCACGCGACGGAATAAAATCAAAGTCTGTCATTTCCGGGGACACCAAGCTCCCTCCTCGCGGCATAGCCGCTGCGGCCTACGCTAAAAATGTGCCGCCGGCACATTTTCTTAACGCTGCGGCCTCGGAAATGACACTTCTCATGACGGATGGGGTGACAATTTCGCCAGAAATCGAGCCCTATCCGTCATGCAAGCCTCTTGTCGGAAAAGGCCGTCGCCTTTTTCGACAGTTTCCGCCGCCCCGGAGCGAAAAGCTCCGGGGCGGCGTTTTTTTAGTCCCGCCAGAGTCGGACAAGGCCGTAGTCGTGGAACTGCTTGAGCAAAATGGCTCCCAGGGGAGAGAGGATCATGCCCGCCACGCCAAAGGCCCGGAAGCCCACATACATGGCCAGCAGGGCGGCCAGAGGGGGCAGGCCCAGCCGCTCTCCCACCAGCTTGGGCTCCAGCAGGGAGCGCACTACGGTGACCACGGCGTACAGCACCCCCAGGCCCAGGGCCTGGGTCCAGTCCCCTGTGAGCAGGGTGAAGGCGGCCCAGGGCAGCAGAACGGTGCCCGAGCCCAGCACCGGCAGGGCGTCCACCGCAGCAGCCAGGGCGGCCACCAGAAAGGCCAGATCCACCCGCAGGAGGAGCAGACCCAGGAAGAGCTCGCCGAAGGTGATGAGCATGAGAAGGCCCTGGGCTCGGAGCCAGCAGCCCAGGGTGCCCTTCATGAGCCTGCGGGCGGCGGCCACCTTGGGCAGCCAGGGGCGGGGGAGCTGGCGGCGGAGGAAGGCCAGCAGGGCGGGCCGGGAGGCGCTGGAGAAGTAGGCGGCCAGGACGGTGGTCAGCAGAAAGAGCAGCGCGTCGGGCAGGGCGCGCACCGCGCCGGTCACCGCCCCTTCCAGCACGTCATAGAGACGGTTGGGCAGGGAGATGCTCTGCTCCACCAGGCTCTCCATGGCGCTGCGCAGGAAGTCCTGAAGGCCCACCGGCGCGGCGATGAGAAAGCGGTAGGCCCACTTCTCCAGCTGAGAACCCAGAGAGGGCAGGCCGGAGAGCAGGACGGGCAGCCGCCCCAGCAGCACCGCGGCCTCGTACCCAAGCCGCCATGCCAGAAGGCCCAGCAGGGCGCACAGCCCTGTCCCCAGCGCCCCGGTGCACACCGCCGCGGCGCCCCACCGGGGGAGCCGGAGCCGCTCCATGAGAAAGACCACCGGGCGCTCCAGCAGCCAGGCCAGGGAGAGCCCCAGCAGAAAGGGCAGCAGCCAGGGCAGGGCCACGGTGAGCAGCAGCCACGCGCCCACAGCCCAAACGGCCGCGTACAGCAGACGCTCCAGCATCACCCGGCGCCGGTAATCAGACAAGAAGTACCACCTCGCTCGAACTGTTGAATATGACGAAAACGGCGGGAGAAAATAGGGGGAAAGTTGTGCGGTTTCCAGCGCGGATTTGGGTTGCAACCGGAGGGGCACTGTGCTAAACTAAAACACGACACGCGAACAAATGACTTTCTGTGGCGGACAACCGGGGGGTGGACGTGGATGGGGCTCAAGCCCAAATACTATATTGTGGACGCCGAGGCGCTGCCGCCGGTTTTTTTGAAGGTGGCGGAGGCCAAGCGGCTGCTGGAGTCCGGAGAGGCCGGCGCGGTGAACGAGGCGGCCAGGAGCGCCGGCATCAGCCGCAGCGCGTTTTATAAGTATAAGGACATGGTCCGGCCCTTCAACGACATGCTCCACGGGCGGATCGTCACGGTCCAGGCGCTGCTCAAGGATGAGCCGGGGATTCTCTCGGCGGTCCTGAATATCTTTGCCCAGTCGGGCGGGAATATTCTCACCATCAACCAGGGCATCCCCATCAGCGGGTGCGCGGTGGTGAACATCGGGGCGGAGACCTCAGCCATGGTCCTTTCTGTGGAGGAGCTCATCGCCAAGGTGGGCGCGCAGGAGGGCGTGATCCGCTGCGAGATCCTGGCGGGATGACGCCGGGGCAGAACCGGAAAGAACAGCCAAGGGGGAGAGAAGAATGGTAAATGTGGCCATATTGGGCTTTGGCACCGTGGGCTCCGGCGTGGCGGAGGTGCTGACCAAGAACAACGCCCACATCGGCGAAAAGGTCCACAACGCGGTGAACCTCAAGTATATCCTGGACGTGCGGGAGTTTCCCGACAGTCCCTTTGCCGATAAGTTCGTGAAGGACTTCTCGGTCATCGAGAACGACCCGGAGGTCCAGATCGTGGTGGAGACCATCGGGGGGGCCAGAGTGGCCAAGGACTTCACCGAGCGCTCCCTGCGCGCGGGCAAGAGCGTGGTGACCTCCAACAAGGAGCTGGTGGCCACCTGCGGCTATGACCTTATTGAGCTGGCCAAGGAGAAGAATGTGAGCTATCTCTTCGAGGCCAGCGTGGGAGGCGGCATCCCCATCATCCGCCCCCTGTCCCAGTGCCTGGCGGCCAACGAGCTCACCGAGATCTGCGGCATCCTCAACGGCACCACCAACTATATCCTCACCCGGATGATCCGCTCGGGCATCTCCTTTGAGGCCGCCCTGGCCGAGGCCCAGGCCAAGGGCTACGCCGAGGCCGATCCCACCGCCGATGTGGAGGGGCACGACGCCTGCCGGAAGATCTGCATCCTCTCCTCCCTGGCCTTCGGGCGGCACATCTACCCTGACCAGGTGCCCACCGAGGGCATCACCGCGGTGACCCTGGCCGATGTGGCCTACGCCGAGGGGGCCGGCCGGAAGATCAAGCTGCTGGGCCGGGCCATCCGGCGCAGCGACGGCCGGGTGTGCGCCTATGTGGCTCCCCACCTGGTGGAGGGGGAGAATCCCCTGGCCGGCGTGGAGGACGTGTTCAACGCCATCACCGTCAAGGGAGACGCCATCGGGGACGTGATGTTCTACGGCCGGGGTGCGGGCAAGCTGCCCACCGCCAGCGCCGTGGTGGCCGACGTGATGGACGCGGCCAAGCATCTGGGAAGCCGCAAGTACCTGGAGTGGGGCCCCGGCGGAGCGGACGTGACCGCCTCGCCCGACGAGCTGGAAAGCCGCTGGTATGTCCGTGCCCAGGTGGGCGCCGAGGCGGCCAAGGCCCTGTTCCCGGAGGCCTCCTTCCTGGCCCGGCCCGGCGCCAGCGAGGGGGAGAGCGCCTTCCTCACCGCCGCCATGAAGCGGCCCGAGCTGGAGGAAAAGCTGCGGGGAACGCAGGTGCTGTCCCTGTTCCGGGTGCTGTGAGCGCACCGGCGCTGACGGCGCGAAAGCAGGCGGCATAGGATACCAGGGGGGCGGCTGCCCTCCGTACATCATACATGTTATAGATTCCGAATGGGGGTACCAACATATGGGACTGATCGTACAGAAATTCGGCGGCAGCTCGGTGGCTGACGCCGACAAGATCCGCAACGTCTCCCGCATCATCACCGAGACCTACCGCAGGGGCCACAGCGTGGTGGCGGTGCTCTCGGCCCAGGGGGACACCACCGACGACCTGATCGAGAAGGCCAAGGAGATCAACCCCAACGCCTCCCGGCGGGAGATGGATATGCTCCTGTCCACCGGCGAGCAGATCTCCTGCTCCCTGTGCGCCATGGCCATCGAGGCCATGGGCTACCCGGTCATCTCCCTGACCGGCTGGCAGGCGGGCATGCGCACCAACTCCAACTACTCCAACGCCCGTATCTCCCGCATCAACACCGAGCGCATCCAGAACGAGCTGGATAAGAAGAGCATCGTCATCGTCACCGGCTTCCAGGGCATCAACAAGTACGACGACATCACCACCCTGGGCCGGGGCGGGTCGGACACCTCGGCGGTGGCTCTGGCGGCGGCGCTCCACGCCGACCTGTGCCAGATCTACACCGACGTGGACGGGGTCTACACCGCCGATCCCCGCCATGTGAAGGGGGCCCGCAAGCTGGAGGAGATCACCTTCGACGAGATGCTGGAGCTGGCCACCCTGGGGGCCCAGGTGCTCCACAACCGTTCGGTGGAAATGGCCAAGCGATACAATGTCAATCTGGAGGTCATCTCCAGCTTCTCGGGGAATCCCGGAACGAAAGTCAAGGAGGTCGTAAAGAAGATGGAAAAGACTCATGTGAGCGGCGTGGCCAAGGACAAGGACATCGCCCGTCTGGCGCTGGTGGGCCTGGCCGATCAGCCCGGCATCGCATTCAAAATCTTCTCCCTGCTGGCCAAGGAGAAGGTCAATGTGGACATCATCCTCCAGTCCATCGGCCGTGGGGAGTCCAAGGACATCAGCTTCACCGTGGCCAAGGGGGACAAGGAGCTGGCCAAGAAGGTGCTGGAGGACAACAAGGAGTATCTGGGCTTTGACCACATCGACGTCAACGACGAGATCGCCAAGGTCTCCATCGTGGGCGCCGGCATGATCAACAACCCCGGCGTGGCGGCCAAGATGTTCGAGGCCCTTTACAACGGCGGCATCAACATCCACATGATCTCCACCAGTGAGATCAAGGTCTCCGTGCTGGTGGACGTGGCCGACGCAGACCGGGCCGTCCAGGTCATCCACGACAAGTTCTTCTCCGAGATCAACGGCTGAGGAGCCAAAACGGCGTAAACAAAGGAGGCGGGCTTTTTGCCCGCCTCCTTTTCCTGTGCGGACAAAATCCGCCTTGGCGGCGGCGGGAAATTGAGGCAGTATTACCACTTGTAAAAAGGCGTGCCGATACTATAATAAGGGCTGCTGCCTGCGCAGGGCAAGCGCGCACAGGAAGGACGACAGACACGGCATGGAAAAGCTCCAAACCAGAGAAAAAGAGAATACCCGCTCCGGCATGGGGAAAGGCCGCATCCTGGCCCTTACCCTGCCCATCTTTGTGGAGCTGCTGCTCCAGATGCTGGTGGGCAATGCTGACCAGATCATGGTGGGCTATGTGGACCACAACGGGGTGGGCGCCATCGGCAACGTCAACCAGATCACCAACCTGGTGATCCTGGTGTTCTCGGTGGTGTGCACGGCGGCCATGATCCTTATCTCTCAGTATCTGGGCGCCCGGGATACCCGGCGGGTCAACCAGACCTACACCCTCTCCCTGGCGGCCAACTTCCTCTTCGGGTTGGCCATCGGCGGTATATTGCTCACTCTGTGCCCCCTTATCTTCACGGCCATGGGGGTGCCGGAGGAGATCTTTGACAAGGCCTGCCTCTATATGCGCATCATCGCCCTGGGCATGCCCCTCCAGGCCCTCTACCTGACCTTCACCGCCTTCTTCCGCTCCAGTCAGATGATGAAGGAGACCATGGTGGTCTCGGTGGGCATGAATCTTCTCAACATCGGCGGCAACGCGGTGCTCATCTACGGCCCGGGGCCCCTGCCCTCCCTGGGCGTGGCGGGCGCGGCGGTGTCCAGCTGCGTGTCCCGGCTCATCGGCCTCGTGGTCATCGCGGTGCTCTTCCGCTTGAAGTTCGGTCCGGTGCTCTCGGTGGGTCACCTGCGGCCCTTCCCCAGGGATCTGCTGGGAAAGCTCCTCTCCATCGGCATCCCCACCGCCGGGGAGTCCATCTCCTATAACCTCTCCCAGGTGGTGATCCAGACCATCTGCAACGGCTTTGCCATCTACGTCATCAACACCCGGGTATATGCCAACATGTTCGCCATGATGACCTATATGTTCGCCTCGGCCATGAGCCAGGCCACCCAGGTGGTAGCCGCCCGGCTCATGGGGGCGGGAGACGTGGAGGGCACCGACCGGCAGGTCCGCGCCACCCTGAGGGCCTCGGTGCTCATCTCGGGGGCGGTGTCGGTGCTGCTCTTCCTGCTCTCCCGGCCTCTCTACGGCCTGTTTACCCAGGATGAGCAGGTGCTGTCCCTGGCGTGGCTCATCATGCTCATCGAGATCCCCCTGGAGCTGGGCCGGGCGGTAAACATGGTCATGTGCCGCTCCCTCCAGGCCTGTGGGGACATCCGCTTCCCCATCGCCATCTGCGTCTTCAGCGCCTGGGTCACCGCTGTGGGCGGCAGCCTGCTGCTGGGCGTGGCCCTGGGCTGGGGCCTGGCGGGATTGTGGGCCGCCATGGCCGCCGACGAGTGCCTGCGGGCGGGGCTGTTCATCTGGCGCTGGCGCTCCGGCGTGTGGAGCCGCAAGCGGCTGCTGGGATAAAGCCATAAAAGCAAAAAGCGCGTCATCCTGTCGGGATGACGCGCTTTTCAGCCTGTCGCAAAACCTCCCCACAGGGAAGTCTCACAGAGTTCCGTCGTCCGCAGACGACGGAATAAAATTAAAATCCGTCATTTCCGGGGACATGTGCCTCGGAAATGACACTTCTCATGACGGATAGGGCGACAATTTCGCGAGAAATCGAACCCTATCCGTCATGCAGCCTTTTGTCGAAAAAGGCCAGGGGCCTTTTTCGACAGTCTCAAAAGCGCGTCATCCTGTGGGGATGACGCGCTTTTCTTGTTTTATTCGGCGGGCGCCGTCTCCGGCGCGGCGACCTCCGTGCCGCCGGCCTCGCCGGCGTCAAGAAGCTCCAGATACTCCTCCAGGCAAACCCCCAGGTCCCGGATCTCCAGGGCGGCATCCACCCCCACATAGCGGTAGTGCCAAGGCTCGTAGATGATGCCGGTCAGGTCGCTCTTGTCGCTGGGGTAACGGAGAATAAAGCCATACTCCCAGCAGTGCTCCATGAGCCACTTCTGTACCGCTGTATCCTCCTGGTTGCGGTCGAGCAGCTGGTAGTCGATGTCCACGATGTCCACCGCCAGGCCCAGCTGGTGCTCGCTGGTGCCCGGAATGGCGATGACGGCGGCAGTCTCGGCCACCGCCTCATCGGCGCTGTACCCCTGGCTCAGATAGCGGTTGACCCGGTTGGTGAAGAGGTACATCTGCCCGTCCTGGGTGCGGTAGGAGGAGCAGACCACGGGGGTGTGCCCCGCCTCCTGGCAGGCCGTGAGCATGGCGCGCAGATCGTCGTAGCAGCGCTCATCCACCGAATGGCTCTGGTTAAGCTGCTTGAGGGTGATCTCATAGTCCTCCGGCAGGGCGTTCCAGGGATTGACCAGCAGCAGGTTCCATGGCCGCTCCAGAGAGGTGACGGGAACCGACGGAAGGCTCCACTCCTCCCCCTGGACGGGCTCCGTGGTGGGAGAGGGGGTAGGCTCGGGCGTGGGCTCCGGTGTGGGCTCGGGCGTGGGCTCGGGTGTCGGTTCCGGCGTGGGCTGCGGCGTGGGCGAGGGCGTGACCACCGGCGTGGGGGAGGGGGTGGGCGTGGGCTGAGGCCCAAGCAGGGAGCAGCCCGACAGCACCGCGGCGCAGGTGAGGGCGGCGGCGGCCACGGCGAGAGAACGAAGAGAGCGGCAGGTCATGACAAAGACTCCTTTCCACGGGAAAAATGGGGCGGGGCACGGAAAAACTCCACGGCGGTCCAGATCAGGACGGCCAGCAGCAGCAGGGACTCCAGGGCCATGCCCCAGCCCAGACCGAAGAGGGTGATATAAAAGGCATAGCGCAGCACCAGGTAGGCGTGGTAGGCCCCCAGACCGGCCAGCTGGACGGCCATGGCTCCCAGGGCCTTCTCCCACCGCAGGCAGGCCCAGACCAGGGTGAGAACCTCCGCCAGGAAGAAATAGCGCTCATGCATGCTGGGCAACAGGTAGGGGATACCCAGGGCCAGGATGACCGCGGCGGTCATCAGCATCTGGTCCGTAACGCGCTTGCGGACCAGAAAGAGACTGAGCAGCACGGCGGCGGTGAGGGCAAAGGCGGCCAGGATGCCCAGCACGAAGAGCAGATCGTGGTTTACCTCCGCACCCAGGGGAATGAGGGCGTAGATGGAGGGGGCGTTGAGGGTGAGCCGGTCGGCGTACTCGCCGGTCTGGCCCACGTAGACGCCCAGAATGTCCGCCAGGGGCTTGCCCAGCGCCAGGGCGGGCAGGATGGTGACGGCGTAGGCGGCGGGGAAGAGCCAAAGGTGGCGGAACTTCACCCGGCCGGTGAACCACAGGGCGGCCCACAGGGGGATGAGAAAAATGGTCTGGAGCTTGAAGGAGAAGGCCACGGCCAGACAGATCAGGGACCAGCACGGCCGCTTGCCCAGCGCACAGGCCAGGGCGTGGAGGGTGAGGGCGCCGTAGATCACGTCACACTGGCCCCAGTAGGCCCCGTTGAGAATGGGGGTGGGGAGGAGCAGAAGCAGAAAGAAGGCCAGGTAGGGCCGCGCATCCCCCTCACCGGTGAAGCACCGGGCAAGGCGCGCTCCGCCCCAGGCGAGCAACACGTCGAAGAGAATGGAGAAGAGCTTGATGCAGTAGAGGTCGGGTACTGGCAGGTAGGAGATGGCGGCCAGGAAGTAGAGGTAGGGCACGTTGTAGTTGCCGATGGGCTGTGCAATGGCGGCAAAGCCGCCGTTGTCCCGGAAGAAGGCGGCCCAGACCGAGAGGAAATTCTCATAGTCCAGGGTGATGTGGTCCAGACAGAACACCCGGATGAAGAAGGCCAGGGCCACCGGCAGCAGCGCGGCGAAGAGCAGCGCGCGGCGCAGCCCGGCGCGGCGGAGCAGCGCCATGGCCAGCGCGGCCAAAAGGAGCAGCGCGCAGGCCACGAAGGCCCCCGTGCCCACGCCGCCCTGGGAGAGGGCGAAGGAGCGCACGGCGGTGAGGACGAGCAGCGCACACCCGGCCCCGCCCAGAGGGAGGGTCAGGTAGGGCCGCTGGGCAAGAAAACGCATGGGATTCACCTCCGGGATCGGATGGCCACAGTTTACCAAATCGGCCCCGTCTTGTCCAGTGGCGGGGACGGCGGCGGGGAAAAAGAACAAAAAAAGATCCGGGAAATCCCGGATCCGACCAAAAAACCATTGACTTATATGGAAGGCCATGGTATACTAAAATGCTACTATGCGCAGACGATCTCAACGGCCCTTCCCGCCCACTGTATGCACAGTATACCACGGCAGCGGGAAAAGCGCAAGAGGAGATCAGATAAGGAAACAACGGTGCCGGGTGTGCGCAGCCTGGCCGCGGCGGTAAAATTGGTGGAATTGCCGGGAAAAGCGTGGGAAAGGCAGGGGAAAACCCTTGTCAGAACCCTGTTTTCCGGCCGGAAACGAAGAAAACGAGGTGTGATTTCTACGATGATGGTCAAGGACGTCTACTACGGCAAGACCCTGCGCAAGAGCTACGCCCGTCATGACGAGATCCTGGAGATGCCCAACCTGCTGGAGATCCAGAAGAGCTCCTACCAGTGGTTTTTGGATCAGGGCCTCCGGGAGGTGTTCAAGGACGTAGCCTCCATCACCGACTACGCGGGCAATCTGGAGCTGTCCTTCATTGACTACTCCATGGACGAGCCCCCCAAGTACGATGTGGAGGAGTGCAAGGCCCGGGACGCCACGTACGCCGCTCCCATCAAGGTGCGGGTGCGCCTGCGCAACAAGGAGACCGAGGAGATCAAGGAGCAGGAGATCTTCATGGGGGACTTCCCCCTCATGACCAAGGCGGGCACCTTTGTCATCA
>DVLB01000082.1 GCA_018715695.1 Candidatus Galloscillospira stercoripullorum
AAAAGTTACGGATTTTGGACTGATCTGTCATAAAGGGAAACCTCCGAACGGCAAATCCACGGGGCCCCGCACAGCGGGGCGGCGCGGAGCGCCGGAAATAAAATCAAAACGGGGTCCCCGGACGCCTGGGGCGTCTGGGGGAAGAACCTGCCTTACTTCTGGGGCTCGGAACGGCGGGCGTCCAGCCGGCGGTTGATGCGCTCTCCGGTGGTGTGGATGATCTGGAGCAGGGACTGGTAGGGACCGGGGTACTCCCGAGAGAGGGAATCGTGATTCATGGAGGGGAAGGTGCCCTTCTCCTTGGTGTGGACGGAGAGAGCGTCCACATATTCCACCTCGGCGCAGATCATGTCGGCGCGGGGCAGCCCGGCGGTGAACTGCTGAGCGGGAATGGAGAAAAAGTCCTCGTTCTGGGTGCCGTCGGCCCGGTAGAGGTGGCGGAACATGACATAGACGGAGGTGCCCAGATAGTCGGCGCAGGCGCGGATGGCCTCCTTCCGGCCCGTCTTGCCCAGCAGGTCGAAGAGAATGCCGATGGAGTTGACCAGCAACTTCTTGGACAGAGTGGCCAGCACCGAGCCCTTGAGGATGTTGCTGCGCTCGGTGGAGGAGTCGTAGAGACTGTCGGCGTCCAGGATGGTGGTGCCGTCCCGGGAAAGGGTGCGGCCCAGCAGGAAGTCGGCGGAGACATTATAATAGTCGCAGGCCCGGGCCACAAAGGCCAGGCCCGGCTCCCGGATGCCATTTTCATAGTGACTGAGCAGGGCCTGGGAGATGCCCAGCTCCTTGGCAGCCGCGCGCTGGGAGATCCCCTTCTCCTGCCGCAGCAGGGAGAGAGAACGGGAAAAATCGTTGCTCACAGTAACACACACCTCTGTCTGTCTTTTCTGTCTATATCGGCCGTCCGGTCTGCCGGCTCCTTTTTATAATGACAGTGGGTATAGTATAAATGTCAGAATACAATTTGTAAAGGACAAAATTGCACTGTCCACCTTGCAATTTTGGAGGGAACATAGTAAGATGAGGTTATCAGATCGGGCAAAAAACTGCCCAGGCGGCCTTGAACAGGCCGCAATTTGAGAGGAGTGTTTCCAATGCCAATGCATATGTTCCAGCAGCTGATCGATACCCTGAAGGCCAATCCCCGCAAGATCGTCTTTACCGAAGGCACCGACCCCCGCATCCTGGAGGCCAGCGCCCGGCTCCTGTCGGGCACCTGGCTGACCCCTGTTCTGGTGGGCAAGGAGAGCGAGATTATGGCCGCCGCCGAGGAGCAGGGCTTCAATATCCGGGGCGCCATCATCATGGACCCCGAGACCTATCCCCGCATGGATGAGATGGTGCAGATCATGGTGGAGCTGCGCAAGGGCAAGATGAGCCCCGAGGAGTGCCGGGCCACCCTGATGAAGAGCAACTACTTCGGCACCATGCTGGTGAAGATGGGGGAGGCCGACTGCCTGCTGGGCGGCGCCACCTACTCCACCGCCGACACCGTCCGCCCCGCCCTGCAGCTGGTCAAGACCAAGCCGGGCAACAAGATCGTCTCCTCCTGCTTCATCCTGGTCCGTGAGACCGTGGGCGGCAATGAGGTGCTGGCCATGGGCGACTGCGCCATCAACATCAAGCCCAGCGAGGACGAGCTGGTGGAGATCGCCACCGAGGTGGCCCGCTGCGCCCGAATCTTCGGCATCGAGCCCAAGGTAGCCATGCTCAGCTATTCCACCAAGGGCTCTGGCAAGGGCGAGGATGTGGACAAGATGCGCGCCGCCACCGAGAAGATCAAGGCTACCAACCCCGACTTCGCCGTGGACGGTGAGATCCAGTTCGACGCCGCCGTCTCCCCCAAGGTGGGCCAGCTCAAGTTCCCCGGCTCCCCCGTGGCCGGCTACGCCAACACCTTCATCTTCCCCGACATCAATGCCGGCAACATCGGCTACAAGATCGCCCAGCGCCTGGGCAATTTCGATGCCTACGGCCCCATCCTCCTGGGCCTCAACGCCCCCATCAACGACCTGTCCCGGGGCTGCAACGCCCTGGAGGTCTACTCCATGGCCATCATCACCGCCGCCCTCAAGTAAGGGCATTTCCTCCATATTTTAAGACCGCGGGCCTGCCCGTCCCTCCGGGGACGGACAGGCCCGTTTTTCTTGTCAATTCTTACAAAATTATGACGGCGAGAAGTTACAAAAAGGAACAGGACTTCCCTTCACGGGTGGGATTTCCCCGGGAAACACCTGTCATGCACAACATATCGCAGACAGAGAAAAGGTCGGAAAACCCTGTCTCCCGATGGAAATTCGACCAAAAAAGGCTTGACGTGGGACAGGAAAGTGTGTATCATAACACCTGTAACCATTTGTAATTTTTTCGATACCATTTGTAATGTTCGCCGCCAGTCGGCGTTTTACTATGTTTTAGGGGGGATGCTTCCGTGGACGAGCTTCTGCACGCGCCCGAGGGAGAAAAATTCAATTCTCTGGTCCATGGAAGCAACGGCTCCGCCCGGGAGGAGAGCGGCTGGAAGGAGCGGCTCCACCGCATGGCGGAGTGGACCATGGACCGGACCGTGCAGGTCGGCCGGGGAGCAGCCCGGGCGCTGCACTGGGTACAGGGCGCGATGTCCGGCGGGAAGCCCTGGGGGCCCGCCGCCTTCCTGGCCACCGCGGGTGTTTTGGGTGTTGCGCTGGTGGTTGGTACCGTCTATACACCCAGCTATGTGGTGTCGGTGGACGGGGTGACCCTGGGCACCGTACGGGAGAAGGAGACCTTTGAAGCCGTGGTGGACCGGGTGGAGGAGCGTGCTACCGAGATCCTGGGCTACGACTACACCCTGGACAGCGAGATCGGATATGAGTTCGCCCTCACCGAGAAGGATGAGATCTCCTCGGTCTACGGCTTTGAGACCTACTTGTTCGACCAGATCGGCGAGGTGATGAAGAGCTACGCCCTGAGCGTGGACGGCGAGTTCATCGGCGCCGTCACCGACGAGGCCCAGCTCACCGCCATGCTGGATGAGATCAAGTCCCAGTATGTCAATGAGAATACCATCTCTGCGGAATTTGTGGAGCCCATCGACATTGTCCATGAGTACACCGCCTCCAATGTGGTGCGGGATCTCAGCGAGATGAAAGAAGTCCTCACCGCCAACACCACCGGTGAAACCACCTACGAGGTGGAGGCCGGGGATACCTTCTCCGCCATCGCCTACGCCCACGACATGAGTGTGGACGAGCTGGAGGTGCTCAACCCCGGGCTGAACATCAACAAGCTCTATGTGGGGCAGATCCTCACCATCCGGCAGACCATCCCCTTCCTGTCGGTGCGCACGGTGGAGAACATCACCTATACCGAGCCCATTGAGAGCCCGGTGGAGGAGATCCAGGATAACACCATGTACAAGGGCGAGACCAAGACGGTGGTCAAGGGCACCGACGGCGAGGCCCTGGTCAACGCCGACGTGACCTACCTCAATGGCTATGAGGAGGAGCGGGTGATCAACTCCACCACCGTCATCACGGAGCCCACGAAAACCGTGGTCCATGTAGGCACCAAGGCCCGGCCCCGCACCATGGCCACCGGAAACATGATCTGGCCCCTGTCGGGCACCATCACTTCCAACTACGGTTACCGGTATATCTTCGGCAGCTACAGCTATCACTCCGGCCTGGACATCGCCGCGGCCTACGGCACCAGCATCAAGGCCGCTGACGGCGGCACGGTGGTCTATTCGGGCACCGGTTCGGGCAGCTACTGGAGCTACGGAAAATATGTGGTCATCGACCACGGCAATGGAATTCAGACTATTTACGCCCACTGCTCCAGCCTGCTGGTGAGCACCGGCGACAAGGTCTACCAGGGCCAGGTCATCGCCCGGGTGGGCGCCACCGGTCGGGCAACCGGAAACCACTGTCACTTCCAGGTCAAGGTCAACGGCACCACCGTGAGCCCCTGGAACTACCTGCCCTAAGAGAAATAAAAGGCTCCCTCGCTCAGATGAAGCGGGGGAGCCTTTTTCTGCCCGTCATTCCTCCAGCTCCACCAGGACCTGCCCGGCGGCGCGGGCGAAGAGACGGGCGCCGCGGAGGGCCTCTTGTAAGGTGTTGCCGTGGCAGCCCACCTCCACCAGCAGGGCGCCGGTGGAGAGATACTGATTGTAGTGGGAAGAGCGCAGGGTGATGGGCCGTGCCAGGGTGGGGTAGAGGGTGTCCATGCTCTTCTGGATCTGGAAGGCCAGCGTGAGATTTTCCTGCCACAGGGGGAAGTTGCCGCCGTTGTCGCTGCCCATGACCAGCATGACCTGGGCGGTGGGCTCTCCGTCGATGGTGGTGACCGCCTTGTAGATGGTGCCGTCGGCGGCCACCAGGGCGTCCCGGTGGAGATCCAGCACGATGCGGATGGAGGGATACTGCTCCAGATAGGCCTCCACCGTGGCGCGGGAGTTGGTGTATGCGCTGTTGTAGCTGGGGTAATCGTGGAGGGTTTCGTCGTGGAGGACCGTCAGGCCCATCTCCTCCAGCACGGCCTTGACCTCCCGCCCCACCCGGACCATGTTGTAGTCCGTGTCCAGAGTGCGGCTGGTGTCGCTCTCCAGGTAGACGTCGGTGCCGTCTGGGGTGTAGGCCTCGCAGGCGTGGGTGTGGACGATGAGGACTTGGGGACCCTCCTGAGGCAGGGTGATGTTCACGCTGGCTGCGGCAAGTGCCTGGACGTCCAGTTCATGGCCGCTGGTGTTGGAGATATAGACCCCGTCGGCGTAGAGATAGTTGCCGGAAGCGGAGGGGAGTAGGGTCTGGGCAATGATGTCGTCGGGGGCTGTGGTCACCGCCGGCAACTCGATGGGGTCCTCATCCTCCAGATAGGCCTCGCCCTCTCCGCCGCCATCCGCGTTCTCTGAGAGGCTTCCCTCCCCGGAGAGATACCCGGCCACCGCACCCTGACTGGAGAGCAGGAGAGGGGATTGCTCCAGGACCAGCCTACCCCAGCCATCCAGCCCGGAAAGGGGTCCGGCGGCCCAGGGGCCGCCCAGCTCGGAGCGGAGCATCCCGGTGACCAGGATGGGGTCGGCGCCTAGGACGGAAAAAAGGCCTGATGTCCAGCCGAGACCGGCGGTTATAGCCACGATCCATATCGTCACGGTGGCAAGGAACAAGGCCAGGGCACGGCGGATGAGCCGTCCCCAGCGGATGGGGGTGTGTTTCATGGTGGTTAGGCTCCATTCTCTTGTGGTGTTGGTCCCGCGCCTGTCCCAATGGAGAAAAGAGCCGGGGCCAACACTACTGTATGCGTCCCCCGCGGGGGATATGCCTGGGGAGGCGTCCTTGACTTTTTCCGCCCTTTCGGTATAATAGGGACAATATCTGGCCAAGACGGGCGGCTTCGCCACCAGGCTGGAGAGAACGCTGCCCTTCGGGTGCGGCGCTATGGAAAAGGAGTAGGATATGGTTAGAATCATCACCGACAGCACCAGTGATCTGGGCCTGGAGCGGGCCAGAGAGCTGGGGGTGGAAATGGTCCCGCTCTCCGTCCATTTCGGCGAGGAGGCATATCTGGACGGCATCGATCTGACCAGCGAAGAGTTCTATAAACGGCTTGAGGTAAGCGAACAGCTGCCCACCACCTCCCAGGTCTCTCCCGAGACCTTTGCCCAGGTGTTCCGCAAGTACCTGGACCAGGGGGATGAGATCGTGGGCCTTTTCATCTCCGCCGACATGTCGGGCACCCGGCAGTCGGCCGGGATCGCCCGGGAAATGGTGGACGGCGAGGATAAGATCTTCCTGCTGGAGTCGGGCACCGTCACCTTCGCCCTGGGCCTTCTGGTAGAGACGGCGGTGCAGCTGCGTGAGGAGGGCCTCTCCGCCCGGGAGATTGCGGAGCGGATGGAGAAGCTCATCCCGCGGGTGCGGCTGCTGGCGGCGGTGAACACTCTGAAGTACTTAAAGATGGGCGGCCGGATCTCCACCGCTACCGCCCTGGTGGGCGGCCTGCTGGGCATCACCCCCATCATCACCATCAAGGACGGCCTGGTGGCCTCCATCGGAAAGGCCCGGGGCCGCAAAGCCGCCCTCCAGTGGATCGCCGAGCGCATCAAGGAGACGCCCGCCGACCTGTCGCTGCCGGTGGCCTTCGGCTACACCGCCGACCCGGCAGCCATGGCCGAGTGTGAGGAGATCCTGGGCGGCCTGGTGGAGGGCACCCGGAAGCTGGAAATGACCATCGGCTCGGTGGTGGGCACCCATGTGGGCCCCGGCGCTGCCGGCATCGCCTACTTTACCAAGGAATAAGGATCGGCTCTTTTGGCCCCGGACCGTGGTCCGGGGCCAAAATTATGTCCTGATTTTTCAAAAACTGTTCAAAAATGAGGTGGAGTTTCTTCACGGTTTGGTCACAAAACGGTGGTATCATAACTCCCGTAAAGAAAAAGCGGCGCCGGTGCTGTACCGCCGGAGACAAAGGAGCGAAGATCGATGTATTACAGCGACTATAATCATTTCAATTCTGATGAAAAGCCCGTGGAGTGCTTCCAGTACCATGTTCATGAAGATACCCAGCCCCCGAAAAAGAAGCGCCTGTGGCCCAAGATCGCGGCGCTGTGCCTGAGCTGCGCCCTACTGGGCGGCGCTGTGGGCGGTCTGGGCACGGCAGCCCTGGGCGGGGCCTTTGGCGGCGGCAGCGGCACCGTGCTCTACCAGGGGGAGTCCCCCACGGCGGTGACATTGTCCAACGTGGAGCAGAATGAGCCCATGACCGCCGCCCAGATCTACGCCGCCTATGTGGGCTCCACCGTGGGTATTACCACCGAGGTCAACACCAACGTCTACGGCCAGGTGGTCCAGACCGCAGCCTCCGGCTCCGGCTTCATCGTCAGCCAGAACGGCTACATCGTCACCAACTACCACGTCATTGAGGACGCTGACTCCATCCAGGTCACCCTCTACGACGGCAGAAGCTACCCCGCCACTCTGGTGGGTGGCGACGAGGACAACGACGTAGCGGTGCTCAAGATCGAGGAGACCGGCCTTACGCCGGTGGTCATCGGTTCCTCCGACTCGCTGGTGGTGGGCGATCAGGTCTTCGCCATCGGCAACCCCCTGGGCGAGCTGACCTTCTCCCTCACCGGCGGCTATGTTTCCGCCCTGGACCGCAACGTCACCATGTCTGACGGCAGCCGTATGAACTATATCCAGACCGACACCGCCATCAACTCCGGCAACTCCGGCGGCCCCCTGTTCAATACCTACGGACAGGTGGTGGGCATCGTTACCGCCAAGCTCTCCTCCAGCGGCTCCAGCACCTCCGCCAGCGTGGAGGGCCTGGGTTTCGCCATCCCCATGGACAATGTGAAGAACATCATCACCGACCTTATTGAGCACGGCTACGTCACCGGCAAGCCCTATCTGGGCCTGGTGAGCACCAATGTCTCCGGTGAGGCCCAGCGTTACGGCACCCCCGCCGGGGCCTATGTCCTGGGCGTGGTGGAGGGTTCCTGCTCCGCCAATGCCGGCGTCCAGACTGGCGACATCATCACTGCCTTCAACGGCGAGGCCATCACCTCCGCCGACGAGCTCACCAACGCCGTCTCCGCCTGCAAGGCGGGCGACGAGGTCACGCTGACCATCGTCCGCTCGGGCCAGACAGTGACCGCCACCCTCACCCTGGAGGAGCGTGACGCGGCGCGGGAGCAGGCCATTCAGGAACTCTACGACCAGATCCAGCAGGAGCAGTATGAGCAGTACCAGCAGCAACAGCAGCAGAGCGGCTGGGGCTACGGCTTCCCCTTCGGCTGGTAAGAATATTCCCTCCAAACGCAAAAGTAGCCCCGGAGCGCAAGTGCTCCGGGGCTGCTTTTGGCTTGCGTCAGAAGCCGGCCAAGGCCTGAGCGATGACGGCGAATACGGGCAGGGTGAAAATGGAGAGAAGGGTGCTCAGAGTGACCATCTGGGCGGCGGTGCCGGTGTCCCGCCCAAAACGCTGGGAGAAGATGCCGGTGGCTCCCGCCGTGGGGGTGGCGGCGAGGATGACGCACACGCAGTAGAGCAAAGGAGAGAGACCCAGAGGGAGGAAGAGCACCGCCGTAAGAGCGGGCATGGCCAGCAGCCGGAAGGCGGCGGCGATGTAGAGACGGGGCTGGGTGAAGGCGGACACCGGGTTCACCGACGCCATCTGCCCGCCGATGACCACCATGGCAAGGGGGGTGTTCATGCTGCCCAGGAAGTCCAGGGCGGCGCCCACGCTCTGGGGCATGCGCAGGTGGAAAGCGTAGAGGACCAGGGCGAAGAGCAGGGGGAGTACGCCGGGGTTGACCACGGCCTTTTTCACCGAGCACTTGCCCCCCATGAGTATCACGCCGTGGGACCAGTGGAGGGCGTTCATCAGGGCGATGGCGATGGCGCCGTAGATCACCGCGCCGTCCCCCAGGATCATTTGGATGAGGGGCATGCCCATGAACCCGGCGTTGCCGTAGGTGCAGCCAAAGCGGAGGGCGGAGCGGGTCTCAGGGCTCTGCCGGGGGAAGAGGGGAGCGGAGAGGACCATGGGGATCAAATACCCCAGACCCACCGCTCCGAAGCCGATGGCCAGGGTCAGCCCATCGGGCAAACCCTCCTGCTGGAAGGCGTCCAGCACCAGACAGGGGGAGACCACATAGAGCAGCAGGGTGGACATCTGGCCCAGGCCCAGGTCGGTAAGCTTGCCCAGGCGCACCAGAGCGTAGCCCACCGCCATCATGAGAAAGAGGGTAATCACCTGACCGGTGACCACCAGAAGGTTTTGGAGCATGGAAAAGACCTGCCTTTCGGAAATCTTTTCTATTATATAGAGGTCA
>DVLB01000007.1 GCA_018715695.1 Candidatus Galloscillospira stercoripullorum
AGCGCGGGGTGGAAGCGCATGACGGTACGCACGTCGTCGTTGCCATTCTTGTCCTGGCCCACAACCTCCTGATCGAAGGCATCCACCAGGAAGGCCAGGGTGACGCGGTCGGCGCCCAGAGAGGGCTCGATGACGTAGGGAATATAGTGCTCGTTCTTCTCCTGGTCGAAGTAGGTCATGTCCTTGCCGGAGGTGTTCTGGTGGGCGGTCAGGTCGAAGTTGGTGCGGCTGGCCACGCCCCACAGCTCGCCCCAGCCGAAGGGGAAGACGAATTCAAAGTCGGTGGTGGCGTTGGAGTAGTGGGAGAGCTCCTCGGGGTCGTGGTCCCGCAGGCGCAGGTTCTCCTCCTTGAGCCCCAAGGAGAGCAGCCACTTGTGGCAGAAGTCCTTCCAGTAGGCAAACCAGTCAAGCTCAGTGCCCGGCTGGCAGAAGAACTCCAGCTCCATCTGCTCGAACTCCCGGGTACGGAAGGTGAAGTTGCCCGGGGTGATCTCGTTGCGGAAGCTCTTGCCCACCTGGCACACGCCGAAGGGCAGCTTGCGCCGGGTGGTGCGCTGCACGTTCTGGAAGTTGACGAAGATGCCCTGGGCGGTCTCAGGCCGCAGGTAGACGGTGTTCTTGGCGTCCTCGGTGACCCCCTGGAAGGTCTTGAACATGAGGTTGAACTGCCGGATGTCGGTCCAGTTGTGCTTTCCGCAGGTGGGGCAGGAGATGTTGTGCTCCTCAATGAAGGCCTTCATCTCCGCCTGGCTCATGGCGTCCACGCTGTGGCCCAGGTCAAATTTGTTCTCCTGGCACCAGTCCTCGATGACCTTGTCGGCCCGGAAGCGCTCCTTACACTCCTTGCAGTCCATCAGAGGGTCGGAGAAGCCGCCCACATGGCCGCTGGCCACCCACACCTGGGGGTTCATGAGAATGGCGGCGTCCAGCCCCACGTTGTAGGGGGACTCCTGGACGAACTTCTTCCACCAGGCCTTCTTCACGTTGTTCTTCAGCTCCACGCCCAGGGGGCCATAGTCCCAGGTGTTGGCGAGACCGCCGTAGATTTCGCTGCCGGAGAAGATGAAGCCCCGGCCCTTGCAGAGGTTGACGATCTGCTCCATGGTCTTTTCGGTGTTTTTCATGTTCAGCACTCCTATTTTCATATTGGTCGTTTTTGATGCATTGGGGTCTTACACCAGCCACCGGCGCACCCAGGGGATGCGGCACAAAACCTGATAGATAAGCCAGCTGACGGCAAGCAAAATCAGGGCCATGCCGGGGATGGTGAGGGAGGAGAGAACGGTATTGCTGTATCCCAGGCGGAAGAGCACCTTCTGCACGGCGATGTGGACCAGGTAGATGCAGAAGCTGGCTTTCGAGAGGGAGACGGCTATCTGGGCCAGAGGACCGCTCCACCGGCGCACCGACAGAATGAGGCCCATGGTCCCCAGAGCCATGAGGGCGGGGCCGGGGGACATGCCCTCCTGGAAGAGGCCGAAAAGGGCGCCGTCGCGTAGGGAGAAGGCCACCGTGGGCACCAGGCAGATGAGAAAGCCGGTGGTGAGGGAGAGCAGATACCACCACCGGGAGATGGTGTGGCCGTAGGTGCGCAGGTAGTGGCCCAGCACGCAGTAGCCAACGGCGGAGTAGGCCTGGTTCATGGTGTACCACAGGTTGATGGGGTAGATGAGGGAGAAGGGCCTAAACTGCCCCAGAACCGGGAAGAGAAGGCCGGTCACCGCCCAGAAGAGAAGAAAGTACTCCTCCTCCCGTCTGGAGGCCCCCCGCAGGAAGGTGCGTACCACCGGCAAAAAGCAGTACACCAGGATAAGAATGTGCAGGTAGTAGAAGTGAAACTCGTGCTGGAAGAGCAGCGTGCCCTTCACCGCCGCCCACAGCCCCCCCGGGGAGAAGAGGTCCCCCAGCTGGTAGCGGAGGATGAGCTGATAGCCGAAGGCCCACACGAAGAGGGCGATGAGGATGCGCAGCAGGTTGTGGCCGAACAGGCGCTTTAAGGGGATGTCCCGGGTGAGCATCAGCGCGCCGCTGCACAGGAAGAAGAGGGGCACCGCCGGCCGGGCCAGGCAGGCCCACGCAAGGCCGCACCACCAGCTCACGCGGTCCATGGGCAGGGAGAGGCTGGCGCTGGCGGAGTGGATGATGAGGACCATGACGATGGCCAGGGAGCGCACCGCGTCCAGGGAATAGTCCCGGGCCGGAGAGAGGGGTTGTGGATTCATAAAAACCTCCTTGGACCAAAGATGAAAAAACGCCCCGAGCCGGTCTGCCGGCTCAGGGCGAACGAAAGTCCGCGGTCCCACCTGAATTCGCATCGCACGGATGCGCACTCTCCCCCGGTAACGGCGGGTGGACCGGCGGGGCATTTCCTCCCCGCGGCTCCCGGGCGCCTTCCCCCCCCGCGCACCGCCGGAGCCTCGCACCGTCCGGCTCCTCTCTGAGGCGGGGAAGGGGGTACTCCTCCCGGTCACAGCCATGTTCAACGGGCGTATTTTATCATCTTTTCTCTCACCCGTCAAGAGAAAAGGCCGGGGCAGCTCCCCGCCTGCGGAGGATTTCGTCCAACAGAGCGTGGGCGGCCTCCTCCTTGGAGAGCAGGGGCAGCTCCTTCACGCCGTCGGCGGCGATGAGGGTGAGCAGGTTGGTGTCCACCCCGAAGCCCGCCCCCTCCTGCTTGAGGTTATTGGCGGCGATGAGGTCCAGATGTTTTTTCTCCAGCTTCTTTTTGGAGTTTTCCACCATATCACGGGTCTCCATGGAGAAGCCGCACAAAAACTGCCCCGGTTTGCGGTGCTCGCCCAGCCAGGCCAGAATGTCCCTGGTGCGGGACAGGGGGAGGGAGAGATCGGCGTCCCCTCCGCTCTTTTTGATCTTGTCCTCGGCCACCGATGTCGGGCGGTAGTCAGCAACGGCGGCGGCCTTGATGAGAATCTCCTGCTCCCCGGCCCGGCTGGTCACAGCCTCAAACATCTCCTGGGCGCTCTCCACCTCCACCACTTCCATGTAGGGCGGCTTTTTCAGGTTCACCGGGCCGGATACCAGGGTAACGGCGGCGCCCCGGGCGGCGGCGGCCCTGGCAATGGCGTAGCCCATTTTTCCCGTGGAGCGGTTGGTGAGATAGCGCACCGGGTCCAGGGCTTCCCGGGTAGGCCCGGCGGTGACCAGCACCCGAAGGCCGGTCATGTCCTTCTCGTGGCTCAGGGCGTGGAGGACACACTCCAGAAGGTCCTCCGGTTCGGGCATCTTGCCCTTGCCCACCGCTCCACAGGCGAGACGGCCGCTGGCGGGCTCCACGATTTCCCAGCCGTACCGGCGCAAAAGATCCAGATTGTCCTGGGTGACAGGGTTTTCGTACATTCTGGTATTCATGGCCGGGGCGGCGATCTTGGGACAGTCGCAGGCCAGGACAGTGGTAGTGAGCATATCGTCGGCCAGACCGTGGGCCAGCTTGGCCAGCACGTTGGCAGTGGCAGGGGCCACCAATACCAGGTCGGCCTGATCGGCCAGGGAGATGTGCTCCACCTGGGAGACATAGTTGCGGTCGAAGGTGTCCACGCTCACCCGGTTGCCCGTGAGGGACTCAAAGGTGTGGGGGCCGATAAACTCGGTGGCGTTTTTGGTCATCAGCACCTGCACACAGGCCCCCTGCTTGACCAGGGCCGAGGCCAGCGAGGCAGATTTATAGCAGGCGATCCCCCCGGTGACGCATAATAAAACGGTTTTTCCCTTCAGCAGCATGACAGCGCGCTCCTTTTTCTTCCCTTCTGCCCAACTGGGTGTTTGGAAAGCGGTGTTGAATGGTGCCAACCATTATACCAGACCCGCTGCTGTTTTTCCACACCGGGGTTGTATTTTGACCGGGGGACGAGTATAATTTCCCTGGCCGCACCTGCCAGGAGCCGCTGTACTCCATCGGAGACGGCAGGCCCCGCCGGGGCGCAGGACGGCTGCTATGATTTTGCGCTGTATCCCCCAAAGGGGAACGGCAGCAGGAGGGAATTGAATATGAAAAACGCACCCACCCGGACCCAACAGAGCAGGCAGATCAGGGACTTGACCATACTGGCCCTGTTTACAGCCATTATTTTCCTGCTCAATCTTACGCCGCTGGGAATGATCCAGCTGCCCATCATCAACGCCACCATTCTCCATGTGCCGGTGATCATTGGTTCCATTTTGCTGGGGCCCCGAAAGGGAGCGTTTCTGGGCGGCATGTTCGGCCTGGCCAGCATGATCAAGAATACCATGACCCCCGGGTTATCCTCCTTTGTGTTTTCCCCACTGATCCCGGTGCCCGGCCTGGACCGGGGCAGTGCCTGGGCTCTGCTGATCTGCTTTGTGCCCCGTATCCTGGTGGGGGTGACGCCCTGGCTGGTGTACACCCTGCTCAAGAAGCTGACGGGCCGGCGGGGCGGCGGCGTCCGGGCAGGTTCCATGGCCCTGGCCGCCGTAGTGGGAGCCTTTACCAACACGGCGCTGGTGATGGGGGCCATTGGTCTGGTGTTTACCGAGGCATATGCCGCTGCCCAGAACATCCCTGTGGAGGCGGTACTGGGCTTCATCCTGAGTATTGTGGCGGCCAATGGTGTGCCTGAGGCCATTGTGGCGGCAGTGATCACCCCGGCGGTGTGCCTGCCGGTGTCCCGGGCGCTGGGGCTGGAACGGACCGCGGCAGCGGAGGCGGCGGTTTAAGAGCATGATCCTGACTGTAGATATAGGCAATACCACCGTGGCGGTGGCCGGATACGAGGGAGAGCGGCAGGCGTTTGTCGGCCGGCTCGCCAGCGATGCCATCTGGGACGGCGCGGCCTGGAAGGCCGGACTGACGGAACTTTTACCCCAGGGGGCGGGAGAGCCGGAAGGGGCGGCTTTGTCTTCGGTGGTGCCCGCACTCACCGGTCCGGTGGCCCAGGCCCTTACAGAGCTGACCGGCCGACCTGCGCTGGTGGTGGGGCACAACGCCTCTACGGGACTTGATTTGGGCGGGTACGACCCGTCCAGCCTGGGCGCCGACCGGATCGTGGACTGCGTGGCAGCTTTGTCTCTTTGTACCGGACCGGTGGCTGTGTTTGACATGGGAACTGCTACTACCCTGTCGGTGGCGGACGGGACGGGAGTATTTCGTGGCGGGATGATCCTGCCCGGCGTGGCTCTGGGACTGGAAGCACTCAGCGCCCGGACAGCCCGCCTGCCCGCTGTCCGCCTCGCCCCACCGGAGGGGCTCCTGGCCACTGATACCCAGGGATGTATGCGCCACGGCGCTCTCTACGGTGCAGCTGGGGCGGTGGAGGGGATTATCCGGCGGCTGGAACGGGAACTGGGGAAGGTCACGGTGGTGCTCACCGGCGGCAACAGCGCCCTGGTGTATCCCCTGCTGGAGATCCCCGCCCGGTGGGAACCTGAGCTGACCTTTCTCGGCCTGCTGCGGATCTGGCAAAGAAGTGAGGAAGAGAAAAATGGACGGACCGCGTTAAGCGGTCCGTCCATTTGAGGCTGTCGATAAACCCTCCTGACCAAAGGGTTCGGAGGGAAAGATAGTGTGAAAGAAAACCGTCAGGGTTGTCTTTCGCGTCTGATCAAAACACTTTTTGAAACTTTTGGGAAGTTTCAAAAAGTGCAACAGCCTGTCGAAAAGACTTTTCGACAGGCTGAGCGGAGTGCGGACAAAAGTCCGCACTCCGCTCTCTTGTCTTTTTCATCATGCTCCGGCCAGGACCTGGTCCACCCGGCGCAGGATGTCCCGCCGGCCCCGCCGGCTGGTCATCTGGGGCAGGTCAAAGCCAGGCCGCCGGTTGCCCTCCACGAAAGTGGGGCCCTCCGGTGTGACGGCCACGTCCCAGCCCACCACATGGATCTTGGGATTGACCAGGGCGGCCTCCAGGCACATCTCCCTGACCTGCTCCCACATGGGCAGCCGGTAGCCGTCGAAGGCCACGCCCGAGAGGGGGTGACGGTCAAACCACATCCCGTCCTTGTTTACGCCGCTGCCCCGCAGCACACCCGCCTCAAAGTCCACATGGACCCCGATGCCGCCGGCGTGGAAGTTGTCTACATCGGCCCCGGTGCCAAGGCGCATTCCGGCGTAGAGGATCTCAGCGCGCTTGCCGTCGGTGACCGTCATGACCCGGATGGTGTTGATGCTCTTATCGCACAGGGCGTTGATGTCCGGGTGTTGGACGATGAGCTCCTCCAGAAAGAGCCGCTCAGAGCGCAGCTTTTGTAAAAAAGCCTCCTTGTCGCCCACCTCCGCCGTGGCCAGCTTGTGGACGCCGTGGCCCCCCAGCCCGTCCACCGGCTTGACCATCACCGCCTCCTTGTCTGCGAGGAAGGCCTCCAGAGCGGCGGCGTCCCCCTCCTCGGGCAGGAAGAAGCCCCGGTGGATATAGGGGGCGAAGTTGCGCAGAAAGTTGGGCTTGACGGTGAAGAAGGTCTTGTGGGCGCTGGGGCTCACCCGCTCATAGAATACGTCCTGGTCCTTGATGGTGACGTACTCCCTGCGCTCGTCGGGGGTTTTGTTCCACAGCTCGTAGTTGAGGTAGTCGGACAGGCCGCAGCCGTAGCGGGCAAAGCACATGAGAAAGTTGCACGCCAGGCCGGGGACGCTGCGCCCCTCCCGCTGGCTCACCTTTTTCAGGTTGCCCAGAAAGCGGCCATACTTGGCCCCCACGGCGTAGCGGAGAAATGACATAAAAAGCCCTCCAGATCACGGCCGGCTCGACCCAGGCCGGAGATTTCGGCACCCATTATAAAGGATTGTCCCGCTGTTTTCAAGGAAAACGGCGGGATGATCAAATCCATAACTGTATTTTATGAAAATATCAATATATATCATTTTATTTTTTGAAAAGAAGGGGATATAATAGGGCCGAAACAAGCCGGAGGGCAGTCCTCCGGCGCAACGGGGCCGCAGGCCGGAAAGGAAGGATCGGGTATGTACGACATTATCATTCTGGGGGCGGGCCCCGCTGGGATCAGCGCGGCCATCTACGCGGTGAGCCGGGGGAAGAAGACTCTGGTGCTGGAGAAGGGCCAGGTGGGCGGCCTTATCGGCAAGGTGTCCACGGTGACCCACTACGCGGGCATCGTAGCGGGGGAGACCGGGGCGAGCTTTGCCGCGCGCCTGAAGGAGCAGGCCCTCGCCGACGGGGTGGAGATCCGCTGTGAGGAGGTCACCGCCGTGGACCTGGAGGGCGAGGTCAAGACGGTGACCACAGCCCAGGGGAGCTATCAGGCGCCCCGGGTGATCGTGGCCACCGGCAGCAGCCCCCGGAAGCTGGGTATCCCCGGGGAGAGCGAGCTTGCCGGCCGGGGCATGGGCATGAATGCCGCCCGGGACGGTGAGGCCTACCGGGGCAAGAACGTCTATGTGGTGGGCGGCGCCGACGGCGCGGTGAAGGAGGCTCTCTATCTCTCCACCCTGGCCAGAGAGGTGACCATCATCCACTTTGAGGAGCAGCTGGGCTGCATCGCCCAGTTCCGAAACAAGGTGGCCCAGACCCCCAACCTGAAAGTGCGCCTGGGCACACGGTTGGGTGCGGTGCGGGGAAGTGAGTGTTTGGAGGAGCTGGACCTGGTGAGCGAAGCGGACGGCAGCGTGGAGACCATCCGAGATAGCGGCTGCGGCGTGTTCGTCTACGCCGGCACGGTGCCTAATACCCAGCTTTTCACCCAGCTTACCCTGGAGTGGGGCTATATCCCCACGGGAGAGAACATGGAGACCGCCCTCCCCGGCGTGTACGCGGTGGGGGACGTGCGGTGCAAGGGAGTGCGCCAGGTGGCCACGGCGGTGTCTGACGGGACACTGGCCGCCATCCACGCCGCCCGGTAAAAAAGGAAATATATCAAGAGGGCGCGGTCCGCTTCATAGCGGACCGTGCCCTCTTTTCGCGCCTTTTGACGATGGGATCTTATCAAAGAAGGGCGGTGATGCCCCCGAAATCTCAGCCCCGGCTTTGCTCTCGCTCTTTTCAACGGCTTTGTTTTACGCCTGGGGAAAGGGAAAAGCGTCGGTGTTCAGCGCGCCGCCTGCGGGTGTGTGAGGCCCATATCCTCCAGCTGACGCAGGATCTGCTCCGTCGTCTGCTGCACGCCCTGAGAGGAATCCACCACCAGGTCATAGTTGGCGGCATCGCCCCAGCGTTTTCCCGAGATGTGGCGGTAGTAAGCGGCCCGGGCTTTGTCGGACCGGCGGATGTTCTCCTCCGCCTCCTCCCGGGTGTCGCCGTACACCTCCATGGCCCGGGTGATGCGGTATTCCTTGGGGGCGTGGATGAAGATCTTGACCACGTTGTCCCAGTCCCGCAGCACATAGTCCGCCGCCCGGCCCACGATGACGCAGCTGCCGTTTTCCGCGATGCGCTCGATGATCTTGTGCTGGGCCACCACCGCCAGGCGCACCACCTTGGTGCTCAGATAGAGGTTATAGAGCACCTTGGGGGCATTTCGGTTGAGGCCGGAGACAAACTCCCGGTCCAGTCCGCTCTCCTGGGCAGCCAGGGCGGTCATCTCTTTATAGTAGAAGGGAATGCCCAGATGCTCCGCCACCTGCCGCCCGATCTCCTTGCCGGAGGAGCCGTGCTCCCGGGCGATGGTGACGATCACGCCGGGATGGGAGGGACGGATCACCGCCGTGGGGTGAGTTTTGTCCAGCAGCGGCGCGTCCTTGACATAAGGATAGGCCAGGAACTGCCGGTAAAACAGCAGGCCCAGCAGGCTGGTCAGGGTTTCAGTTACGGGATAAGTGAGCCAGAACCATGTGAGGCCAAACTGCGCGAACAGTGCCCCCAGGGGCACGAACAGCACTACGGTGCGCACCACGGTCAAAAGGGAACTCTTCACCGCCGCGCCCACCGCCTGGAAGAATACGGGGAAAACCAGGGAGGTGACCATGGGGATGAAGCTGACGCCGATAAAGTGGAAGCCCACGATACCGATGGCCACCACCCGCTCATCGGAGGTAAAGGCCCGGAGCATGGGTCCGGGGATGGCCTCGAAGCAAAGGGTGCCCACCGACATCAGCGCCAGGCCGAAGAGCACGGCGGTGATGAGGGTCACCTTGCAGCGGTGGATGCGCCTGGCGGCGTAGTTGAAGCTGACGATAGGCACGATGCAGGTCTGCATGGCGCCGAGAGGAATGAAAAAGAGAGCCTGCCACTTGTAATAAAGGCCCAGGGCGGTGACCGCCTGGTCAGAGAAGGTGGACAGGATCATGTCGAGGCCGAAAATGTACAACGTGTAGGCCGACTGCATCAGAATGTTGGGAACGCCCAGGCGGAAGATCTCCGCGATGCGCCGGGGATAGACCGCCCAGGGGGGCGAGCGCCGCCGGCCCTTTTTCATCACCACCAGCGCCGCCGCCACCTGTCCCGCCACCGTGGCCACCGCGGCCCCCGCTACGCCCATTTTGGGCAGGCCAAACAGGCCGAAGATGAGCAGCGGGTCCAGTACAATGTTGGTAACAGCCCCCAGGATTTGGGCCACCATGGGGGTTTTCATGTCCCCTTCCGCCTGGAGAACCTTGGTCCATATGCTCTCAAAAAACAGCCCGAAGCTGAAAAGACACACGATGCGGCCGTAGACGACCACATCCTGGATCACCTCGGGAGAGGAGGAGGACAGCGCCGCGTAGGCGGGCAGCAGCAGCCAGGTCACGGCGGCAAAAAGGACCCACAGCACCCCGGCCAGGGCGGTTCCCACGCCGGCGAACTCCTGGGCGGCCTCCCGCTTGCCTACGCCGAACCGGGCGGCCATAGCCGTATTGATGCCCACGCCGGTGCCGATGGCCAGGGCGATCATCAAAAGCTGGATGGGGTAGATGATGGACAGGGCAGTGAGCCCCGACTCCGCGTACCGTCCCACAAAGAGGCTGTCCACAATGTTGTAGAGAGCCTGGATCAGCTGAGCCAGCATGACGGGCGGCGCGATTTTCAAAAGAATCTTCCATATTTTTTCCTGGCCGAAGAATTGCGCCTCCGCGCTTGTGTGTTCCATGTCGGCGTCTCACCTCAGTCAGTGTTTCCCGCGGCTTTCCGGCGGGGAGTCTGTTATCCCATGTGGGATTATAGGGGCCCCGGGTCCCTTTGTCAATGATGCCGCGCCCACGGACTGGAACGGAGAGCCCTTTCCGGCGCAAAAGAGAGACACGCTAAAAACGCGTGTCTCTCTTTCAAACGGCAGGCGGGGACCGGACCGTCAGTCTCCTTCGTAGCTGAGGTAGGTACGGAAAATGCACTCCAGGGTGTCCAGGTCGTAGTAGCTGGCCGTGTTCCAGTCCAGCACCTCCACGATGCCGGATAGCAGATTCACCTGCCGGTACTCATTTGAGTATACGTTGTAGGACGTCAGCTCTGGGATGGGGGTTCCATCCTGCCGGTAGAAGGTGACGGTGGTGGCGGTATCGCCAGATTCCATGACAAAGAGGAGCGCCGGGGCGTCCTGTCCCAGCATGGAGTCGTAGAGCCACTCGGCGTTCGGCACCGCCGTTGCCCACTCTATATCCAGAGACGGAGTGTTCAGGGCGGCCCAGGCGTCGGCGGAGAGAAGTTCCTGTTGTCCGGTGTTCAGGTTTAGACACTGAATCTGCTCAAAGCTGTCATCCCAGAAGAGGGACATATACTCTCCGCGGCGATGTCCACCGCTTCCGTCACCGCCCCGGATGTCGCTGAGGATGAAGTCAAACTGCGCCTGGGAAAGGCCCATTTCATCCAAAGTCCAGGTGTGGAGAATGGTCCCCTCCGCATCCATCACGGAGAGGCTCTCCAGGCCGAAGAGCAGTAGGCCGTGGGCGCTGTCGGTGAAGGCCACATAGGAAAAGGGGGTGCACCAGCTCCCGTCCGCCGCCGCCACGGCGTACAGCTTCTCGCCCTCCCGAGCCTCATCTGCCCGCACCAGTACCAGCAGGGGCAGGGTGAAGCGCCTGCCATTCTCGTCGCGGGCACCGGGACGGGAGACTTTGCAGTAGACGGGATCGGTGACCACCCGGCCGTCCAGGGTCATAAGACCGTACAGACACCCGCTCTCGGCAGGCCATCCATCCGCCAGGCGCAGACCCGCATAGGGGATCAGGGGACCGTAATCCTCCCGGGGAACCAGCTCACCGCTATACGCCTCGTACCAGCGGGAGCCCACGGGCTCCGGCCTCTCCCGCTCTCCCAGCTGAGACCAGTCGGTGTATACCGCCACCTCACCGCCCTCCATCTCCCTTGTGGGAGAGGGCGCTGCGGGAGAAGGAGTGGCTCCTGTGGGCGCAGAGAGCTGCGGGGTACAGGCGCACAGCAGGCACAGCGCCGCCGCCGGGAGGAGCCGTTTCAGCGCGGTCCTCATGGAGTCACCTCCAGAATGGGCACATAGCCCTCATGGTCAGCCAGCCGCTGGCCCTCCTCGCCCAAGATCCAGTTATAGAGGATTCGGTTGGGGGCGTCCTCCGGGGCGTCGGCGGGGATGATCACATAGTTGGGGCTACACAGGGGGTACTCACCTGAGCGGATGGTGTCCGCGTTGGGCTCCACCCCGTCGATGGCGAGCAGCTTGAGCCCCTGGGCCATGCGCATCTCCTCGGCGTAGTAGTAGACGCTGTACCCGATGGCACCGGGGGAGCCATCGTAGCTGCGCACCGCCTCCATCAGCCAGTCCATGGCGCCGATCACATAGTCGGTGGGGGGCTCCATCATGGGCGTGCCCTGCATGACCAGCTTCTCCATGAGGGCCTGACTCCCCGCCTCGGCGTTGCGCTGGAAGGGGATGATCTTCTGATCCTCGCCGCCCAGCTCTTGCCAGTTGGTGATCTCGCCGGTATAGATGGCTCTGGCCTGCTCCACCGTGATAGAGTTCACCGGGTTATCCGTGTTGACCACGAACACAAAGGCGTCCATGGAGAAGGGGGACATCTCCCACTGGAAGCCGGCGGACTCCTTGGCCGCCAGCACGCTCTCGTTGGGTTCGCCCACGATGAGCAGGTCCGCCCTCCCATAGATCAGATTCTGGAAGGAGTTGGTGGTCTTGGAGAACTGGACTAGATCGTCTACCTCCTCCCGGCTCTCCCCCAGCAGCACGGAGCAGACCGCCTGGGCCATGGGCACCAAGGAGGTGGAGCCGTCCAGCCTGGGCAAGTTCTCTCGGGTGAAGACGAAGACCTCCTCTTCCGGAGCTGTTTGAGTGGGCGGCGGCTGCGTGTCAGGCGGTGTGTCCGCGCCGGATGGCGTGCAGGCGGAAAGGGTCAGGAAGAGCAGCAGAAGAAGAACACACGAAGTCCATAGAGCCTTTTTTCTCATGGCTGTTCACACTCCTGTTCAGCATGCGTCAAGGCGGCTTCTCTCCGGCGGGTATTCTGTTTTTCCTCATGTTCAATATAACACAAAATGGTATTTCAGGCAACAAAAAGCGGGTGTCTCTGTCCATTGCCTGCGGGGACATTCTCCGCGTTTGGTTGCAGATTCTGCGCAGAAGGGAGCAAATTTTTTGCAGTCGGTCCACAATGGCGGAATTATCATTAAACTGAAATAGTACCCCGGCAAAAACGGCCGGGTGGACACGGTATGTTCAGCAAGGAGGGCGTTCTTGATCTGATGAAAAAGAGAATGGTTGGGGCCCTGGCCTGCCTGGCCCTGAGTTTGCTAGCGGCCTGCGGATATGGAAATGAGAAAGCGCCCTCTGACGAGGAGCTGTGGGCGGCGGCCATGGCCGACGCGGTCTTCAGCGAGGACGACGAGGTGATGGAGCTGGTCTGCCTTACCCCTCAGGACCCCCAGGTCATCTGGGACGAGGCGGGGGAGCGGGTGCTTCTTGTCACCTGGCATGGCTATGAGGAGCCCTGTGAGCCCGGCGAGGCGCTGGCCCATCAGGACATCTGGGCCACCTCCCTGGGGGAGATGAAAGACTGGTACCGGGAAAACGGCAGCGGCGTCACCGACTGGCAGCTGCGCCTGGCGCAGCTTCTGGGCATGCCGGATGACGGCAGCTGCAAGCGGTTTTCCGCCTTCTGGGTCGCCCCGTCGGAGGTGATCCGGCCCGCCTATGTGACCGATGTGACCGCCCAAATGGAAAACGGATACGGCCAAATGACAGACCCGGCGTATCGGGAGTGGTTTGACGAGAACATCCTTTATTCCTATTTTGAGAGCGAATATCCCTGGACCAGGCTGGGCTACACCTATGACTGGAGCGGCGGGGATTCGGAGTACGGCCTCACCGAATTCCTGATCGCCGACGGGAGCGAGACGGAGATCGCCTTTACCTGCTCCACGGAGGAGTTTGTGGCCTGGCTGGAGGAGCAGAGCTGACGGATACGGAAGAAAGGAAGGACGAATATGACGCAAAACTGTGACAATAAGCGTGATTGCCCCTGCACCTACGACTGTCCCCGGCATGGGAAGTGCTGCGCCTGTGTGGCCCACCACCGGGATCACAACGAAGGGGTCCCGGGCTGTTTCTTTTCCAAGGAAGCGGAGGCCACCTATGACCGCAGCGTGGAGGCGCTGGCCCGGGATCGCGGGATCATCAAATAGAAAAGAAGATGGGCAAGGGAAAATTGACCCTGTCAAAGTGCAGGGAAAAGGTGCCGCTGGACGAAGCGGGCATTGACGCCCTCTCCCAGATGCTGGCCCATGCGCTGGAGCAGGCGGGGACAGACCGGAAGGATATGATCCGTCTCCGGCTGGCGGTGGAGGAGATCCTGGGGCTGTGGAGGGACGGAAGCGAGAGGGAAGTGGTCTGTACCTTCCGCTGCGGCACCCGGCTGGGGCGGATGTATATCGACCTTGCCGCCCCCGGCAGGCGCATCGACCCCGATGAGGCAGCCGCCGACCTGGCCGGACAGCTGCTGTGCTCTAATCTGCTGGCACAGGCGGGCCTCTCCCCGGTCTATTCCTACCAGGACGGCATCAACCGCCTGAGCCTCTATCCCTCCAGGCCGCAAAGGATCAGCCCCCTGCTCCAGCTGTTGCTGGCCATCCTGAGCGCGGCGGCGGTGGGCGCGGTGCTCCTGGCCCTGCCCACCGGCGTGAGGGAGATGGCGGCCAGCGTGGTCAATCCCATCTTTGCCGCGCTGATGGGCATTTTGCAGGCCTTGGCCGGCCCCATGATCTTCCTCAGCGTGTGCTGGGGGATCATCAACATCGGGGATGTCCATCTGCTGGGCCGGATCGGCAGGATGGTGCTGCTCCGCTTTCTGGGGGCCATCTTCCTGCTGACAGCGGTGACGGCAGTCTGCCTTGTGTGGGTGTTCCGGCCGGAGAGCGGGGCGGCTTCCATGGGCGAAAACGCCGCCACCCAGATCTACGGCATGATCCTGGGCATCATTCCCACCAACATGCTTGAGCCGTTCCTGGAGGGGAACTCCCTGCAGATCATTTTCATGGCCATCTGCGCAGGACTAGTGCTGCTGGTGCTGGGAGAGAAATCCTCCGCCCTGCGCGTCCTGCTGGGGCAGGTCAACGCCGCGGTGCAGTTCATGATGGAGATCGTGAGCCGCTATATCTCCCTGTTTGTCTTTGTGAGTCTTCTATCCCTCATGCTCTCCGACGCGCTGCACAATCTGGGGGGCGTGGTCAAGGGATTGCTGCTGGGCATGGCCGCCTGTGTGATCTGGCCGGTGCTCTATGCCCTGTGGGCCAGCCTGCGCTTGAAGGTGTCCTTCCCCATGGTGCTGCGCAAGCTGCTGCCCACCTATCTGATCGCCCTGTCCACGGCTTCCTCCTCGGCGGCGCTGTCCACCAATCTGGAGACCTGCGAGCGGCGGCTTGGCATTTCGGAGCGCATCGTCCACTTTGCCGTCCCCCTGGGGCAGGTGATGTTCAAGATCGGCGGCGCGGTGGGCTTTTTCGTGCTGGCCCTGGGACTGGCGGAATTTTACGGGGTGGCCATGCCGCTTCCATGGGTGGTCACCGACGTGCTGACGGCGGGGCTGCTGGCCATCGCCGCACCTCCTGTGCCCGGCGGCAGCCTGACCTGCTATACCGTCCTGCTTACCCAGCTGGGCATCCCGGCGGAGGCGGTGGGCCTGGCGGTGGCAGGTAATGTGATTCTGGATTTCTTTATGACCTCCTGCGGCATCTCCTGCCTGCAGTCGGAGCTGATGCTCTCGGCCAACAGACTGGGGATGCTGGATCGGGAACTGCTGGAAAAGGAGTGAGCGGGATGAAGAAACGCTGCGTTTGCCTGGTTGCGGCGGCCCTTATGATGCTGCAGTTGGCGGGCTGCGCCGGCACGGCAGAGGGAAATGCGCCCATCACCCACATCCGGCAGCTGGACGGCCAGACCATCGGCGTCATGACCGGCTCCACCTTTGACCAGTATACCGACGCCTACATCAACGACGCGAAAAAGGAGTACTACACCACCTACGCCGACATGGCCCTGGCGGTGGAGCAGGGCAAGATCGCTGCCTTCCTCATGGACGAGCCCATGGCCCGGGCACTGTGCGCCGAGAACTCGGGCGTGACCTACCTGGAGGACTACCTGACAGAGGACGGCTACGCTTTTGCCTTCCCCAAGACGGAGCGGGGGGCCCTGCTCCGGGACCAGATGAACGAGTTTCTGGCCCAGCTCCGCTCTGACGGGACCCTGGAGGAGATCGAAGAGATCTGGTTTGGTACCGACGAGAGCCTCCAGGTGGTGGAGGATTGGACCGATCTGCCCGCCACCAACGGCACACTGGAATTTGTGGCCAAGGCCAGCAGCGCCCCTTTTGCCTATGTGAAGGACAGAAAGACCGTGGGCTACGACGTGGACATCGCGGTCCGCTTCTGCAAGGCCTACGGCTACGGCCTCCAGGTCCACAACGTGGAGATCCTCTCCTTCATCGCCGGCATTGAGGCGGGAAAATATGACATGGGCGCCGCCGGCTTTACCGTTACCGAGGAGCGTGCCGAGCGGGTCTATTTTTCCCAGCCCGACTACTACGGCGGCATCGTGGCGGTGGTGGCCAGCGGCGGGGCGCTCCAGGCGCGGTTTGAGACGCTGTCTGACTTTGAAGGGACTACGCTGGGGGCTGTTACAGGCGCCTATCAGGACCAGCTGGCCCTGGATACCATTCCCGGAGTCAGCATCCAATATTATGACGATGTATCTTCCCAGCTGCTGGCCCTGCAAAACGGATACATAGACGGGGCTCTCAATGATCTGCCCCTGTCCCAGCTGGCCGTGGCCCGGCAGCGGTCGCTGGCCATTTTCCCGGAGACCATTGCGCCCGACAGCTACGGCCTGGGCCTGAGCAAAAACAGCCCCCTGACGCCCCAGGTCAGCGCCATCATTGAGGGATATGAGGCGGATGGTACGCTGGATGCCCTGGCCGACAAGTGGCTGGGGGCGGACGAGAGCGCCAAGACCATCGACGTGGGGGAGTACGACGCCACCAACGGCACGCTGCGCTATGTCCACGACCCCTCCATGGAGCCCATGAGCTATGTGGGGGAGGGCGGGCAGTCCCTGGGCTATGAAGTGGAGCTGGTGGCGCTCATCGCAAAGGAACTGGGCATGGAGCTGGAGATCACCCAGGGGAAATTCAGCTCCCTGATACCCATGCTGGTGAGCGGCCGGGCGGACATTATCTCCGGCTCCATCAGCGTCACCGAGGAGCGAAAGGAGAGCATCGACTTCGCTACGCCCCACTACACCGGCGGTGTGGTGCTGGTGGTGCGGGGGTCAGATCTGGGCATTCAGACGGAGGAGGGCCAGGGCTTCTGGGCCGGGCTGGCGGACAGCTTCCACAAGACCTTCATCGAGGAAAATCGCTGGCAGATGATCGTGTCCGGCCTGGGGGTGACGGTGGTCATCTCTCTGTGTTCGGCGCTGATCGGTTCGGCGCTGGGCTTTGGATTGTGCATGGTGCGCCGGAGTCGGCTCAAGGCGGCCTCCCTCCTCTCCGGGGCCTTCATCCGGCTCATCCAGGGCATTCCCACCCTGGTGCTGCTCATGGTGCTCTACTACATCGTCTTTGCCAGCGCCCGCCTCAGCGGGGTGGTCATCGCCATTTTGGCCTTTTCCATCAACTTCGGGGTGTATGTCTCCGAGATGATCCGCACCGGCATCGACGCGGTGGACCCCGGTCAGTGGGAGGCGGCCGCCGCTCTGGGCTTCGGCCGCGCCAAGACCTTTGTCAAGGTCATCGCCCCCCAGGCCGCCCGGCATATCCTGCCGGTATACAAGGGGGAGCTGATCTCCATGGTCAAGATGACCTCGGTGGTGGGCTACATCGCCGTGGAGGACCTGACCAAGGCCACCGACCTGATCCGCAGCCGCACCTTTGAGGCCTTCTTCCCGCTTATTGTCACGGCGGTCATCTACTTCCTGCTGGCCTGGGCCCTGACCGGCCTGCTGCGTCTGGCGGAGCTGCGCATTGACCCCAAGCGGCGGCCCCGGGCCCTCAAGGATATGGAGGAGATGGGGGGAGAGGACCTGTCCGCACCCGCCTCCGCACCTCAGAGGGAAGGAGAGACGGTCATCTCCGTGGCGCACCTGAAGAAGGCCTATCCCAATGTAACGCCTCTGAAGGATGTGAACGCGGAGATCCGTCAGGGGGACGTCATCTCCATCATCGGCCCCTCGGGCACGGGCAAGAGCACCCTGCTGCGCTGCCTCAACCGGCTGGAAGAGCCCACCGAGGGCCAGATCCGGGTGCTGGGCCAGACCATCACCGGGGCAGGGGCCAGGGAGCTGAGCGCCGTGCGCCGCCGGATGGGCATGGTGTTCCAGTCCTTCCACCTGTTCCCCCACCTGACGGTGGTGGAAAACGTCATGCTGGCGCCGGTGGAGCTGCGCGGCCTCAGCCGCCGTGAGGCGTACCGGCGGGGGATGGAGCTGCTGCAGAGCGTGGGACTGGCGGAAAAGGCGCTCAATTACCCCGACGAGCTCTCCGGCGGGCAGAAGCAGCGGGTGGCCATCGCCCGTACTCTGGCCATGGAGCCCGACATCGTCCTCTTTGACGAGCCCACCTCCGCCCTGGACCCCACCATGGTGGGCGAGGTGCTCTCGGTCATCCGCAACCTGGCCAGCCAGGGGCTGACCATGCTCATCGTCACCCACGAGATGAAGTTCGCCCGGGACGTCTCCACCAGGGTGTTTTATATGGACCAGGGCGTGATCTACGAGGAGGGTGGGCCGGAGCAGATCTTTGAGCATCCTCAGACCGACCGCTGCCGGGCCTTTGTCCACCGACTCAAGACCTTCGGTGTGGAGATCACCTCCCGGGAGTTTGACTTCCTGGGCACTGCTTCCCAGATCGACGTCTTTGCCCGCAAGCATCTGCTGGGGGCTGACCAGACCCTGAAATTCCAGCAGATCTTTGAGGAGCTGTGCGTGTCGGTGATCCTGCCCACCCTGCCGCCGGAGGGCGGCTGGACCGTGTCCTTCCAGGCGGCCTGCCGGGCCGACGGCAGCGGGTGTGAGGCGGTGATCCGCTGGGAGGGCGAAGCCTTTGACCCGCTGACCCAGGGGGAGACGCTGAGCGTAAAGCTGGCCCTGGCCAAGACGAAGGAAAGCCGCTGGAGCCATGAAGACGGCGTCAACACCGTTACCATCCGGTTCTGAGCAGATTTTGAAAAATGGAGGTTTTGGTATGAACATCACAAAGACCATCGAAGGCGCCAAACTGACCCTGGCCCTGGAGGGACGGCTGGACACTACCACGGCTCCCCAGCTGGAGGCGGAGGTAAAAGAAGCCCTGACCGGCGTGACCGAGCTGGCGCTGGACTTTTCCCGGCTGGAGTATCTCTCCTCCGCCGGCCTGCGGGTCATTCTGGCGGCCCAGAAGATCATGAACAAGCAGGGGAGAATGGTCATCTGCCATGTGAACGAGACCATTCTGGAAGTATTTGAAGTCACCGGCTTCAGCGACATTTTGACCATTGAGTAAGTAAGGAGGAATGAAGGAGTATGAACGGTAACGACTTGGGCGCCATCCGGCCGGAACGGCCCAACATTGTGGGCCTGTCCCATATCTGCATTTTCGTGGACGACATGGCCAAGGCCGTGGACTACTACCGCGACCTGCTGGGGGTAAAGCCCGACCACTGCCTGTCCCACTGGAGGAACGAGGGCTTTTTCAAGGCGGGCGGCTTTGTGGATGAGGCCGCCGACGGAGATGTCTCCATTGCCTTTGTCAATGTGCCCGGCACAAAGCTGACGCTGGAGCTGATGCAGTACCACTATCCCAAGGGCCGCACGGAGCCGGTGGTCTTTGCCGCCAACGACGTCAGCGGCGCCCGCCATGTGGCCCTGAAGGTCACCAATATCGAGGCGGCCTTCGCCCATATAAAGGCCATGCCGGACACCCGGCTCATCAATGAGACCGAGGCCTACCAGGTGTATCAGATCAGCGAAACGCAGCCGTCGCAGGTCCGGTTCTTCGACCAGGCGCCGGGACAGACCGATGAGCGCAATGCCGAGACGGCCAGAATCCTGGGGCAGGTCCGCTACTTCTATTTTATTGACCGCTACGGCCTGCAGTGGGAGTTTGAACAGGGCCACACCGACATCGGCGACTGAGCACGGACAGGAAAACACGCGAGAGAACGCGGAGAGGGGAGATCCACACGGAACAGATCAATCCTATTTTTGTGGAGAACGAGCGGGAGGCCAACCGGTATTCCTGCCGCTGCCTGCGGGTCATGGCGCTCATCGCGGCCCTGGCATGGCTGCTGAACCTGCTGGACGTGTTCATCGTGCCGCCGGCCGTCATGAATGTGGGCATGCCCGTGTGCATTTTCTCCTTCCTGCTGCCCACCCTGCTCAGCTCCGGGATGAGCCGACTGGGCGGGTGGTTCAAATACATCCTTATGGGCTGCTGTATTCTGGGCATCACCGTGCTGTCGGTGGCCATCCCCAAGCACACCGTGCTGGCCTGGGTGGCCCCGGTGCTCCTGAGCTGCCACTACTACTCCCGGAAGCTCACCGCCACCGCCCTGGCCGCCTCGGTGGTCTGCCTGCTTTCCGCGGGCATCGCCAGCCTATATGTGGGGGAGGGCGACCCCAACCTGATAGAGGTTTTCAACGCGGAAGACGCGGTCATCACCCCGGAGATCTTCCGGGAGGCGGTGCTCTTCTTCCTGCTGCCCCGCTCCGCCATCCTGGTGGGCATGGCCTTCGTGTGCATGACTGTGGCCAAGCGCACCCGCAGCCTGCTGGAAAAGCAGGCCGCGGATTCCGCCGCCCGGCAGCGCATTGAGACCGAGCTGAACGTGGCCACCCAGATCCAGGCGGACATGCTGCCCCGGATTTTCCCCGCCTTTCCCGAGCGCAGGGAGTTTGACATCTACGCCAGCATGACCCCCGCCAAGGAGGTGGGGGGCGATTTCTACGACTTCTTTCTGGTGGACGAGGATCACCTGGCCATGGTCATTGCCGATGTGTCCGGCAAGGGCGTGCCGGCGGCGCTGTTTATGGTGATCGCCAAGACCCTGCTGAAAAACGCGGTGCAGATGGGCTCGTCGCCCAGACAGGCGCTGGAGAAGGTCAACAACCAGCTGTGTGAGAACAATGAGGCGGAGATGTTCGTCACGGTCTGGCTGGGGGTATATGAGATCTCCACCGGCCATCTCACCGCCGCCAACGCCGGCCATGAGTATCCGGCCATCCGCCGGGCGGGGGGACGGTTTGAACTGTTCAAAGAGCCCCACGGCTTTGTGCTGGCGGGCATGGAAAACGCCCGGTACCGGGAATATGAACTGGAGATCGGCGTGGGCGACACCCTGTTTTTATATACCGACGGCGTGACAGAGGCCACGGACGGGGCCAATGCCCTCTACGGCACCGACCGTATGCTGGCGGCGCTGAACCGAAACTGCGAATTGGACCCGGAGCGGCTTCTGCATGAGGTCAAGACGGATCTTGACGGCTTCGTGGGCGCAGCGCCCCAGTTTGACGACATCACCATGCTCTCGCTCCAGCGAAAGAGCGCCTCCGTCCGGCGCAGCCTTCAGGCCGCGCCGGAGCTGGAGAGCATCCCCAAGGTGTGCCAATTCCTGGAACAGACGCTGGAGGAGCAGGGTGCGCCCATGAAGGCCATCGCGCAGGTGAACATCGCGGCGGACGAGATCTTCTCCAACATCGCCCGGTACAGCGGCGCCGCTGCGGCGCAGGTGGACTGCGAGATCATGGCCGGCCGGGCCGTCATCCGCTTTGTGGACGACGGACAGCCCTACGACCCCACCGGGCAGCCGGAGCCGGACATCACCCTGCCCGTGGAGGAGCGGGAAATCGGCGGACTGGGGATTCTCATGGTGCGCAGGACCATGGATGAGGTGTCCTACGAATATGAGGCCGGGCGAAATGTTCTGACCATAGAAAAGCGCTGGTAGCACCAGTCTGACGGAGGAATGTCTTTTGATTACCTTGATATGCGCCCTGCTGCTGCTCAGCGTGGGATATGTGGTATATGGAAGACTGGTGGAGCGGATTTTCCGCCCGGATGAGCGGCCCACACCGGCCGTGGCCCATCCCGATGGGGTGGACTACATCCCCATGAAGACCTGGCGGGTGTTTCTCATCCAGCTGCTCAACATCGCCGGTACCGGGCCTATTTTCGGCGCTCTGCTGGGCGCGGTGTTCGGCCCGGTGGTCTTTTTGTGGATCGTGTTCGGCTCCATCCTGGGCGGCGCCGTCCACGACTATATGAGCGGCATGATCTCCCTGCGCATGGACGGCGCCTCCATTTCGGAGATCGTGGGCGCCTATCTGGGCGGCGCCGCCAAGCAGGTGATGCGGGTCTTTTCCGTCGTGCTGCTGGTGCTGCTGGGGGCGGTGTTCACCACCAGCCCCGCCCTCCTGATCGCCCGGCTGACGCCGGAGTGGATGAACGCCGGCTTCTGGGTGGTGGTGATCCTGATCTACTACCTGCTGGCCACGCTGCTGCCCATCGACAAGCTCATCGGCAAGCTCTACCCCGTGTTCGGCGTGGTGCTGCTGATGATGGCGGTGGGGATCATCGTGGGGCTCATCGCCGGGGGATATGAGCTGCCGGAGCTGACCCTGACCAACCTGCATCCTGAGGGGCGAGCGGTGTGGCCCTATATGTTCATCACCGTGGCCTGCGGGGCCATTTCCGGCTTCCACGGCACCCAGTCCCCCATGATGGCCCGGTGCCTGACCTCGGAGAAGGACGGACGGAAGATCTTTTACGGCGCCATGCTCTCTGAGAGCGTCATCGCCCTGGTGTGGGCGGCGGCGGGCGTGGCCTTCTACGGCGCCACCGGGGGCCTCCAACAGGCGCTGACCAAGCTGGGGCAGTCGGGCGTGGTGTACGATATTTCCGTGTCACTCCTGGGTGCCTTCGGTGGCGCGCTGGCCATCGTGGGTGTGGTGGTCTGTCCCATTTCCTCCGGCGACACGGCTTTCCGCAGCGCCCGGCTCACCATTGCCGACTGGCTCCATATCGACCAGACCAGCCTGCGGGGACGCCTGGCAGTGACCATCCCGCTTCTGGCGGCGGGGGCGGTGCTCACCCAGGTGGATTTCGACGTGGTCTGGCGCTACTTCTCCTGGAGCAACCAGACCCTGGCCATGATCACCCTCTGGGCGGCGGCCATGTACCTGGTGCGCCGGGGCGCAAAGCCCTGGCACTCGCTGCTGTGCGCCCTTCCGGCCACCTTCATGTCGGGGGTGTCCTGCACCTATATCCTCATGGCGGAGGAGGGCTTCCGCCTGTCCCGGTCCATTGCCTATCCGGCGGGGATCGTCTTCGCGGCGGCCTGCGCGGCGGCATACGGGTACGCGATGAGAAAGAAGAGGGAGTGAGGAAATGATAGAAAAGCTGTTTCATGTGACCGAAAAGGGGTCCAACATCCGCACTGAGCTGCTGGCGGGCCTGACCACCTTTGCAATTTGCGCGTGGTGTGCGAGAGATTAAGGGTAAACTTGGTGAGTCTATAGCTGGTGGTGGCCGCCCATCGGCTCAGGAACGGGTGTATGAGTGGCGGCAGCAGCACCCGGAGGGCCGGAAATCCGACTGCCACCGGGACACGGGCCTTGATCCGAAGACGATTCGTAAATGGTGGGATGGCTTTTCTTCAGAGGCAGGAGGGGCTTGATTTAGATAATCGAATATGGTACAATAAACAGTACAGAATATAGTACATAAAATGAGACGGAGGTGTATAGAATGATCGCTATTAACTTTTCAACGGCCCGGAGCCGGCTCAAGGATTTCTGCGACAGAGTTACGGATAATGCTGAGACTGT
>DVLB01000083.1 GCA_018715695.1 Candidatus Galloscillospira stercoripullorum
CGATGAGCTGCTCGAAATACTTCTTGCCCACCTCCATGACCACGTCGGAGTACATCTGGATGAAGCGGCGATAGCAGTCCCAGGCCCAGCGGGGGTTGCCCGACTTCTTGGCCATGACCTCCACCACGTCCTCGTTGAGGCCCAGGTTGAGGATGGTGTCCATCATGCCGGGCATGGAGGCCCGGGCGCCGGAGCGGACGGAGACCAGCAGGGGGTTCTCCAGATCGCCGAACTTCTTGCCGGTGATCTCCTCCATCTTGGCGACGTACTCCAGGATCTGAGCCTGGATCTCGTCGCTGATCTTCTGGCCGTCCTCATAGTACTGGGTGCAGGCCTCGGTGGTGATGGTGAAGCCCTGGGGCACCGGCAGGCCGATGTTGGTCATCTCAGCCAGGTTGGCGCCCTTGCCGCCCAGCAGCTCGCGCATGTTGGCATTTCCCTCGGAAAACAGGTAGACATACTTGTGAGCCATAGTTTGATACTTCCTCCTTAAGCGTTGGTGTACGCGGGATCTACCTGGGGTAAAAACCGCGGGAGCGGATGCCTCCTTCCCCAAAGAGGCCCCATTTCCGCCCCAAATTGCCCCATTATAGCCATTATATCAGTTGGTCATGAAAAGGCAAGAAAAACTTTGTTAAATCCTACACAATATTCCGCATTTTCTCTCTCCCGAGAGGCGCTCACCACTCCACGCCCAGTCGGGCGGTCTTACCGGCGTCGTAGGGGTGGCGGAGCTTGCGCATCTCGGTGATGTAGTCGGCCCGCTCCAGCAGCGGCTGAGGTGGCTCCCGGCCGGTGAGGACCACCTCGGCCTCCGGAGGGCATCTGTTCAGAAAGTTCTCCACCTCCGCCAGGGTGAGAAGGCCGGTGGACAGGGCCCCACAGCACTCATCCAGCACCGCCAGACCACAGCCCGCCGCCAAGCGCTCCGCCGTCTCATGGAGCAGCGCCAAACACCGCTCCCGCTCGGCAGCCTTCTCGGAATCGTCCATGGCGAAGACAAACTTGACCTTCTCAGGGGCGGGGAGCAGCTCCACTCCGGGCACATGAGCCAGGGCATACCGTTCGCCGCTGTCGGCACTCTTGAGAAACTGGGCGATCACCGCCTTCCCTCCCCGCCCGGCCCAACGGGCCGCCAGGCCGAAGGCCGCCGTGGTCTTGCCTTTTCCGTCTCCGCAGTAGATGTGCAGCATATGTTCTCCTCCCCTTTATCGTTGTTCCACGTCCCGGACGGTGAGCGTCCCCTCCGCCACGGTAAAACGGACCTCCACGCTCCCGAAGGCCATGCCGTAGATCCGGCCCGGGTCCTTTTGATAGGGGGGCCTGGGATCACAGGAGAGCACCCCCAGCAGTCCCTCCCGCTCCTGGGGCGGCACCTTCTCCAGAAGGGCGGGTGGGAAGTCCACAATAAGCCGGTGGTCGTCCCCACCGGCGGCGAAGCCCCCGGTGGCCTCAGCGTGGCAGTCGGCATAGGGCAGGTAGGGCTTCACGTCCAGGATGGGGGTGCCGTCCAGCAGGTCGGCCCCCGCCACCAGGAGCACACTGCCCTCCTTTTCGCTGCGCTCGATGCCCAGCAGCCGCACGCAGGACAGACCGATGGCGTTGGGCCGGAAGGGGGACCGGGTGGCGAAGACCCCCAGCCGCTCGTTGCCCCCCAGGCGGGGCGGCCGCACCGTGGGAGACCAGCCCTCCCGCACGGCGCGGGAAAACTGCCAGATGAGCCAGATGTGGGAAAACTCCGTAAGCCCCCGGAGGGCTTCCTCCTTCCGATAGGGGGGCTCAAAGACCACCGTGGCGCGCAGTGCGTCCACCATGCCGCTCTGGCGGGGAATGCCGAACTTGTCGGGAAACTGGGTGCGGATATGGGCGATGGGCTCCATGGTGATGGGTCCTTCCACAGTCCTCTCTCCTCTCAGGGGGCTAAAAGGGCCCCTTCCTCTGTAAAAACGGCGGCCATGGGCCTGTCCCAGGGGGCGGCAGGAATCCGCTGGGCCCGCTGGAAGGCAAAGGCGGCGGCCACCGCCGCCGTCTCCGGGCACCGGGCCAGGTAGCGGTCATAGTACCCCGCCCCCATGCCCAGCCGGTGGAAATGGTCGTCAAAGGCCACGCAGGGGCAGACGATCAGGTCCAGCTCATGGGGCTCCAGGCGGTCTGACCGCTCCGGGTCGGGCTCCGGGATGCCGTAGGCCCCCCGCCGCCAGGCGGAGCTGTCCCAGGGGACCAGGGCCTCCATGGCCCCGCCCTCCAGGCACCGGGGATAGGCAAGGCGCTTGCCCGAGACGGCCAGGGCGGCCAGGTCTGCCTCCCCCCGCACCGCCCGGTAGAGCAGCACAGTGCCGGCCCGGGCAAACAGGGGATGGGCCGCCATGTGGGCGCAGATGCGCCGCGACTTCTCCCGGCGCGCATCCTCTCCCTGCCCCCGCCGGGCAAGCAGCATCTCCTGCCGCAGGGCGGCACACAGGGCCTGGTCTTGGGGACTTCTCACCTCGCGGCCCTCTCGGCGGCGGAGACCACATGGGCGCAGAGCACCGCCGTGGTCACCGCCCCCACGCCGCCGGGTACCGGGGTGACGGCTGCCACCGTCTCCTCCGCCGCGGCAAAGTCCACGTCCCCAGTGAGATTTCCCTCCTCGGTGACGTTGATGCCCACGTCCAACACCACCTGGCCCAAGGAAAGGCAGGTTTTGTCCACCACGCCGGCCCGTCCCGCCGCTGCAACCAGAATGTCCGAGCGGCGGCACTCGCCGGGAAGGTCTGCGGTGCGGGTATGGCAGAGGGTGACGGTGGCGTTGCGGCCCATGAGCAGCATGGCCGCGGGACGGCCGATGACCAGGCTGCGGCCCACCACCACCGCCCGCTTGCCGCTTATCTCATAGCCGTAGTGATCGAGAATCTCCAGGCAGGCCTGAGCGGTACAGGGGGGATAGCCCGCCCCGGTCCCGGCGTACACCGAGGCCAGGGAGGCCGGGGTAATGCCGTCCACGTCCTTCTCTGGAGAAAGGGCGGCGCACACCTCCTCCTCGCGGAGATGGGCGGGCAGGGGCCGCAGCAGCAGGCAGCCGTGGATGGTCTCGTCATCATTGATCTTCTTCATCACGGAGAGGAGCTCGGCCTGGGACACCCCTCCCGGCAGGGAGAAGAGCCGGGCCTCCACCCCCGCTTTTTCACAGCGGCGCAGGGCTCCCCGCTCGTAGGACAGGTCCTCCTCCCGCTCCCCCACCCGGACGATGGCCAGGGTTGGGCGCACGCCCCGCTCCGCCAGGGTCTCCGCCCGGGCCCGGGTGCGCTCGGTGAGAGCGGCGGCCACCGCCGCGCCCTTGAGAATCTCCGCCATCACGCATACCTCCCCAGCACCGTCTTGTAAATTTCCGTCGCCCTGGCGCCGTACTTGTCCGCCAGAGTCTGGGCCTCCTTTTCCAGGGCGGCTGCCCGCTGCTTATCGGCCATGCCGCCGGTGTTGACCTTCACGTTGAGGAGCGCCCCCTCTATGGCGGCACGGCAGAGCGCCGCGCCGGTGCCCACATCGGAGAGGACCATAGTGCTCCCCTTCTCCAGCAGCTCACTGTGGATCTCCACCGCCTCACAGGCAAGGCGCAAGATGTCCATAGGCACGGCGGCGGCGTTCCAGAGGCGCTCCTCCATCACCGCCTCCCTGCCGGGGTCCTCTTTGGGGATGGCGTAGGCCCGGGACAGAGGCTCAAAGGCCGCCGCGTCGGCGTCCACCTGGGAGAGCAGGGAGCGGCGCAGCTCCTCGGCGCGGCAGAGCAGCCCCTTCACATCCTCCTCCACGGCGGCATACTTCTTTTTTCCTATGGTGTAGTTGGCCACCATGGACCCCAGGGCCGCCCCCAGGGCACCGGCCAGAGCGGCGGCTCCACCGCCGCCGGGGGCGGGCACCTTGGCGGCCAGCTCGCTGAGAAAACCCTCACAGGTCTTTTCCGCTGTCTGCATCTCGTCTCCTCCTTTAGAAAAGGCCCGTGATGGCGCCGTTTTCGTCCACGTCGATCTTCTCCGCCGCCGGCACCTTGGGAAGGCCGGGCATGGTCATGATGTCCCCGGTGAGGGCCACCAGGAAGCCCGCCCCGGCGGACACCTTCAGCTCCCGCACGGTGACGGTGAACCCCTCGGGCGCACCCCGGAGGGCGCTGTCGTCGGAGAAGGAGTACTGGGTCTTGGCCACGCACACGGGCAGAGCGCCAAAACCCAGGGCGGTGAGTTCCTCGGCCTGCCGCCGGGCCTTGGAGGTAAGAGCCACGCCATCGCCGTGGTAGACCCGGGTAACGATGGCGTGCAGCTTCTCCTCGATGGAGAGGTTCGTATCGTAAGCAAAGCGGAAGTTTCCCGGCTCCTCACAAAGCCGCACCACTTCCTCCGCCAGGGCCATGCCCCCTTCGCCGCCCTTGGCCCACACCTCGCTCAGGGCCACGTTCACGCCCAGGGCTCGGCACTTCTCCTCCACCAGCTTAAGTTCCGCCTTGGTATCGGTGGGGAAGGCGTTGAGGGCCACCACGCAGGGAAGACCGTAGACCTCCTTGATGTTCTCCACATGGCGCAGCAGGTTGGGCATACCCTTCTCCAGGGCGGAGAGATCTTCCTCACCCAGTCGGGCCTTGTCCACACCTCCGTGGTACTTCAGGGCCCGGACGGTGGCTACCACCACCACCGCGCTGGGGGTGAGCCCCGCCATGCGGCACTTGATGTCCAAAAACTTCTCCGCCCCCAGGTCGGCGGCGAAGCCCGCCTCGGTGACGGCGTAGTCCCCCAGCTTTAGGGCCATGCGAGTGGCCAGCACCGAGTTGCAGCCATGGGCAATGTTGGCGAAGGGCCCGCCGTGGATGAGGGCGGGGGTCCCCTCCAAAGTCTGGACCAGGTTGGGCTTGAGGGCATCCCTGAGCAGGGCGGCCATGGCCCCCTCGGCCTTCAGGTCATGGGCGGTGACGGGGCGGCCGTCAAAGGTGTAGGCCACGATCATCCGCCCCAGCCGCGCCTTCAGGTCGGCGATGCTGTCAGAGAGGCAGAGCACCGCCATGACCTCGCTGGCCACGGTGATGTCGAAACCATCCTCCCGGGGCACCCCTTGCATCCGCCCGCCCAGGCCGCAGACGATATTGCGCAGCTGCCGGTCGTTCATGTCCACGCACCGCTTCCAGGTGACCCGCTTTACGTCGATGCCCAGGGTGTTTCCCTGCTGGATGTGGTTGTCCAGCATCGCGGAGAGAAGGTTGTTGGCCGCGCCGATGGCGTGGAAGTCCCCGGTAAAGTGGAGGTTGATGTCCTCCATGGGCACCACCTGGGCGTATCCGCCGCCGGCGGCCCCGCCCTTAATGCCGAACACCGGGCCCAGGGAGGGCTCCCGCAGGGCCAGCACCGCCTTTTTGCCGATGCGGCGCAGACCGTCTGAAAGGCCCACGCTGGTGGTGGTCTTCCCCTCCCCGGCGGGGGTGGGGGTGATGGCGGTGACCAGGATGAGCTTGCCGTCCGTCCGCCCCTCCTCACGGATGAGGCCCAGGTCCAGCTTGGCCTTGTAGCGCCCGTACTGCTCCAGGCGTTCCTCGGAAACGCCGCACGCTGCGGCGATGTCGGTGATGGGCCGCAGGCAGGCCGCCTGGGCGATCTCAATGTCGCTCTTGTATGTCATGCTGCCCCTCCCTTTCTTCTGATCATTGTATCTCGATTTTACACGCAAATACCTTAAGCCGCAAGAAGCATTCCCATTTTCCCCCGCTTTGCCGGGGAAAAGAAGTCCCCCGGAGAGGGGCGCTCTCCGGGGGACTGGGATAGCTGTATGCTCTTACTGCCCCTGCAGCTGCTCATAGCGTCCGCAGGCCACCATATGGCCCCCACCGACGTCCCGCAGCTCCTGTTCGCAGGAGGCGCACTCGGGCGTGGCATAGGGGCAGCGAGTGTGGAGCCGGCAGCCCGCCGGGGGGTTGAGGGGACTGGGCAGCTCTCCGTGGAAGAACAACCGCTCCCGCTTGGCCCCGTACACCGGCACGGGAATGGCCGAGAGGAGCACCTTGGTATAGGGGTGAAGGGGGTTTTCAAAGAGCTCCTTCTTGTCGGCGATCTCCACCACCTTGCCCAGGTACATGACCACGATCCGATCGCACAGGTAGCGCACTACGCTCAGGTCGTGGGAGATGAAGAGGTAGGAGATCCCCATCTCCCGCTGCAGGTCCTTCATGAGGTTGAGAATCTGGGCCCGGACGGACACGTCCAGGGCGGAGACCGGCTCGTCGCAGACGATGAACTTGGGGGTGGCGATGACGGCCCGGGCAATGACCACCCGCTGCCGCTGGCCGCCCGAGAGCTCGTGGGGGTAGCGGTGAATATGGGCGTCGGGCAGGCCCACCCGGCGGAGCATCTCCACCGTCCGGTCCTCCCGCTCCCCCTTCTCCCCGATGCCGAAGACCTCCAGGGGCTCCTTCACATAGTCCAGCACCGTCTTGCGGGGATTGATGGCGGCGAAGGGGTCCTGGAAGACCATCTGCATCTGCTTGCGGTAAGTGCGCATCTCCTGGTCGGAGAGGTTGGTGATGTCGGTGCCGTTGAAGATGAGCTTGCCCTCCGTGGGCTCCTGAAGGCGGAGCATGGTGCGGCCCAGGGTGGACTTGCCGCAGCCCGACTCGCCCACCACGCCCAGGATCTCCCCCCGGCGCACGGCGAAGGACACGTCGTCCACACCCTTGACCGTCTTGGTGGGCCGGCCCAGAAAGTCTTTGCCCGTCACATAATACTTTTTCAGGTGTTCCACCTGATAGAGAATCTCAGACAACCTTATCCCTCCCCGTATTTCCAGCAGCGCACCTGGCCCTCTCCGTGGGAGACCAGCTTGGGTCCCTGGGAGACACACTTCTCCGTGGCGTAGGGGCACCGCTCGGCGAACCGGCAGCCCGAGGGCATCTCCTCCAGGGTGGGCACCCGGCCGGGGATGGTGTAGAGGGTGTCGGTATCCTCATCGGGCCGGGGGATGGCCTTGAGCAGGCCTTGCGTATAGGGGTGGAGGGGATGGTTGAAGATATTCTCCGTGGAATTGCTCTCCACCACCTGCCCGGCATACATCACCAGCACGTGATCCGTGGACTCTGCCACCACTCCCATGTCGTGGGTGATGAGCATGATGGCGGTCTGGGAGGTCTTTTTCAGGCCGTTCATCAGATCCAGGATCTGGGCCTGGATGGTTACGTCCAGGGCGGTGGTGGGCTCGTCGGCGATGAGCACGTCGGGCTCACACATCATGGCCATGGCGATCATCACCCGCTGGCGCATGCCGCCGGAGAGCTGATGGGGGTACTCCCGCAGGCGCTGCTCCGGCTCCGGGATCTCCACCCGGCGCAGCATCTCCAGGCTCCGTGCCAGGGCCTCCTTGCGGGAGATGCGGCGGTGGGCCCGGGCCATCTCCACCATCTGGGTGCCGATGGTGTAGACCGGGTTGAGGCTGGTCATCGGCTCCTGGAAGATCATGGAGATCTCATTGCCCCGGATCTCCCGCTGCTGCTTTTCGGTCATGGCGGTGATCTCCCTGCCCTTGAGCCGCACGGAGCCGGCGGTGATCTTCCCGCTGTATTTGGGCAGAAGCCCCATGATAGTGTTGGCCGTGACGCTCTTCCCGCAGCCGGACTCCCCCACGATCCCCAGGGTCTCTCCCTTATACAGGGAGAACCCCACGTCCTCGATGGCGGGTATGTCCCGCTTGCCAATGCGGAAGCTCACGCACAGTCCCTCTACCTTGAGAAGCGGCTCATCCATACAAAAAACCCCTTGTTTCTGCTTGTTTCTGATCGGTCAGTCGTTGATGGTCCACAGCCAGGAGGCGTGGTTGAAGTTGGAGGTGTTGAACAGGTCCACATTGCTCACCAGCGGCGAGGTGGCGGAGTAGGCGCCGTACTGCACCACGGTGCACTGGGGCACGTTCTCATGCTCCCAGGCCTGGAAGTCAGCGATAACGGCGGCGTCGGCCTCGGCGGTCTGGGCGGTCAGGTAGGCCTCATAGATGGGATAGATCTCCTCGGTCTCGTTGTGGAGGAACAGGCTGTCGGAGTACAGCGCGAACACGCCCAGCATCTTGGAGGGGATGTAGGTGGCGCCCAGGGTCCAGATGGCGGCGCTGTACTGGTAGTCGCTGCCCTCGCCCAGGTCAGTAATCATGGCCTGCTGGATGGTGGCCATCTCATCCTGCTTGATCTCCACCTGGATGCCGATTTCGGCCAGCTGGCTCTTGATGAGGATGGCGGCATTCTCGCCAGTGGTGTTCACCACGCCGATGATGAGCTTGCTGTCGGCGCTCCAGTCGCCCTCGGCAATGGCCTCCTGCACCAGAGCGGCGGCCTCCTCGGGATTATAGATGTCCATGTTCTCATAGCCGGGGTAGGTGGGATAGATGATGGAGTTGTTGACCACGCCGTTGCCGCTATAGATCTTGTCCAGGATGTCCTGCTTATTGATGCCCCGGTCCACCGCCTGGCGGATCTTGGTGGGCACCCGCTTGTTGTTGAAGCAGAGGTTGACCTGGGTGGAGGGGTCGGTCTCCTTGGAGATAATCACCTTGTCGTTGTCCAGGTACTGCTCGGCCACCTCAGTGGAGAGGTTGAAGCCCAGAATATCCACGTCGCCGGAGAGGATCTTGTCCACGGCGGTGGAAGTGTCGATGACCTGCATGATGAGGGTGCCGAAGGCGGGAGCGCCCAGGTGATAGTCGGGATCGGCCTGGAGGGTGATGGAGCTGTCGGCTACCTCGCTGACGTAGCTGCACGGGCCGGAGCCGATGGGGGCGTTCCAGTATTCGGCGTTGTCGTAAATCTCCTGATCACTCATGAGGGTGCCGTCGTCCTTGAGGAAGCAATGCTCAGGCAGGACGTAGAAGGAGTTGAGGGCGCTGGCCATGTAAGAGGTCTGGTTATAGGGGGCGTTCATGTGCAGCTCCAGGGTGTAGTCGTCCACGGCCACCACCTCGGCGGTGTCGGTGCCGGTCTCAATGCCGGTGGAGGGGTCCACGCCGGCCAGGTACTTGGTGCCGGCCCGGTTCTGGAACTGGACCTCGTTGGTGGCGTAGAACTTGTAGGAGAAGACATAGTCCTCGGCGGTGACCTTCTCGCCGTCATGCCAGGTGGCGTTCTGGTTGAGGTGGAAGGTGAGGGTCATGCCGTCCTCGGACCACTCCCAGGAATCGGCCCCTCTGGGATGGACGGTGTTGCTCTCGTCCAGGTAGATGAGCTTGTCGAAGATCTGGCTGCCCACCTGATGGGTGGCGCCGTTGATGAACTCGGTGGTCTTGAGGGTCTCCCAGGTCTTGGACAGGCCGAAGATGATGGTCTGGGCGGCGGTGGAGCCGTTGTCATCTCCGTTGCCTCCCTGGTTCTGCTCGGCGGGGGTGGAGCAGGCGGCCAGAGACAGGGCAAGGGCCATACTCAGCGCCAGGGCTGAGAGTTTCTTCGCGTGTTTGAACATGATCCATCTCTCCTTAGATATAATCGTGTGGGAAAGCTCGCAAAGGCGGTTTTACCGCCGCATTTTGGGATCGAAGGCGTCCCGGATGCCCTCGCCCAGCAGGTTGATGGCCACGATGGTGGCCACCAGGAGCACGCTGGCGGGCACCCAGATCCAGGGCTCCTTCTGCATGACGAAGGAGGACAGGGCGTAGTTGATGGACTTGCCCCAGGAGTTCTCGATGCCCACCCCCAGGAAGCTGAGGGAGGCCTCGGAGAGCACACCGGCGGACACCCGGAAGGGGATGGTCACCAGCACCGGGGCCAGGACATTGGGCATGATGTCCTCAAAGACAATCCTCAGGTTGCTCTTGCCCAGCACCCGGGCCGCCTCCACATACTCCTTTTTGGCCACCGAGCGCACGTTGCTCTCAATGAGCTTGGCGGCGCTGGGCCAGCCCAGGAAGCCCAGCAGGAAGCACAGAATACCGATGTTGGCCCCGAAGATGGCCACCATCACCAGCATGAGCACCAGGGAGGGAAAGGACAGGAAGATCTCCGCCAGGCGCATGAGGATGGCGTCCACCTTGCCGCCGTAGTAGCCGGCGATGAGCCCCACGGGCACGCCGATGATGATGCCGATGAGGGTGGAGCCGATGCCGATGGTCAGGGACACCCGCCCGCCGTAGAGCAGCCGGGCGTACACGTCCTGATAAGCGTCAGTGAGACCCAGCAGGTGGCCCGACTCCTGGGGCGACTTGCCCAGGGCGTCGGCGTAGACCACGTCGGGGTCCAGTCCCTGCACCAGGGGCAGGATGATCACCAGCACGATCTCCACCACCAGGAAGATGAGCCCCGCCATGGCCTTGGGGTCCCGCAGCAAGCGGTACCAGAAGCCTTTTTTCCCCGCAGCGAGGGCGGACTGTTGTTGCTTTTTCATACCGCCCCTCCTCATACCCGCAGCCGGGGGTCCAGCCAGGTGTAGATGATGTCAAGCAGCAGGTTGGTCACCAGCACGATGATGATGATGATGGCCACGATCCCCATGATAACGGGAATGTCCCGCATGTTGATGGCGTCCACCAGGTAGCTGCCCAGGCCCGGCCAGGAGAAAATGCGCTCGATGACCACCGAGCCGCCGATCAGGTTGGGTACCGACAGGCCCACCACCGTCACGATGGGGATGGCGGCGTTGCGCAGCATGTGCCGGAAGACCACCTTGCCGTAGGGCAGGCCCTTGGACTTGGCAGTCTTGACATACTCCTCGTTCATCACCTCCAGCATGCTGCTGCGGGTCTGCTTGATGTAGCGCCCCATGGTGGTGATGGCGATGATGCACGCGGGCATCACCAGGTATACAAAGTATGGGTAGTTGCCCCGGGTACTGTACTGGGACGGCAGCAGTCCCAGGGTCACCGAGAAGACATAGATACCCAGGATGGAGACCATAAAGCCGGGCAGGGAGTTGCCCAGGAAGGTGATCACCGTGCACAAATTGTCGATGAACCCCTTCACCTTCAGGGCCGAGAGCACCCCCAGAGGCACCGCGATCACAAAGCTCAGCAAAAGGCCGGTGCCCATCAGGATCAGGGTGGGTACCACCCGCTCGCCGATGACACTGATGACGCTCTTGCTCAGGTTGCTGTATGTATTGCCCCAAGTGCCCTGGAACACGGAGCCCAGCCAGTTGAGGTACTGCTGCCCTACTCCCACATCCAGGCCGTACTTGCGGAAGATCTCCGCCCGCATCTCATCGGTGACCTGGGTGCCCGCCAGAATGGTCTGGGTCACCTCGGCCTCCGCCGCGTTCTCGCCCGGCATCAGGGAGAGCAGCAGATAGATGATAAAGGTGAGCCCCAGGAAAATGGGGATCATGATAAGGACTCGTTTGATGATGTACTTGAGCATTTCTTCACTTCCCGCTCCGCCCGCGGTCTCTCTTGCAGGGCCTTACTTTTTCGCGTGGTAGACCAGCTTGCACACGCCGTCTCCCCGGGCGATGGTCTTCTGGATGTCCAGCTCGAAGCCGGCGGTCTCAGCCATGATGGTGTCGCCAACCATGGCACTGTCGCACAGCTGGGCGATCTCCTCGTCGCTCAGGCCCATCTCCTGCCAGGCCTTCACCAGGGGGCAGTAGTGGTACTCCAGGTCCACCTTGTCGTGGCCGGTCTCCACCACGTCCACCTCGAAGGCCTCGTAGCCCGTGGGGCCCTTGAACATCTTGGCGATGTACTCACCCACGTCGCTCTTGTCCTCCATCTGGGCTACGATGGCCTGGGAAGCAGCCACGCTGCTCTTGTACTGCACTGCCTTGCTCACCTCGGTCAGGTCGATGCCCCGGGCGGCGGCCTCCTGCTTGGTCATGTAGTTGCGCTTGGTATAGGCGATGGCGGCGGCCCGGTAGCCCAGAGCGGGGGCATACTGGCTCTTGGATTCGTTGACGATCTTGGACTTGGTTTCAGACATGGCTGCTTCTCCTCTCCGCTGCGTTTACTTGATTTTTTTACCTTTGCCGCCGGTGATTCCGGCGTCTCCCCATTCCCGTCTTTTCCGGAATAGGTTCTGCCTTTTATTCTGCCATAGCTCTCCCCCTTCAGAATGTAATCTACGATACATTTGAGCTCATTTTTGAATCGCGTCCTTTCTTATCTTGCATTTCCGTCATTTCCTACCCGTATCCCCCTCCATTTATCTCCTGATTTTATACAGAAATCTTATCATTTTCCTTCTATCCATCCCTTCTTTCCTCGGTTCCGCTCAGAAAATCCCTTGCAACCGCCTCGGTGTTCTGCTATAATGCACATATTCTCAATGTTTTGACAGACAGCTCTTCCGTTCCTGCATTTCCGGAAGGCGCTGATCCCGCGGGCGGAAGGCCGCCCACTCAGGAGGTATGTCACGTGACGCAACAGCAGCAGGAGTTCCTGTCCATCCTGCGTCAGGAGCTGGTCCCCGCCCTGGGCTGTACCGAGCCCATCGCCATCGCCTACGCGGCGGCCCGGGCCAGGCGGCTTTTGGGGTCGTTCCCGGAGCGCATGGTGGTCTCTTGCAGTGGCAACATCATCAAAAACGTGAAGGGGGTTATCGTCCCCACCACCGGCAATATGCGGGGCATTGACACCAGCGCCCTGCTGGGGGCCCTGGCGGGCGATCCCGACCGGGAGATGGAGGTGCTCAGCACCGTACGCCCTGAGGATGTGGAAAAGGTGCGCGCGCTGCGGGGCACGGGGGTGTGCACGGTAAAGCCTCTGCTGGGCACCGCCAATCTGCACATCATCATCGAGGCGGAGGGGGGCGGCCACACCGCCCTGGTGGAGATCATCGACGCCCACACCAACGTGGTGCGGGAGGAGCGGAACGGCGAGACCGTGCTGCTCCATGAGGCCTCCGGCGTGCGTCAGGCTCAAGCGCGCCGCCAGAAGATGACGGTGGCCGAAATTTACGACTTTGCCTGCACCGCGCCCCTTTCCGAGCTCAAGGCCGTGCTGGGCAACCAGGTGGTGTGCAACCTGTCCATTGCCGAGGAGGGGCTGCGGGGGGACTACGGCGTCCGCGTGGGCCACACCCTGCTCTCCGGGGGAGAGCAGTCGGCCCGGCGCAAGGCCGCGGCCTACGCCGCCGCAGGCAGTGACGCCCGGATGAGCGGCTGCGTGATGCCCGTGGTGGTCAACTCGGGCAGCGGCAACCAGGGCATGACGGTCTCTCTCCCTGTCATCGTCTACGCCCGGGAGATGGGCATGGAGGAGGAGGCTCTCTACCGCGCCCTGGCTCTCTCCAACCTCATCGCCATCTACCAGAAGTCCTTTATCGGAGAGCTCTCCGCCTACTGTGGGGTGGTGAGCGCCGCCTGCGGCAGCGCCGCCGGCCTTGCCTTCCTGTGTGGGGAGAGCCTGGAGGTCATCTCGGATACCATCATCAACACCATCGCCAACGTCTCAGGCATGGTGTGCGACGGGGCCAAGCCCTCCTGCGCCGCCAAAATCGCCACTGCCGTGGACGCCGGCTTCCTGGCCCTGGACATGGCCCGCACCGGCCATGTGTTCCACGACGGCGAGGGCCTTGTCAAGCGGGACGTGGACGAAACCATCGCCGCCTTCGGCCGCATGGGCCGGGAGGGCATGAAGAGCACCGACCAGGAGATCCTGCGCATCATGGTGGGCCAGTAACGGACCCGCTCGCAGACCAAGCCGTAAAACAAGCTGTGGGGACCGCTCAACCGAGCGGTCCCCACGTTTTTTATGCCTTCATTCCCTTATCTTCTGGAGAGAATACGGACCTCCAGGGCGGTGATATAGTTGTCCGGATGTCCCTCGGAGAACTGATCGATGATGTTCAGGGTGACCACGCACCCGTCCAGTACAAAGCCCTGCCGCTCCCCTTCGGCGTAGAGCCGGCCGATACTCTCCCGAATGGTGGTGTAGTTGCCGTAATGGTAGCCACACAGGTATTCTCCGGCGGGAATGGTGTCGGGGGCCAGGTCGGTCCCCTGGGGCAGGGCCTCCGCCCCGTCCTCCCGGTATAGGTAGGCCCCGAACCACTTGCGCTCGGCGGTGTAAAACCCCACCAGAGGATAGAAATAGAGGGGCTGGTAGGTAAACAGGTCGATCTCCTCTCCAATGTGGAGGAAGGGCCTGGTGGGGTAAGTCTTATGCCGGAAGGTGTCCCGCCCCGCCTGGGGTGTCTCTCGCTGGATGAAGCGGATCTTCTTCTGGATGGTATCCACCGTGGCCATGAGCTCCTCGCACCGCCGTCGCAGGGCCTCGGCCTGGGCGGTCATAGAGTCCATATTCTTGCCCACGTCCTCGTTGGAGACAAAGGCCTCCACCTGCTCCAGAGAGTAGCCCAGCCGCCGCAGATAGCGGATGGTGGCCAGGAGGTAGACCTGGTCGAAGTGGTAGTACCGCCGTCCGTTTTCCGGGTGGCGCACAGCGGGGACGAAAAGCCCCCGGGCGTCATAATAGCGCAGCAGCTGCACGTCCATGTCGAAGATCTTGGCGATCTCCCCAATGGAGAGATATTCCTTCATCCGTGTGCCCTCCTTCTTCTTCCCCAGGGCCCTCCGCCCTGTTTTTCTCGCCGTTTCCTGCAAAAAAGCGTCGGGAAGCTCCACCGTTTTGGCCATTCCGACAAAATTCATTTTGGAGCTTGAACCTATAACGATTATAGGTTCTATACTCAGTTTAACACAGAACCAGAAAAAGTAAAGAGGTACGGCAAAAGGAGGCTTACCGTATGCAGACATATCTGAAAAACGGCTACATCGTCACCATGGGCGCCGGCGAGACGGTCTACGACGGCGGCGGCGTGCTGGTGGAGGACAACAAGATCGTGGCAGTTGGCAAGGTGGACCCCGCCCTGGTGAAACCCGACGCGGAGGTCATCGATCTTGCCGGCAAGTACGTTCTGCCCGGCTTTGTCAACACCCACGTCCACACCTCCCAGCAGATCAGCCGGGGCGTGGGGGACGACGTGGACTTCATCACCTGGCTCCACAAGCGGATGTGGCCCTACGAGAGCAACATGACCGAGGAGGACTCCTACGTCTCCACCCTGATGACCTCCCTGGAGCTCATCCGCTCGGGGGTGACCTCCTTTGCCGAGCCCGGCGGCCAGTTCGTCTCGGGCATGGCCCGGGCCACCAAGGAGTCCGGCCTCAGGGGCAAGCTGGCCAAGTCGGTGATGGACTGCGGCGAGGGTCTGCCCAAGATCTGGCAGCGGACCATGGAGCAGGAGCTGGAGCAGCAGGTGGCCGACCTGGAGAAATATCACAACACCGCCGACGGCCGGGTGCAGGTGTGGTTCGGCCTGCGGACCATCTTCAACAACACCGACGAGCTGTGCGTGCGCACCAAGGAGCTAGCCGACAAGTACGGCGTGGGCATCCACATGCATGTGGCCGAGGCCAAGGAGGAAAAAGAGTACACCTACGCGCGCTGGGGCGAGGGCACCGTCAAGCACCTGGAAAAGCTGGGCGTGCTGGGGGAGAACCTGCTGGCCGTCCACACCGTGTGGCTTGACGACGAGGAGCTGGAGCTGTTCCAAAAGCGGGGCGTGAAGGTCTCCCACAACCCCGCCTCCGCCATGAGGGTGCTGGGCTTTGCCCGCATCCCCAAGATGCTCAAGATGGGCATCTGCGTGTCCATCGGCACCGACGGGGCCTCCTCCTCCAACCACATGGACATGGTGGACGAGATGTGGCTCACCTCCCTCATCCACAAGGGCTGGCGGCTGGACCCCACCGTGGTGCCCGCCCAGGACATCCTGCGCATGGCCACCCGCTGGGGCGCCCAGGCCCTGCTGGACGGCGAACTCTACGGCACTCTGGAGCCGGGCAAGAAGGCCGACCTCATCGTCATCGATCCCCACGGCCCCTCCATGATGCCGGTCAATGACAAGATCGCCGCCCTGGTCACCGCCATGCATTCCTCCAACATCCTCTCCACCATGTGCGACGGCAAGTGGCTTATGCGCGACCGCAAGATCCTCACTCTGGACGAGGAGGCCATCCTGAAGGAGGCCTGTGCGCGGGGTGCGGCCATCTATGACCGGGCGGGGATCAAGCTGCCCGACCGCTTCCCCGTGGTGAAGGTATGACCGCCGGAGGAAAGCCCTGGCCCAAAGCCCTGGTGCTGGGGATCGTCTCCTCTGCCTTCTTCTCGGTCACCTACGTTCTCAACACCGCCATGGCCCTGGGGGGCGGGGACTGGATGTGGAGCGCCTCCCTGCGCTACCTGTGGATGCTGCCCATGTTGCTGCTCTTAAACCTCCCCGGAGGCGGCCTCAAAACCGTCTGGCGGGAGGTGGGGCGCTCGCCCTGGCGTTGGCTTCTCTGGAGTCTGGTGGGCTTCGGCGCCTTCTACGCTCCCCTTTCCTTCGCCTCAGCCTACGGCCCCAGCTGGATGGTGGCGGGCACCTTTCAGTTTACCATTCTGGCCGGCGCCCTGGAGACCCCTCTTTTCCGGGACGCAGGTGGAAAGCGGGGCAAGATCCCCCTGCGGCTCCTGCCCGCTTTCCTGGTGATCCTCCTGGGAGTATTTTTGCTCCAGGCCGAGCAGATGGGCCAGGGGGAGTGGGGTGCGGCCCTGCTCTTCGCCGCGCCGGTACTTCTGTCCGCCTTTGCCTATCCCCTGGGCAACCGCAAGACCATGGAGCTGTGCGAAGGCCGGCTCACCACCGCACAGCGGATGCTGGCCATGACGGTGTGCTCCCTGCCTCTGTGGCTGCTCCTTTCCGCCGCCGCTCTGTGGCGCGGCGGCCCCCCCTCCCCGGGTCAGGTGGGACAGTCCCTGGCGGTGGCTCTCTTCTCCGGCCTCATCGCCACCCTGCTCTTCTTCCAGGCCACCCAGCTGGTCCGCCGGGACCCCCAGCGCCTGGCACTGGTGGAGTCCTGCCAGTGCGGGGAGGTGCTTTTCTCGGCCCTGGGCGGCATCCTTCTTCTCCACGAGCCCTGGCCCTCCCTGTCCGGCTGGGTGGGCCTCGCCCTGGTGGTGGGTGGCATGGTGGCAAACGCCCTGCTCACCGCCCGATCCCCGCAGTCACCCTGAGTAAAACAGGCACACCATATATTTTTTAGGAGGTTGCGTATGAACAAGGAAGTGCTGGCAGTGGCCAAGGGCACCAAACCCGCCGACCTGGTGATCAAAAACGGCAAGATCGTCAATGTGTACTCCGGCGAGATTTACGAGGGCGGCGTGGCCGTCTGCGGCGATACCATCGCCGCCGTGGGCGACGTGGAGTACTGCATCGGGGAGAACACCACCGTGGTGGACGCCCAGGGCAAGTACCTCACCCCCGGCTTCCTGGACGGACACATCCATCCGGAGAGCTCCTCCCTGGCCATCCGTCCCTTCGCCGAGGCTGTCCTCTCCCACGGCACCACCGGCATCATGACCGACCTGCACGAGGTGGGCGTGGTCTCCGGCCTGGAGGGCATCGAGGCGGTGCTCAAGGAGGCCGAAGGCACCGACCTGAAGATCTACTTCATCGTCCCCTCCCATGTACCCTTCTCCCCCAACCTGGAGACCAGCGGCGGCCGCTTCGACCCCGCCATCATCCGCAAGGCCCTCAAGCGGCCCGACGCGGTGGGCCTCTCCGAGTGCGTGGGCCCCTACATCACCGCCGAATTCCCCGATCTCATGGAGTCCTTTGACGACGCCCTCTCCATGCCCGGCAAGACCCTCCAGGGCCACCTGCCCGACATGTACGGCGGCGCCATGAGCGCCTGCGTGGCCGCCGGCGTGTCCACCGACCACGAGTCCTTCTGCGAAAAGGACGTGTTCGAGCGGCTGCGCAACGGCTGCCACCTGATGATGCGGGAGGGCTCCGCCGCCCGGAACATGACCACCCTGCTCAAGACCGTGCTGGACAACCACCTGGACACCTCCATGGTGAGCATCGTCACCGACGACCTGCACACCGTAGACCTCGCCGAGCGGGGCCACCTGGACGACGCCCTGCGCACCGCCCTTGCAAACGGGGCCGACTTCGTCACCGCCATCCAGATGGTCACCGTCAACTGCGCCCGGGCCTTCCAGCTGGAGCGGGAGATCGGCGGTCTGGCCCCCGGACGCCGGGCCGACATCAACATCACCACCGGCCCCGAGGACTTCAAGGTCCTGAGCACCTTTGCCGGCGGCCGCCAGATCACCGACAACGGCAAGCTCCTGGTCCACTACGAGACCCCCGTCCACGAGCCCTGCATCCTCAACACCATGCACCTGCTCAATCCCATCACCCCTGAGAGCTTCCACATCAAGGCTCCCGCCGGCGCCAAGAAGGTCAAGGCTCTGGTGATGGACACCCTGCCCTATATCCCCTTCACCAACCGCCGGGACGTGGAGCTGCCGGTGGTGGACGGCGTGGTCCGCTGCGACACTGACCAGGACGTGCTCTACATCGCCCAGGTGGAGCGCCACGGCAAGAACGGCAATATCGGCAAGGGCTTTATGGGCGGCTTCCACATCAAGGGTGGGGCCATGGCCTCCTCGGTGGGCCACGACAACCACAATATCATCGTCATGGGCGACAGCTTTGAGGACATGGCCCTGGCGGTCAACCGCTGCGTGGAGCTGGGCGGCGGCCAGGTCATCGTCCGGGAGGGCAAGGTGGCCGCCGAGGTGGCCTATCCCATCTGCGGCCTGCTCAGCGACCTGCCTCTCTCCGAGCTGGCCGAGAAGAAGCGGGAGCTCAACCGGGTGGCCCACGAGATGGGCACCCCCATCGCCATCCCCTTCATGTTCCTCAGCTTCATCTGCCTGGCGGCCATCCCCGCCTACGCCATCACCGACTGCGGCTTCATCGACGTGCCCACCCAGAGCGTCATCGATCCCATTCTGGAGGTCGTCGAGTAAGCATAGATACCCCAGTGTGCAAGAGAAAATCATTCAAGAAGAGGGAGCTAGCGCATGAAAAAAGACTTTTTTCTCCTGAAAGACCGCGGCACCACCGTCCGGCGTGAGATCCTGGCCGGCATCACCACCTTCATGACCATGGCCTACGTCCTGGCCGTCCAGCCCGCCGCCATCTGCGGCTTCGGACCGGAGACCTACATCACCGACATCAACGGCGTGGTCATCAGCAAGTCCGCCCTGCTCATCATGTGCGCCCTGGTCAGCGGCGTCATCACCCTGTTCATGGGCCTGTACGCCAACCTGCCCCTGGCTCTGTCCACCGCCATGGGCAGCAACTTCATCCTGGGCGGCCTGGTCAACAGCGGGGCCTTCTCCTTTGGCTGGGCCATGGCGCTGCTGCTGTGCTCGGGCATCCTGTTCATCCTGGTCACTGTACTGGGCGTGCGCAAGATGGTGGTGGACCTGCTCCCAAGAACCTGAAGATCGCCATCCCCACGGCGGTGGGCTTCTTCATCGCCTACCTGGGCTTCTCCAACACCGGCCTGGCCATCTTTGAGGGCGGCAGCCTGGCTCTGGGCGACTTCAAGCAGCCCTCCGTGCTGCTGGCCATCATCACCATGGCCATCATGGGCATCCTCACCGCCTACAAGGTCAAGGGCGCCATCCTCATCGGCATCATCGCCGGCACCATCATCAGCATCCCCATGGGGGTCTCCACCGTGCCGGCCTCCCTCTTCTCTCTGCCCGATATGGGCGAGGTGGGCAACCTGTTCCTCTGCTATGACTTCGCCTCCATCCTCAAGGACATCCCCGGCGCCCTGGTGTGGATCTTCATCCTCTTCACCAGCGACTTCTTCGCTACCTTCGGCGCCCTCATCGCCGTCGGCGCTCAGACCAACATGCTGGATAAGGACGGCAACTTCCCCCACATTGAAAAGCCCTTCCTGGTGGATGCCATCGGCACCGTGGTGGGCTCCGGCACCGGCTGCACCACCATCTCCACCTTCATCGAGTCTACCATCGGCGTGGAGGCCGGCGGCCGCACCGGCCTGACCGCCATCGTCACCGGCGCGCTGTTCCTGGTGTGCATCTTCCTCTCTCCCCTGTTCCTCATGGTGCCCACCGCCGTCACCGGCGTGGCCCTCATCTTCGTGGGCTTCTCCATGCTCTCCGGCTTTGCCAAGATGGACTTCTCCGACTTCACCGGCTGCTTTGGTCCCTTCGTGATGATCATGTTTGGCACCTTCACCGGCGACATTGCCGCCGCCATCTCCCTGGGCGTCCTGTCCGACGTGCTCATCAAGGTAGTCACCGGCAAGGCCAAGCAGGTCCATCCCGTCCTCTACATCGTCTGTATCCCCCTGATCCTCTACTTCATCGTCTGATCCCCGACCTTGCGGCGGCGCTCTCGGAAGGCCCTTCCGGGAGCGCCGCCTTTCCTTTCCCGCCGTCGGCCTTGACGGGAGATGCTTTTTGTGGTAAGGTACTTTTCACAACCGAATACCGGCAAAGGAAGTCCGTAGGGAAATGGCGTGAGCCTGCCGAAGGAGTAACACTCTCAGGCGCCCGGCAACCGGGTGGGGACTATGGACGGATGTGGCTCTGGAGAATCCCAATAACGGGTACCGAAGGTGCAAGGCGCGCACTGCGGCGGCGCTGAATCTCTCAGGTAAAAGGACAGAGTGGATGCAGGGCTTTCTCTCCCTTTGGGGGGCGAAAGGGCCGCGATTGCTTCCTGTTGATTGGACTGAACTCCGCCTCATCCGGCGGGGTTCACTTTTTCTTTGCCGGGAAGAGAAAGGATGATGTGCCCGTGTTGCTCTCCCTGGTCTCCACGATAAATTCCTATCTGTCCGACTACGTTCTGGTGATCCTGCTCATGGGAGTGGGCCTGTGGTTTTCCATCCGCACCCGCTTCGTCCAGGTCCGCTGCTTCCGGGAGGGAATGCGGCGGGTGTTCGGCAGCATCAAGCTCTTCGGAGACCGGCATGAGAGCGGCATGAGCTCCTTCCAGGCTCTGGCCACCGCCATCGCCGCCCAGGTGGGCACCGGCAATATCGTGGGCGCCGGCGGCGCCATCCTCACCGGCGGCCCCGGCGCCATCTTCTGGATGTGGGTCTTTGCCTTCTTCGGCATGGCCACCATCTACGCCGAGGCAGTGCTGGCCCAGGAAACCCGCTTCAAAGACAGCCAGGGCCACATCCAGGGCGGCCCGGTGTACTACATCACCACCGCCTTCCGCGGCCCCTTCGGCAAATTTCTGGCCGGCTTCTTCGCCGTGGCCCTGGTGCTGGCCCTGGGCTTCTTCGGGTGCATGGTCCAGTCCAACTCCATCAGCTCCACCTTTTCCACCGCCTTCCACATCCCCCAGTGGGCGGTGGGGATCGTGCTGGTGGTCATCTGCACCTTTATCTTCCTGGGCGGCGTGAAGCGCCTGGCAGCGGTGACCGAGAAGCTGGTGCCCATCATGGCGGCCATCTTCCTGCTGGGCTCCCTGGCGGTGCTGGTGCTGCGCATCACCTCCCTGCCCGCCACCTTCGCCATGATCTTCCGCTACGCCTTCGCCCCCCAGTCCATCATCGGCGGCGGTTTGGGCTACGCCCTCAAGACCGCCATCAGCCAGGGCGCCAAGCGGGGCCTTATCTCCAACGAGGCTGGCATGGGCTCCACCCCCCACGCCCACGCTCTGGCCAACGTCCCCTCTCCCCACGACCAGGGCGTGGTGGCCATGATGGGCGTGTTCATCGACACCTTCATCGTCCTCACCCTCAACGCGCTGGTCATCGTCTCGGTGCTCTACACCCCCGGCGGACTGCTCCAGCACGGCTATACCGCCGAGGCCGCCCAGCTGGTCAACAGCACAAACCTGGCCCAAACCGCCTTCGGCGCCGTGCTGGGCAGCGAGCTGGGCGCGGCCTTCGTAGCTATCTGCCTGTTCTTCTTCGCCTTCTCCACCATTCTGGGCTGGAACCTGTTTGGAAAGATCAACGTGGTCTATCTCTTCGGCCACAAGGCCACGGTGGTCTACACCGTCGTGGCCCTGGTCTTCATCTTCCTGGGCACCATCTCCTCCAGCGATCTGGTGTGGGGCCTGTCCGACCTGTTCAACCAGCTCATGGTGATCCCCAACGCCATCGCCCTGTTCGCCCTGACCGGCGTGGTGGTCAAATCGGCGCGGCGCGGCGAGAGGGCCGCGGCCTCTAAGTCCGAGAAGTAACCACTGCATAAACAGAGAAAGCCCCCCGAAGGAAAACCCTTCGGGGGGCTTCTGTCCGTGGGGCAAGCGGTTCCCGCCGCACCTCCACATCTCAAAGCTAATTTTATTTTTTCGCTGCAACACTTTCCCTTTGCCATTCGTTATCCAGGCAGAAAGGAGGCAAGAAACATTGTGGGAAGATCTGTACGAGGAATACCAAAGCGAGCTCTTGGCTTACGGAACCCGTATGAGCGGCAGCAGAGAGCTCTCGGAAGATCTGGTGCAGGAGACCTTTATCAAGGCCCTGATCCACGCCGGTACGCTGACCGAGCTCTCGAGCAGTCAGCAGCGAGCCTGGCTTTACTCCACCTTCAAAAACCTATTCTTTGACCGTTACCGCCGGGCGGTTCTCGAGCAGGAATCCCTGCACAGCCTCCAGCTCCACGCATCGGAGCCGTCCGGCATTCCCGAGGTCGAAGCCGCCATGCTGCTGCAGACCGTAGACCCGCAGGACCGGGCCATCTTTCAGCTGCGTTATTTGGACGGCTATACCGCCAAGGAAATCGCTCAGATGCTGGGGCTCCCCCCGGGGACCATCCGCTCCCGGCTGTCCCGCTGCCGCTCACGTCTGAAAAAACAGCTTCAAACATGATGGAGGGATAAATTATGGCAAAAAAGCTTATCGTCAACTGCGCCACTTGCGACGCCAGGAACCTGCGCCAGGAGGACTACGCCCACTATGAGGCCATCACCGTCAACAGCGCCGTCCTGCTCACCAGCCCGGAGGGAAAGGCTGCCATGAACCAGCTGCCCTTTGCCCTCAACTGCGCCAATGTGGCGGAGGTGGAAAAGGGCGTGGATCTTCGCATGGTCAACGGGAGGCATGAAATCAGCAGCAGCGACACCGTCTCTCCGTCCAAGTTTTATCTGGTGGTCAACGGTGCACTGATTATCGGCCCCGACACCCGGCGGCAGCTGGAGCCCTGCGTGGGCGTGGCAGTCAATGGCTCTCTGACCTGCCCGGAGAGCATGTATGCCGCTCTCAACGGCGTGACCGTCAACGGCTCCACCACCTGCTACCCCGACGGAGCCATCGTACTCAAGCCCAGCGCGGTCATCGACAAACTGTTTGCGCTGCGGGCAAAAAACAGCCTCTACTGGTCCGCTAAGCGTCTCATCATGGTGGACCCAGAGCTCTGCGGCGCCGCTCTGCGCGACAAGGGCGCCTCCTTCCGCGCCCGGGAGGTGATCATCGCTCAGTCCAAGGTGGAGGAATTGATAGACCTGATCGATGAGCAGGCCCAGCTCATCATCGTCCCCGACCACACGGCCGTGGTGACCGACGACCTCACCCTGGACGAAGAGGCCGTGGGGCGCTGGGGCAGGAAGCTGTACGTCATCGGCGACGTGACCGTGCCCGAGCAGGGTACGGCGCTGGAGGGGCTGGAGTACCTGAATGTCCAGGGGGACATTTGGGTCCCCCGGGAGAAGCGGGAGGCACTGCTCTCCGTTTTGACCGAGATCTCCGGAGAGGTGAAGACCCTGCTGCCCAAGGGCGCGCTCTTGCGTGATAAGCCCTATGTCAAGCTCACCAGATGGATGCTGGAGCAGCACAGCACCGGCCTCCAGGTCAGCGACTGCGCCGTGGTGCAGCTGGCCGACGACATCCCCAAAGAGTGGATCGTGGAGCGGCTGCGCATCGAGGACTGTGCCGTGGTGCGGTGCAGCGCCGAGCTGGAGGACGCGGTGGCCATGGTCAGCGAGGATGTGGGCGAGATCGGAAGGCCCGGCCCTGAAGACGAGGACACCGCCGGCAACTCCATCAAAGCCGCTCTGGGAAGCCTAAAGGG
>DVLB01000084.1 GCA_018715695.1 Candidatus Galloscillospira stercoripullorum
GCGTCTCTGCGGCCTCCGAGATGCCTTCCCCCTGCCGGGAGAGGGCCTGGATGGCGGTCTTGAGGGCGCTGATGGGGGCGTCGGTGTTGATCTCCGCCCCGGTACGCCGGGAGAGCTCCGCCACGGCGGCGCCGCTGCGGGCGATCTTGGAGGCCTGATTGCGGCTGATCTTCTCCCCGGAGAGCAGGCGCTCCATAACCGCCCGCGCGTCCGCCGGGACGGCGTCCGCACCCCCGGCCTCCCTATTTCCTGCAGCCGGCCCCCCGGGGGCGCTCTCCCCTGCGTCCGTGCCGCTGGACGGCCCATCCTGCGCGGTGCGCAGGAAGGTCAGGTCACCGCCCTCCCGGGCGTAGGCGGCGAAAAGCTCCCCCACGTTCATGGACGTGGCCTTCCGGCTCCCGCCGCGCAGCTCCTGGGCCAGGGTCCGGGCCTTCGAGCCCTCCGGCAGCGCCAGGGCGTTCTCCAGCAGCGTCTCATACTTGCCCGCGTCCCGGATGGCAGCGCCGGTCCTGTTCAGGTCCAGGTCAGCGGTCACGATATGCCCGCCCTCCAGGAGGCCCGCCGTCACCACGCCAAGGAGCAAAGCGTAGGCTGCATCCTCGCTCACCAGCTTGATGTCGTTGTCCTCGTCCAACAGCAGGTTGCGCCACACCGGGTCCAGGATCTCCTGGAGATATTCCTCTACGCCTTCGCTTGCCAGGTGCACCCCCAGGTCCGCGCCCACGCGCAGCAGCGCCTTGTCGATGTTGCTGATGGCCCGGGCCGCCTTGGCGGTGAGGGCGCCGCCCAGCTTGCCGATGCCGCCCAGCAGGTACTGGAGCCCCGCCTCGCTGACGCCGACGAGCAATCCGTAGTTTGCCGCCTGCTCCTGGGTGTACCCCTGCTCCATGGCCTGGCCGTAGGCGTTGCCGCCGGCGCTGGCGCCCAGGGCCCCCACGCCCACGGCGCTGGCCACCGCGACGGGCGCGCCCAGGCCGGCGGTCAGGGAGGAGAGGAGGATGGAGGGGGCCATGTTGGCCGTGGTGGTCACCGCGTCGTAGGCCGCCTGGCCCAGGCTGCTGCCGAAAAACTCCGGCCCCGCACTGGAGAGCCCCTCCCGCACGGTCTGGGAGGCGTAGGCGGCGACGCCGGGGTCCAGGGGCTCGTCGACGAAGATCTGCGCCACCCCGCGCCCGAACTGGTCCAGGCCCGCGTACACGCCCATGGCCAGGGTGGCGGGGACCCGGGCGGGGACGGGTAGGTCGGTGATCGCGCCGCCCACCGCCTGACCCGCCCTGGCGTTGAGGCCGGGGGTAATGGCGTCCAGGTAGGCCCCGGCGGCCTCCTCCCCCTCCTTGGCCAGCAGGTAGTGGTAGATGGCCCTCTGCTCCTCCGTGGCCGCGGCGCGGGCGGCCAGTTTCTCCACCTCGTCCCGGCCCCCGGTGAGCAGGGGGAAGGCGGGTGCGTTGAAAAATCCCTCCCCGCTCTCCGCGCCCTGCCGGGAGAGGGTCTCGAAGTCGGGGCTGTCCGGCAGGGCGGCGTACCGCGCCAGGGTCTGGTACTGCTCCGCCTGGCGAAGCTCCTGGTTCTGGCGGCGCAGGGTCTCCTGCCCCTGGGCGTACTCTTCGCTGAGGCGTTCGTACTCCTCCTGGGCCGCCATGATGGCGGAGATGACCTGCGGGTTTTCCTCATACTGGGGGATGGCGGCCTGGGCCGCGTCCACCTGGGCTTTGAGCGCAGAGAGCTTGCGCTGCTCCTCGTGAAGGCGCTGCCCCACCTGGGCTGTATCCATGGTGGAGATGGTCTTCCACTTGTCGTACTCCTCCGCGCTGTCCCACTGTCCCCAGTACTGCCCCTCGCTGCGCAGGCTCTCCCGCAGCCCCTCCAGATACTCCATGCCCTCCCGAAGGCCGGCGATCACCTTGTCCGCGCTGCCGGAGCCGTATATCTGGTCGTATGTGGAGGCGTAGTCGGTGTAGTGGGCCTGGGTCTCTTTGGCCTGACGGAGCAGTGCGTCCATCTCCCCCTCCCGCTCTGCGCGGTAGTCGTAGAAGGTGGCCGCGTCCTGGTAGGTATCCTTCCGGGCGGCATAGTCCGCGCTCATGCGCTCTGAGAGGTCTGCCAGGTTCTTGGACCAGGCCGCCGCCTCCTCATTCCGGCCCCGGCCCGAGAGGATGTCCCGCTCCCCCAGGTACCGGTCCAGGGAAAATTTTCCCTCCGTCCACCCCATGCCCCCGCCGGACCCGGAGGAGGCGCGCTCCGGCTGTCTGCGCTCCCGGGCGGTCTTGGAAATATACCGGTCCAGGGAAAAGGTCTCCCGGGCCGGGACGGGTTTCTCCGCGCTCATGCCGACGCCTCCTTACCGGATAAACATTTGCTTGAGATCGTTGGGATACCCCGCCTGGGAGGCATAGGCCGGGGCCATGGAGAGCATATCCTGGTAGGAGAACGACGGCACGCTCACCTGCCGGGGCAGCTGGGCCCCCAGCTCCATAAGGTAGATGAAGGCGGCCTCCTCCTCGGTGATATAGCCGCCCTCCACGGCCCGCTCCAGGTAGGCCATGGCCTCCTCCGTGTCCTTATACTGCGCCGCCCGCTTGGAAACGGTGTCGTAGGCCGCGCTGCGCTGCTGCTGGTCGCTCTGGTCGCTCTGCTGGGCCTGCTGGGCCTGGGCGGCGGCCCACTGCTGGGCGTAGCGCTGATCTTCCAGCTTGTCTCTGGAGAGCTGGTAGTCCCACTCCTGGTCATACCGGCTGTCGCTGATCTCATCCCGGGAGAGCTGATAGTCCCACTGCTGGTCGTAGCGCTCATCAGCCAGGGCATCCCGGTCGGTCTGGTAGTCGAAAGCCCGGTCGTCGGTAAACTGGCCATAGGCAAAGTTCCGGTCGGCGTTATACTGGGAGAGGGCGTCCAGATACTTGGCATACTCGCTCTGCTCCAGGGAGAGGAGGGTGTTGAGGTTGGAGCGCAGGGCGCTCTGCTCGTCCAGGTACATGGAGTAGGCCAGCTGCTTAAGCTCCGGCACCTTGTCGGCCAGGGCGGCCATGTAGTTATCGTAGGCCTGCTGGCTGGCGCTGGCGGCGTAGGAGCTGGCGAGCCCGCCGGTGCGGGCGGCGATCTGGCCCAGGGTGTCCTGCATGGCCCGCTCCCCGGAGCGCTTGTAGCTCTCCTTATACTGCTGGTAGGTGGGGTCGCTGTCCGGGTCATAGGAGAAGGGGGCCGCGCCCATGATCTGGGCGGTCAGGGCGTTGATCTGGTCCTGGTACTTGCTCACATAGGTGGGGGCCTGGGCGTAAGAAAAGCTGCCAGAGGAGGCGTCGGGCAGATACTGGGACCCGTCCACGCCGCCGGAGTAGCCGTACTTGGCGCGGATGGCCTCCGCCTGCTGGTGGGCGGCGTCCATGGCCCCCTTGTTCCCGGCGGCGCTGGCCTGGTTGTAGGACTGCCGGGCCGCCTCGATGGCCGCCTTGTCCACGTCGCTCATGCCCACCATGGAGGCGTAGTCGTTCCCGCTCACGTCCAGCGGGGTGTATCCGGAGGCCAGGGTGCGCGGCTGCAGCTCCTCCTCCTTTTTCTTGTCTGTGGTCATAGTAGGTTCACACTCCCTTCCTTTATTGTCCCTCTCCGCTCTGCTCCAGTGCTTCCACCCGCTGCTCCAGGTCGGAGAGCCGCGTGCCCAGGGCGGAAGCCTCCTCCCGGGCAGCCTCGGCATTCTCCTCCGCCGCGGCCAGGCGCTCCTGGAGCTGGCGCACCTCGTTTTCCACGGCGGTGACGGCGCTTGCCAGGGCGGCCACGGAGCGGGAGAGGGTCTCCACGTCCTCCGGCGTCACCGCGCCGCTCAGGCGGGTGCGCTGGCTGGCGAGGGCGAAATCGATCTGCTCCATGGCGTCCACGATATAGTCCCGGAAGACCTTGAGCGAGTGGGAGAGGTTTTCCGTGGTGAGCTCCGGGGCGATCTTGTCGATGATGTCCATGCTCAGTCCTCACTTCCCACGTCAAATTCCCGCACCATGCCTTTGACAAGGCACCTGCCCCAGCCGGAGAGGCGCACGCGGAAGGACTCGCACCGGCCGGGGAAGAGATGGGCGGTGACGCTCTGCCTGCGCCCTCCGCTCCAGGTTCCGGCGTGACGCCAGGGGCCGTCGTCTTCCCGCAGCTCCGCCTTGACCCAGGCCCCCTGCTCCAGCTCCAGCCTGAGCCACAGCTTGCCGTAGCCCCGCTTGCCGTAGATGGTGTCGTCCAGGGGGAAGAACTCCGCCTGCCAGGAAAAGGGCTCGTCGCCCCCCTCCTCCACCACCTTGGAGATGACGCCGTCGGCGCCGAGGAAGTGCATGGCGCCGTCGGCGACGGCGAAGTCCACCACATGGGTGTGGTCCTCCTGGAGCCAGATGCCGGTCTTGGTGTCGTAGACATAGAGGCCCCAGGTCTCCGTGGCGGCGTCGCGCATGGAGATGTAGTAGCCCGAGCCGTCGGTCCCGGCGGAGGCCTCCACAAAGCGCCTCGTGCCGAAGTTTTCCGTGATGAGGGTGGGGGTGGCGCCGGTAAAGGCGTAGACGCCGTCGGTGCCCTTGTAGTAGAGGGTCTCGTTGATGGTCACAAGGCTCTTCTCGCTCCCTGCCTGCACGCCGGGGATGGTGTAGTCGTACACCCGGTACTCGCTGGGCACCGCGCCCATCACCTTGTGCAGCACCCCCTCCTTGAAGAAGAGCACGTTGGAGGAGTAGGCGCTGCAGCCGGTAAAGGCCCCGTCGGTGCCCACGGCCACGGCGAAGGAGTCGGTGGACAGGCCCTCGTAGGCGTAGAAGGTCAGGGGGTCGCCCAGGGCGCTGGCCCAGATGGTGCCCTCCTGGTCGGCCCCCCAGAGGCGGTTGGCGCTCTCGCAGGCACAGAGAAAGTCGGGGATCTCCCGCTCAAAGTGGACGGTGTTGCTCTCGCCCCCCGTCTCGAACCGGTCGGCCTGAAAGACCAGGGTGTCCGCCGTTACCTCATGGACCACCAGGGTGGCGTTGTTCTTCCCCCGGCTGCTGCCGCTGATCTTGATGCCCTGGCCGGAGAGAAAGATCTTGGTCAGGTCCCCCTGGCCGGTGATCTTCACCCGGTCGCTGCTCCAGGTGACCTGGCTGCTCTTGGCCTCCACATGGGCGGCCATGGAGCCAAAGAGGTCGGCGGCGGTGTCGTAGTAGAGCTTATCGGGGAAGATGAGGATCTTGCTGCCCACGGAGAGGATGGTCTTCTCCCCCGGCGTCACCTTTCCCACGCTCTTGCCGTCATAGAGAAAATCCTCCCCGTCCACCAGGGCCAGGCAGTTCTTGGCGAAGAGGGCGGTGGCCTTTTCATGGGAGCTGTCCCGCTCCCGGGGGCGGCGCTGGGAGAGGGAGGGGTAGAGCCGGGCGGACAGGTTGACCGTGGCGGCAAAGTCCCCGTCCCCGCCCGACCGGCCCAGCTGGAGGGTGCCAAAGCGCACCGTCTGCCGCAGCCGCTTGGAGGCGGTATAGGCAAGTCTTGGAAGTTCCATGGCCCCTTCCCCCTTTCAGTCCATCACACGCACCGCCCCCCGGGGCGCGGGCCGGTGGGCCCTGCGCCAGGCGCGGAGGAAGTCGGAGAGGCGGTCGTTGAAGAGGATGATGGTGTTGTTATAGGACCCGTATTCCCGGGTATAGAACTCCACCATGGCGATGACGTAGAAGACATAGAGCTCGCCGTACTCCACGGGGACGAAGAGGGGCTTGTCCCCGTCCTCCGGCCAGGACATGGGGGGCCCGCTCTGCTCCCCGTCCCCGGCGTCCTCCCCCTCCGGCTCAACCGGGGCCTCCGCCTCAACCGGGGCCTCCGGCCCCTCCTCCGGCTTGTCCTCCGGCTTGTCCTCCGGCTGTTCCTCCTCCGGCTGTTCCTCCTCCGGCTTGTCCTCCATCGGCAGGAGCCGCTGCCGCAGCCGCCCGTCTAAGTCCAGCAGCCACCGGGCCATGTCCCGGTCCTCCACCGCGCCGGGCTTGAGGCGGGAGACGGTCTCGATGACGGAGTTGATGGTCATATACTCAGCCATGGCCGCCCCCCTCCCCGGTCTCGTCCACCTTGGCGCGCAGGGCCTCAATGGCCTTGGTGAGCCAGGCGGGGATAGGAGCCCCCATCTCCCCGGCGTTTTCGATGATGGAGCCGGTCTCGGTCAGGATGTACCACACCAGCACCAGGGGGCAGAGGAACACCGTGTAGGAAAAGGGCAGGTCCACACCGGGGAGATTGGCGATGATCTGGCCCGCCACCAGGTCCAGCAGCCCGGCGGCCAGCACGGCGGCGATGCACCCGGCCTTGTGCCACAGCCCATCCCTGGCCTCCCGGGAGGACCAGGCGCCCGCCTTGAGGGCGGCGGCGGAGCCGGTGGCGTAGTCCGCCGCCATGAGCAGCACCCACACCACCACCAGCCAGCCAAACCACCCCCACAGGGCGGTGAGCACCGCCATGAGGGCGGTGATGGCGGCCTTGATGCCGTTGACAGTCTCCATGTTACTTCTCCTCCTTCATTTTCTGGGCGCACCGCGCAAGGACGGTGCGCACATAGTCGGCGCGGTAGCTGTCGCTGCCCGTCCAGTACGCCGGGTTGGTGATGATGCCCTCCTCCGCCAGCACCGCCACGGCCCTCTGGAAGGGGTCTGCCGGGGCGGGGGTCTCGCCCCCCTCCAGGGCCTGCTTCACCGCCGTGCGGAAGTCGTCCATGGAATAGCCGTGGAGGGGAAACCAGTGGTTCACGTCGGCGTGGTTGTTGGCGATGCCCGCCTGGTACCCCTCGGCGTGGCAGAGGATGTCGGTGGCCGGGTCCAGGCCGTACTGCTTGCAGAGGTGAGCGCACAGGGCCACGGAGCGGTCCCACACGGCGGCAAAGTAGTCCTCCGTCTCCGCCGGGTCGTAGGCCATGTAGGACCCCTCCCGCTCTGCCAGGGCAGCCAGAGTGGCCTTGCCCACCGAGCCGTCCACCGTGAGGCCGGCGTCCTTCTGGAAGGCCATGACCGCCGCCTCACAGCCGGGGCCAAACTTGCCGTCCACCCCCTTGGGGTCGTAACCACGGGCAATGAGCTCCCGCTGGATGCGCTCTATGGCCCAGGGGATGGGGCTCTCTCCACCCCGCTTCTGGGCCACCCAGTTGACGCCGATGAGGCGGGCCTCCTGGGGCTCGCAGATCTCAAAGGCGATGTGGGTGGAGTTGCCGCTTCCGGCGCAGTGCCA
>DVLB01000085.1 GCA_018715695.1 Candidatus Galloscillospira stercoripullorum
CGGCCCTGATCCATGACCACCACCGTGTCGCTCATGGCCAGAGCTTCCTCCTGGTCGTGGGTGACGTAGATGAAGGTGATGCCCATCTCCTGCTGGATGCGCTTGAGCTCGTTTTGCATATCCTTGCGCAGGCGCATGTCCAAAGCGCCCAGCGGCTCGTCCAGCAGCAGTACCTTGGGCTGATTGACCAGGGCCCGGGCGATGGCCACACGCTGCTGCTGTCCGCCGGACAGGGCGGAGACAGGGCGCTTCTCAAAGCCCTTGAGGTTGACTACCTCCAGCATCTCCATGACCCGGTCGTGGATCTCCTTCTTGGGCAGCTTCACCTTTTGGGTGATGGTCTTGCCGTTTTTCTCCACGGTCTCGGTCCGGGGAATGCGCAGGCCAAAGGCCACATTCTCAAACACGTTGAGATGGGGGAACAGGGCGTATTTCTGGAATACGGTGTTGACCTTCCGCTTATAGGGCGGAACGTCATTGATCCTCACGCCGTCAAAAAACACGTTGCCGGAGGTAGGCGTCTGGAAGCCGCCAATGATCCGCAGCGTCGTGGTTTTGCCGCACCCGGAAGGACCGAGCAGCGTGAGGAATTCCTTGTCGTTGATATACAGATTCAGGTGATCGATGATGACCTCTTCGTCAAAGGACATGACGATGTCCGTAAGACGGATGAGCTCCTTGGACATTTATCCTCCCCCGTTTCTCTCTTTGATCGTGAAAGTATCCGAAGGGCGTACCCAACCGGCGGTTGGGTACGCCCTTTTCAACGGAACAAATGATATATGGTATCGGGGGAAATGTCAATAATAAAAGCAGGTTTTTTTCGGGTATTTTACATGGAAAAAACGCAATGCGTCGCAGAGGACCGACCGGGGGGATTCAGTGCCGGGCCGAGCCGAAATATTCCTCCACAAAATCCACCTGTTCCACCGTGAATTCCCGGTCCCGGAGATACTCCAGAAGCCCCGCGTCGGTGGAGAAGGAGAAGCGGAGCTTGTAGGAATAGAGGGCCTGGCCGCTGCGCCCATAGCGGCGGTTGTCCCGTTCCCGGCCGTACTTGCCGTCTCCCAGCAGGGGACAGCCCGCGTCAGCGAACTGGGCGCGGATCTGATGGGTGCGCCCGGTGAGCAGGCGGCACTCCACCAGGGAGAGGCCGTCCTGGCAGCGCAGTGTTTTATATAAGGTAACGGCGGTCCTTCCGCCCGGAACGGGAGAGCGGAACACCTTCACCTGCTTTTTGGCCTCGTCCTTGAGCAGGAAGTTCTCCAGCTTGCCTTCCGGCGGGTTCATCCGGCCCAGGACGATGGCCAGATAGGACTTCTCCATCTCACGATCCCGGATCTTCTGGTTCATGATGCGCAGCGCCTCGGCATTTTTGGCGGCGATGACGATGCCCCCCGTATTGCGGTCGATGCGGTTGCACAGTGCGGGGGCAAAGGAGTTTTCCCGGTAGGGGCTCCACTCCTTCTTTTGATAAAGGTAGGCCTGGAGATGGGTGAGCAGGGTGTTGACTCGCTCGGTCTCGTCGGGATGGACCACCATGCCGGGCCGCTTGTCCAGCAAGAGCAGGTTTTCGTCCTCGTAGACGATGTTGAGGTGGGGCTTGAAGATGGAGAGAAAGGCATTCTCCTCCGTGGGGGTGTCAAAAAACTCGTCGTTGATGTAGAGCTGGAGCAGGTCGCCGCTCTGGAGCCGGTAGTCCCGCTGAGAGCCCTTTCCATTGACCTTGACTCGCTTGAGCCGGATGTACTTCTGGGCCAGAGGGGCGGGCAGGAGGGGGAGCGCCTTGCCCAGCCAGCGGTCCAGCCGCTGCCCGGCGTCGTTTTTGGTGACGGTGAATTCCCGCATAATACCCCTCCGGTCAAAAAATTTCCCCTGTATCATACCACAGCGGGCACCCGTGCACAAGCACCCCGCCTCCGGAAAAGGAAAAGAAGCTATGCGGCGAAAAAACATTTGACAAGCGATCGCTTTTTCGCTATAATACCCGCTGTACCGTTGTGCGAGGTGTACCATGCGACTGAATTTGAGAGAGCTGATCCACACTCCCGGGGGCAGCGTTCCCTTTGCCTTTGCGATGGATTTGTCCGAGCTGGACTTCGGCGGGATCTGTCCCGCCCAGCATCCTATCCAGGTGACAGGGACGGTGCGCAACCGGGCAGGCGCCCTGGAACTTCAGGGCGAGGCTTCCACTGTGCTGGAGCTGCACTGCGACCGATGCGGAAAGGCCTTTTCTCAGGAGCAGACCATCCCTCTTGACACCCTCCTGGCCACCGAGCTGGCCGACGAGGAGAGCGAAGGGGAGATCTATCTGCTGGAAGGTGAGGAGCTGGATCTCGACGAGATCGCCCGTACCGCCTTCATTCTCGGGATGGACACCAAGCATCTCTGCTCAGAGGACTGTAAGGGACTGTGCGCCAAATGCGGCGCCAACCTCAATGAGGGGCCCTGTGACTGCAAGAAAGAAGTCGACCCCAGACTCTCGGCGCTGGCCAAGCTTCTGGAACAGCCTGAAGAGTAAAGCAAGTAACTTTTGCCCCTCGCAGGGCATCAACCTAAGGAGGTGTCATCAATGGCGGTCCCTAAGGGAAAAGTGTCCAAGGCGCGCCGGGACAAGCGTCGCAGCTCCCACTGGAAGCTGGAGACGCCCAATGTCACGACCTGCCCCAAGTGCGGCGCGTTTCGTCTGCCCCACCGCATGTGCAAGTCCTGCCTGTCCTACAACGGACATGAGTTTGGCAAGACTGAGGCTGCGGCGAAGTAAGCGGAGACAACTGCGTAAAAGAGGGAGAGAGGGGATACCCATTTGGGTCGCCCCTCTTTCTTTTTTGAGCAAATCGGGTATGATAAGACCAGAAGACGAGAGGAGGGCGCGCCGTGAGTCTGACCAGGATATTGTCCGTAGACAAGGGGAGCCCGGCCCAGCGGGCGGGCGTGAAGACCGGAGAGACGCTGACGGAGGTCAACGGCCACCGGATCGTGGACGTGCTGGATTACAAATACTATACTTACGATCCGAGGCTGGAGCTTAAATTGCTCGCTCCGGACGGCAGAGAGCGCAGCCTTCTGGTCAAGAAGGGAGAGGGGGAGGACCTGGGACTCAATTTTGAGACCTACCTTATGGACCGGGCCCGCTCCTGCGCCAACCGGTGCATCTTCTGCTTTGTGGACCAGCTCCCCAAGGGGATGCGGGAGACCCTCTACTTTAAGGATGACGATGCCCGATTGTCCTTCCTCATGGGCAACTATATCACCCTCACCAACCTCTCCGACCGGGAGGTGCAGCGCATCTGCGACCTCCATGTGAGCCCCATCAACATCTCGGTCCACTCCTCGGACCCGGAGCTGCGCTCCAAGCTGCTGGGCTTTCCCGACGGCGGGCGGGGCCTTGCAATCATGGAGCGGTTTGCCCGGGCGGGGATCACCATGAACTGCCAGATCGTCTCCTGCCCCGGCATCAACGACGGGCCCGAGATGGACAAGACCATGGCCTGGCTGGAGGGGCTCTATCCCCAGGTGAACAGCGTGTCCATTGTGCCGGTGGGCCTGACCCGGCACAGAGAGGGGCTTTGCCCCCTGGAGCCCTATGACCAGCCCAAGGCTACGGCGGTCCTGGATCAGGTGGAGGCCATGGCGGCGCGGTGCCTGGAGAAGCACGGCACCCGGATCTTCTGGTGCTCGGACGAGCTTTACCTGCGTGCCGGGCGGCCCATCCCGGAGGACGAGTACTATGAGGACTACACCCAGCTGGAAAACGGCGTGGGCATGATGCGCCTGCTGCGCACCGAGTTTGACTCCGCCCTCAAGCTTGCCCAGGAGGGAAGCGCGCCCCCCTTTTCCATCGCCTGCGGGGTGGACATCGCCCCCTGGCTTCTGGAAATCGTTGACATGGCCATGGAAAAATGCCATACTAGTGGCAGTGTCTATCCCATCATCAACCGCTTTTTGGGCGAGAGCATCACGGTCTCCGGCCTGGTGACCGGGCACGACCTGATCGAGCAGCTCCGGGGTAGGGAGCTGGGGGAGCGGCTGCTGCTGCCGGTGAACATGCTCCGGCACGGGGAGGACGTGTTCCTGGACGACGTGACCGTTGCCGACGTGGAGCGGGAACTGGGCGTGCGGGTGCGCAAGGTCAACCAGGACGGCTTTGACCTGTGCGATGCGATTTTTGATATAACGGTGTGAACGGATACGCCGGACGCTGAAAAAGGAAGTGATCCCTATGGCAAAGCCCCTCATCGCAGTGGTGGGACGCCCCAACGTGGGGAAATCCATGCTCTTCAATAAGCTGGTGGGCCAGCGGCTGTCCATCGTGGAGGACACCCCCGGCGTGACCCGGGACCGGCTCTACGCAGAGGCCGAGTGGCTGGGGAGAAAATTCGACCTGGTGGACACCGGCGGCATCGAGCCCGGCACCGACAGCGAGATCCTCAGCTTCATGCGCACCCAGGCCGAGATCGCCATCGAAAACGCCACGGTGATCATCTTCCTGTGTGACATCAAGACCGGCCTTACCGCCTCCGATCAGGAGGTGGCCAACATGCTCCTCAAGTCGGGCAAGCCGGTGGTGCTGGCGGTCAACAAGATGGACCAGGTGGGCCAGACC
>DVLB01000086.1 GCA_018715695.1 Candidatus Galloscillospira stercoripullorum
CCGGTGATGACACACACTGGCTTGTTCATATCCATATCACAGTCTTCCTTTGCTGTATTGCTCCGCAGCCGTCAGCCCAGGCGCTCTGTAAGCCGCGCCACCCGCGCCGCGTCCACGGGATTGGTGACCACACCGTCCACCTTCAGGCTGCTGCCAATGATGGCCCCGTCAGAGACGGCCAGGTAATCCCGCACCGTCTTCTCGCTCACGCCGCTGCCCACGATCACCGGCGCACCGCCGGAGAGGCCCTTCATCTCCTCCACATCGGCTACACTGGGACTCTTGCCGGTGACCAGCCCGGTACAGATCAGGGCGTCGGCTCCACCTTCCAGAATGGACTCCACCGTGAAATCCAGCGGCTGCTCCACCACGGGGAAGGTGTGCTTGACGTGGACGTCGGCCAACAGCAAAATGTCCCTGGGATAGCGGGCTTTGAGGCGCATCAGCTCCGGCCCGCAGGGGGCCAGATACCCGTTGGGGCCCATGCGGTGCTCGGCAAAGACCTCCACACGGATAAAGTCCAGTCCGCAGGCATAGGCGATGGCCCACTCAGCCTCATAGTCGTTGAACTGCACATTGATCCCCAGAGGCAGCGCGCTGGCGGCCCGCAGCCGGGTGGCAATGTGGGCCATTGCCGCCTGGGTGACCGGCTCGGTCTTTGCGCCGTAAGGCACATCCCCAAAGTTCTCCACGATGGCTCCGTGGGCTCCGCCCTTCTCCAGCGCCGCCAGGTCCGCCAGAGCGGCGCGGCAGATCTCCTCCATATCCCCGCCGTACCCCGGCGAGCCGGGCAGCGGCTTGAGGTGGACCATGCCGATAATGGGCTTTGCGCCTTGGAAGAGCCTTTGGAATTTGTTCATGGCGCGCTCCACTCCCCTCAGGCGCTCACTTCCAGGATATTGCCCTCAAAGGTAATGGCGCGGGTCTCCTTGCCGCCCACGGTGGCGGGCTCATAGAGGATCTCGTAGCCCGCAGCGCGGAACTTCTCGGTGATCTCGTCCAGCTTCTCCCGGCTGTCCACCTTGATGCAGATATGCACAAAGCCGGTACGGTTGGGGTCCTTGGGCTGGTCCACGATCTCGGGCTTGGTCATCAGCTCCAGCTTGGGCCCCTCGTCGAACTTGAGGATATAGGACTTAAAGCCGTTGTCCTCCTCGTATACCGCGTGCTCCTGGGCGCCAAAGTAGTCCATGAAGAACTTCTTGGCCCCCTCCAGATCCTTGACGAACATCCCCACGATACTGATTCTCATTGTTTTTCTCCTCCTGGCATTGCGCCCTTTTCTTTTTTACGCGCCGCAGTGACGGGGCGCTTGAAGCTTTCTTTCCTCAGGCGATGAGGCCCAGCAGACCCAGAACGAAGCCCAGGGCCATGACGCCGAAGGTGATGTACGCGCTCTTGACGCCCTTCTTGCACAGGGCGTATACCCCGACGGTGAGCAGCAGGGGCATGGCGTTGGGCAAAATCGCGTCGAACACGCCGGTCTGGAGGTTGAAGACCTCCACACCCTCCTGGACCAGGACCACGTTCCAGTTGAAGCTCACATAGTTGCACACCAGGGCGCCCATTACCGCGCAGCCCAGGATGTTGGCCACCTCGATGACCTTGTCCAGCAGGCCGCTCTCCATGAGCTTGAGCACGGTCTCGCCGCCGCTCTTATAACCCAGGTTGAGCATCCAGTAGCTCACGCCGTAGAAGATGAGCATGAAGATCACCGTGTAGGCCACCGGCGCCCACACAGCGCCCTGGATGGCCAGGTTGATGAAAATGACCGACAGGATGGGGATGAGCACCACCTGGGACAGTGTGTCGCCCACACCGGCGCAGGGGCCCATCAGGCCGGACTTGAGGGAAACGAAGGCCTCGTCCGGAATGTCGGCGCCCGACTTTTTCTGCTCTTCCATGGAGGTGCAGATGCCCATGATCATGCCGCCGAAGCTGTGGTCGGTATTGAAGAACATGGCGTGGCGCTTCACGGCCGCCATCATGCCCTCCTCATCTCCCTTGTAGATCTTACGCAGCAAGGGGATCATGGCGTTGCAGAAGCCCAGGCCCTGCATCCGCTCGTAGTTGTAGCACGACTCGCAAAACCAGTTCCACCGCAGCCAGGCGTGGGTCAGGTCCTTCTTCTTGATGTAGCGCCAGGCCATCTCGTTGGTCTCTTCCACGTTGCGGAAGGATGCGAAGTCCTCGCTGTTGAAGCCCACCACCAGGATGGCCACGATGCCGAAGACCAGGGACACGGCGATGGTGTTCAGGCCCAGGTAGCTGGTGGCCAGGAAGCCAAGGAACAGGAAGAAGCGGGCCTTACCCTTGAAAATGGTCAGCAGCATCAGGCCCACGCCGACGGCGGGAAGCAGGCCGCCCATGACGCTCAGGGCATCCAGCACCCGGCCGCTGAGGGCCGCCGTGACGCTGTCCAGAGCGGTGGAACCCACATACAGGATCACAAAAGACAAAACGAAGCGGATGATGGTTTTGATGATGTAGGGAATATAGACGTTGATCCACGGAATGGCCCGGTACTTGCCTTGATCGATCATCTTGTCGGCCAGGGGGATGAGGAAGCACTGTCCCGTCATGGTCAGCACTTCGATCACAGAGCCCAGCAGGCCCATGGGGATGGCCAGGGCCAGGGCGGTGTTGGTGTCCAGCCCGCCGATCAGGGCGAAGGCGGTACCCATGACACCCGCCATGCCCGAGTCGGAGGGCAGGGAGCCTCCGGCGGAAATGATGCCCAGATATATGATGTTGATGGTGGCGCCGATGATGGCGCCCTGGACCGGGTCACCCAGGATGAGGCCCACCACCAGGCCGGAGACCAGAGGCCGGTTGATGGTGGCCCACTGGCCCATGGAACCGAAGGGCCAGCTGATGTTGGCAAAGCAGTACCAAAGCGCGATTAGGCAAATTTGCAGCGTACTGACACCCATATTTCTCCCTCCTAAAATAATCTCTTTACAGCAGTTTCTTCACGTCTTCCTTGGGATCGGTGGGGACCATCTGACAGTAGAGGCCCACACCCGCAGCCAGGATGTCCCGGAACTGACCGATTTCAGCGTCGCTGGCGTTGATGCTGCGGCTGAACCGCTTTCTGCCTGCGGCGCCCCCCATGTTGCCCAGAATGACCTCCTGGGGACGGATCCCGCCCCGGATCAGCCGCAGGAAGGGTCCCGGAGTCTTGGCCAGCAGAAAAACCCGCTCCCCGGCGGGAGACTCCTGCGCCAGATAGGCCGCCGCGTCCTCCTCCCCCATTACCTGAAGCTCGATGTTCTTGGGCGCCGCGGCAAACAGGATCCGCCGCAAAAACGCATTGGAAGCCGAGGGGCCATCCACCACCAGCACCGTGTTGGCGTCGGTCACCTTTAGCCATGACGTCATCACCTGACCGTGTATGAGCCGCTCGTCTACCCTTGCCATAACGATATTGCGCATGCTCGCACCTCCTCTCTTTGTTGTACGGTTCTTACCGCTGCGATCCGTCCGCTCTTTTCGGGCTGTTCCGGGCTTGTTTGTGCACACTTAAATATACTAGCAAAAGGCGTGCCACTACGGATAGCAGCCCCGGCGGGACGGATAGGTTATACATTCTCCTGGGACATCAGAAACGTTCGGACCGCCCCCTCATCGCTCTGGGAGAGCAGCTCCCGGGCCCGGGCGCGGCACTGCTCCAACGTCAGGCCGCCGATGAGCCGGCGCACGCGGGGGATGAGTCTGGGACTCATGGACAGCTCTCCCACCCCCATGCCCAGCAGGGCCGCCGTGAGGAGCGGGTCCCCCGCCGCCTCGCCGCACATACCGCAGGGAATCCCCGCCGCCTCCGCCGCCCGGGCCGTGGCGGCGATGAGCCGCAGCACCGCCGGATGGTAGGCGGTGTAAAGTCCCGCCACATTCTCGTTGCCCCGCTCCGCCGCCAGGGTGTACTGGATGAGGTCGTTGGTGCCGATGGAGAAGAAATCAGCCTCCCGAGCCAGCCGCTCGGCCATCAGGGCCGCCGCCGGGATCTCCACCATGATGCCCACCTTTACACGCCCCGTGGGGACGCCCTCCGCTTCCAGCTGTTCCCTGGCCTGCTCCAGCATGGCCTTGGCCGCGCGCAGCTCCTCCAGGCCCGAGATCATGGGGAACATCACGCTCAGATCACCGTAAGCCGCCGCGCGCAGCAGCGAGCGGAGCTGGGGCAGGAACACGTCGGGCCGCTTGAGGGTCATGCGCACCGCCCGGCACCCCAGGAAAGGATTCTCCTCCTGGGGCAGCGGCAGGGCAGGCAGCTTCTTGTCGCCCCCCACGTCCAGGGTGCGGATGATCACCGGTCTTCCCTCCATCCGCTCCACAGCCTGCCGGTAGGCCTCAAATTGCTCCTCCTCTCCGGGCAGGTCGGCACGGTCCATGAAGAGGAATTCACTGCGGAAAAGGCCCACACCCTCCGCCCCCTGCTCCAGGGCGGCCTTCACCTCTCCCGGCGAGCCGATGTTGGCAAACAGTTCAAAGCATTTCCCGTCGGCGGTGGCGGTGGGCATGGCCCGAAAGGCGGCCAGGGACTGCTCCTCCTCCTGGCGTGCCGCGTCCGAGCGGCGGAAGGCCTCCCGCTCCGCCTCTCCCGGCGAAACCGTCAGGGTCCCCGCGCCGCCGTCCAGAATGGCCTCCGTCCCGGAGGAGATCTCCTCCCAGCCCTCCAGTCCCACCACCGCCGGGATACCCAGGGTGCGGGCAATGATGGCGGTATGAGCGGTGGCCCCCCCCAGATGGGTGGCCAGCCCCACCACATGGGACAGGTCCATGCGCACCGTGTCTGAGGGCAGCAGCTCCTCCGCGAGCACGATCACGTTTCGGTCCAGATCACACGCCCCGCCGTCCTCCTCTCCCAACAGGGCGCGGAGCAGCTGCTCCTTGAGATCCTGCGTATCGGCGGCTCTCTCGGCCATGAGGGCGTCCCCCAGGGAGCGGAACATCTCCGAGAGCTCGTCAAACTGCCGCTCCACCGCCTGAGGCGCGCTCAGTCCCTGGGTGCGGATCAGCTCCCGCATGGGTTCCACCACGGAATACTCGTCCTCCAGCACGGTGAGGTGGGCGTCAAAGATCTCCGCCTCCTTCTCCCCCAGCTTCTCAGCTGCCTCCGTGCGCAGTCTTTGCAGCCGGTCCCGGGTCTGCTCCAGGCCCCGCTCCAGCCGCCGGAGTTCCTCCTCCGGCTCCCCGGCGGGCCCGTCCGGGACGTGGAGCCGTGCGCGGCCCAGCACCAGGATCTCCGCCATGGCCAGGCCATCGGACACGCCCCTTCCCCGAAAGATCATCGACATCTCTCTCGCCCCCTGTCACTCGCCCAGGCCGCTCTCCACCGCGGCCACCAGCTCTGCCAGTGCCTGCTCCTCGTCTTCGCCGTCGGCCACGATCTCGATCTCGTCGCCGCACTTGACGCAGGCCGAGAGCACGCTGACAATGGATTTCCCGTTGAAACTCCTGCCTCCCTTGCGGATGGAGACGCTGCAGCCCCTGTGGCTCACCGCCTCCTTCACGAACTGGTTGGCTGGCCGGGCATGGAGCCCGGTCTCATTGATCACCTTGACTTGCGCGCTGACCATATTTGCTTCCTCCTCACTGTTTCTTGATTTTCACGCCGTGCCTCTCACAGGTCCTCCGGCAGGGAGAGCATGAAATAGTAGATTTCCGACCGGGGGATCTCCCGGCCAAAGGGCCGGAAGGCCTCCCGGACCGTCTCCTCCAAAAACTGAAACCAGGCCTCTCTGGCGCTGATCTGCTCCTCATGGCGTGGGTCCTCTTCCAAAGGCTCTCCGGCCATCACCCGCTCCAGCATGCTGGCCGCGTGCATGAAAAGGCGCACCCGCACGTCCTGAGGCAGCGGCCTGTGGTAGTGACGGCGCTCCAAGGCGTCCATCATCCGTCCGATGCACAATACCGCCCGGTCCCGGTCCACATTGGGCGCGATGAACTGGAAGTTCTCCCGCAGCAGCCCCAGGGCCTCTCCGCCCGCTTCCTCTCCCTCCGCGTCGGCCACGCAGCCGCCGCTCTCCCAGTCGTCCAGGACCGTGGAGAGGTACTGCATCCCACTGGCGGTAAAGACCCGCTCTGCCGAAAGGAAAGGCACTCCGGGCAGCCCCGGGTCCACCGTGCCCACCACCAGGCGCAGGGCGCCGCCGTAGTGGCTCCTGATGGTCTGGAAATCCTCCAGCGTGCTCAGGGCCACCACCCGCAGCCCCGGGATGTAGGACAGCCGCTTCTCCAAGACGTCCTTGACGCTCCTGGCGCTTCCGATACCCGTGACGCACACCGACAGCACGATCTTGCTGCGCTCCTGCTCCCCCTCCTGGGGGATCGGGGTCCAGGGAATGCCCGCCCCCTGGAAAAAGCCCCGGAGAAAGAGGCTGTAATTGCTCAGGATCTGCCGGGCGGTGCTCTCCAGATCCGCCTCCAGGGCCATGGTCACCTGGCAGGCCTCCATCAAAAGGTGCTGCTCCAGAATGGGTACGACCTTGCAGGGCACTCCGGTGGAGCGGCTGAGCTGCACCTCCAGCCCGGAGAGGACCTTCATGTCGGTGAAGATCAGGTTGCCGCCGCTGCCGTGGAAGGTGCGGATATTCTCGCACACCCGGCGGAACATGCTCTCCACCGCCCCGTCGGACCGGCTGTTGACCCAGTGGAGGTGAGAGGTATTGCAAACGGAATTGATGTATTTGGACATGCTGGAGGCGGTCTGCTCCCCTCCCGAGACGGCGGTGATCCAGATCGCCGGTGCTTCCCGCTGATCGGCGACCCGCCGCAGCAGAATGGCCAGCACGTTCATCTCATCGTCGGTGATCTTCACCTTCAGCGCCCCCGAGAGCCACTCCCGGCTGCGCCGGAGAAATTCGGTCTCCCGCACATACCCCTTCATCACGTCCCGGAAATCGGGTGGAAAGGCGGGCTGTTCCGAGCGCATCCGGTCTACATACTGGCTGATATGCATGGCCAACAGCACCGGAGCGGTGGGCGGATAGCTGCGGTTGAGCTCCCGGGACGCCATGCCCAGAAATTCCGCCGAAATGCCCACGCATCCCGGGAAAAGCACGCTGTTGAGCAGATTCATGTCGGTGCCCGGCTCCTGAAGGACCCGGTCCAGCGTCACATAGTAATTGTCCACTTCGGAGACCACCATCTGCTGGAGATCCTCCGAGCTCAGCCCCCGCTGAAGCCCCTGCTCCAGGTGCCGGTCCACAAAGTCATAGATGTCCGCAAAAGCGGGCACATCACTGCCGGCACTTCGGGGCCGGCCGTGTGCGATGAGAAGATCCCGCTGAAACACATGCACCGCTTCCGCCCCCCCGGCCCGCTCCTCCCCTCCGTAGGACTGAAGAGACAGGTCGGAAAAGGTCACGGTGATCTCGCCGCCTCCCTCCCGGGAGAACTGCCGCAGATACCCCTTGGCACAGGAGATCTGGATGGTGTTTTTTAATGTGCCGAGGTTGACGTGAAGGGTATAGTCCATGAGCGCGTTGAGCACCTCACGCTTGATGCGCAGCTCCCGGCCCACCCGGGCCCCCTCTTCCGCGTAGAAATACTCGATGAACTCCAGCCGCTCGTTCATAGGCCGTTCCGAGAGCGCCGGCATCTGGATAAGCACCGGCATGCGCCGCAGGAAGGTGTCCAGCAGATCGGTCACTGGCTTGGTGGTGGCTCCGATGAGCATGAACCTGGCCTCCCGGGTGGTATTGTCTCCCAGGCGGTGATAGAGCCCCGTGTCCAGCAGGGTGAAAAACAGTTCTTGTCCCGCCGCCGAAAGATGATGGATCTCATCCAGAAGCAGGATTCCGCCGTTGGCCTCCTCCACCAGACCCACCTTGTCCTCTGTGGCCCCAGTGAAGGCCCCTTTCCGGTAGCCAAAGAGCTGACTGAGCAGCAGCTGCGGGTTGTCCGCATACTCCGCGCAGTTGAATACCACATAGGGGATCTCTCCGTTTCGGGCCCCAAAAGCCCCGATCTCCCGGGCGTACTCCCACACCGCATGGGCAAAGGCGCTCTTGCCCGAGCCCGTGGGGCCCAGGATGAGCATATTGAGCCCGTGGGAGGGATAGGCCGCCGCCGCCTTGGCCACGCTTATCTGGTGCTTGAGGCTACCACCCGCACCCACCAGCCGGGAAAACGCCGCGGAGGGCAGCTCCTCCTCGCCGCCCTGCTCTCCCGGGTCCTCCCCGGACGCGCCGGCAGCCTGAGGCGGGAAAAACCGGATGTTCTTCTTCCCCTCCCGGCACAGCTTTCCCTCAGCCACCAAGCGGTTGAGCTCCACGGTCACGTCGTTGCGCCAGATGCCCAGGGCCTCCGCCGCCTCCCGTGCTGTGACGCCTTCTACCGGCTGCTGCTCCCGGCAGCGCTCCACCACATAGGCTAGCACTCGTTCCTTTCTCATTTGGTCACTCCATTCCCGGCGCGGCAGGGACCCTCATCCCTCCGGCGCCTGATGCATGAATTCGCCTACGTCCACCACACCGGCCCGGGCCGACTCCGCCAAGGCTTGCACCAGTTCGCCTCCTGAGAGAAATTCCCGCATGGAGAGCGCATCCAGCAGCATGGGCAGACTCAGTCCGCACAGGCCCTCCACCTCCATTCCCTCACACCGGGCCATCATCTGGTTGAAGGGCGTACCGGAAAACAGGTCAAAGAGCACAATGGACCCCTCCGGCATCGCCGCGTACATCTCCCTGGCCCTCTGGCCATATGCCTCCAGGTCGTCCTGTTCCCCAAAGGGCAGCGCCTGCACATTCTCCAGCTCTCCGGCGATCATCTCTGCCGATTCCATGACAGCAGTACACATGGGCCCGTGAGAGAGGATCAGGATACCGGGAAGTTCCCTTACCATATCAGACATTCCAACTCCACACTCCTACTTCCATTATCGTCGTTCCCTGGGTCTTACTTGTCTGTCTCTTTCTTCTGCAATCGGCGTGCCACTACAGTTAGTCTATATTCTCGCAAAGAAAATGCCCCTGTTTTTGTCCTTTTCTCCATATATCCTCTCTTTTCCCATTCCTTTTCTTCCCATTTCATCACTTTTTACTACAAGTAGTCTCTCTCCCATCATACTGTCTTTTCCCCTCCGAGGCAAGTGCGGCGGACGCAAAAAAGCATCCCTTTTGAATGCCCCTTTCCTCTTGGCACTTCGAGCATTGTAATCGCCTGCGGAAACCAAAAAAAGAGACACGACTTTAAGCGCGGTGAGATAAGAAAACAAGCAAAAACCCTTATATCATCGCGTTTATGGACAGCGGGCAAACAGGTTACAAGTGAATAACCAAGCAAAAGGGACGTTATCGAGAGATAGCGTCCCTTTCTGCATACTACGCCGCAGCTTCAAAGAAGTTGTGGCGTTTTTTTATGCCCGCAGGAAAGGAGGTACAGCCGGAATGTATTTCACAAAGGGCAAGCAGCGGGCGTTTGAACTGCTCATGCAGCAGAAACCGGGATTTGACCGCTATCAATCCGGTTGTGCCGGAGATGATGAAGATTGCGGCACTTGCCGTTTCTACCGCCCCGGGTGGAAATA
>DVLB01000087.1 GCA_018715695.1 Candidatus Galloscillospira stercoripullorum
GCAAGCTCATCGGCATCATCACCAACCGGGACATGAAGTTTGAGACCGACATGAGCCAGCTGGTGGACAACGTGATGACCAAGGAGAACCTGGTCACCGCCAAGGAGGGCATCACCCTGGAGGAGGCCAAGGAGATCCTCCGCAGGCACAAGATCGAAAAGCTGCCCCTGGTGGACGACGACTTCCGGCTCAAGGGCCTCATCACCATCAAGGACATCGAGAAGGCCAGCGTCTACCCCAACTCCGCCCGTGACGAGAAGGGCCGCCTGCTGGTGGGCGCCGCCATCGGCGTCACCAGCGACGTGATCGACCGCACCACCGCCCTGGTGGAGGCCGGCGCCGACGTGCTGGTGCTGGACAGCGCCCACGGCCACTCCCACAACATCATCGACTGCGTCAAGCGCATCAAGGCCCTCTTCCCCGACGTGCAGCTCATCGCCGGCAACGTGGCCACCGCCGAGGGCACCCGCGCCCTCATCGAGGCGGGCGCCGACTGCGTGAAGATCGGCATCGGCCCCGGCTCCATCTGCACCACCCGCGTGGTGGCCGGCATCGGCGTGCCCCAGATCACCGCCGTGTGCGACGCCGCCCAGGTGGCCGCCGAGTACGACATCCCCATCATCGCCGACGGCGGCGTCAAATACTCCGGCGACATCACCAAGGCCATCGCCGCCGGCGCCAGCGTGGTCATGCTGGGCTCCCTGCTGGCCGGGTGCGAGGAGTCCCCCGGCGGCACCGAGGTCTACCAGGGCCGCCAGTTCAAGGTCTACCGGGGCATGGGCTCCCTGGGCGCCATGGCCTGCGGCTCCAAGGACCGCTACTTCCAGGAGAACAACAAAAAGCTGGTGCCCGAGGGCGTGGAGGGCCGGGTACCCTACAAGGGACTGGTCAGCGACACCATCTACCAGATGATGGGCGGCCTGCGCTCCGGCATGGGCTACTGCGGCTGCGCCACCATCGAGCAGCTCCAGCAAAAGGCCCGCTTCATCCAGATCACCGCCGCCGGTCTCCGGGAGAGCCACCCCCACGACATCTATATCACCAAGGAAGCCCCCAACTACACCATCAACCCCCAGTAACACTTTCAGCTGCCTGCGGGATACCCCGAAACTGTCGAAAAACCTCCCCGCAGGGAAGCCTCGCTTAAGTTCCGCCGCGCGCACGCGGCGGAATAAAATCTGAATCCGTCATTTCCGGGGACCTCAAGCTCCCTCCTCGCGGCATAGCCGCTGCGGCCTACGCTAAAAATGTGCCACTGGCACATTTTCTTTACGCTGCGGCCTCGGAAATGACACTTCTCATGACGGATGGGGTGACAATTTCGCAAGAAATCGAACTCCATCCGTCATGCAGCCTTTTGTCGAAAAAGGCCCTTGGCCTTTTTCGACAGTCTCAGACCCGGCGCTTAAAAGGCGCCGGGCCTCTTGCCGCGCCTGGAAGAAAGACTCTTGCAAGGCGGCGGCAAAGCGGCTATAATCTGGTCAGCAAATGCAAACAGCAGAACGGACGTGTGTTATGAGCACTGAAATCAAGCACGAACAGGCGGAGACCCTGGAGGGGCTCCAGCCGGGACAGACGGGGGTCATCCTCCGGGTAGGGAACGAAAAGGGGCCGGTGAAGCGCCGGCTGGTGGATATGGGTCTGACGCCGGGTACCCAGGTGACGGTGCGCAAGATCGCCCCCTTCGGGGACCCCATCGAGGTAAATCTGCGGGGCTATGAGCTCTCACTGCGCAAGGAGGATGCCCGGCAGATCCTGTTGGATACCGAGCCGGCGGCGCAGCGGGAGGCTTCCGCGCAGCGCCGCCGGGTGGGCATGGTGCAGCATGTACCGGATGAGGAGACGCTCCGGCGCATGAGCGAGGCCCACGCCCATGAGGCCGCCGAGCACGGCGGCACACCGGACTACGCCGACCACGATACCCGAGAGATCAAAATGGCCCTGGTGGGCAACCCCAACTGTGGCAAGACCACCCTCTTCAACGCTCTCACCGGCTCCAACCAGTATGTGGGCAACTGGCCCGGCGTGACGGTGGAGAAGAAGGAGGGCAAGGCCCGGATCGACGGCAGGGACGTGACCGTGGTGGACCTGCCGGGGATCTACTCCCTGTCCCCCTACTCCATGGAGGAGATCGTGGCCCGGGACTTCATCGTGGGCGAGCATCCCGACGCCATCATCGACATTGTGGACGCCACCAATATCGAGCGCAACCTCTACCTGACGGTGCAGCTTCTGGAGCTGGAGCGGCCCATGGTCATCGCCCTCAACTTCATGGACGAGGCGCAAAAGCACGGGGACAAGATCGACTGCGCCGCTCTCTCCGAGATGCTGGGGGTGCCGGTCATTCCCATCACCGCCCGCACGGGGCAGAATATCGACACGCTGCTCGCCGCGGCCCACCAGCAGATCCACCGGGGCGTGACGGTGGAGCCCGACGACCTTTATGACGACTATACCCACCTCATCCACCACCGGGTGGGAGAGCTGATCCACGACCGGGCCTACGCCGCCGGAATTCCCGCTCACTGGGCCTCGGTGAAGCTCATCGAGGGGGATGAGCTGGTGGGCAAGGCCCTGGGGTTGGACCGGGAGACCACCGAAAAGCTGGACGGGATCTGTGCCGAATATGAAAACGCCTATCCTCTGGGCGACCGAGAGACCCTGGTGGCCGACGCCCGCTACCGGTTTATCCAGCGCACGGTGGCTGAGAGCGTGAAGAAGGGAAGAGCGGCGGGGGAGATGACCCGCTCGGACAAGATCGACGCCATCGTCACAAACAAGTATCTGGCCATCCCGGTATTTCTCGCCATGATGCTCTGTATGTTCGCCATCACCTTCGGCCCCGTGGGCACCTTCCTGTCCGACGGGGTGGAGAGCATCGTGTCCGCTCTGGGCCAGCTGGCTGCCGACGCCATGGAGCAGGCGGAGATGGCCCCCTGGGCGGTGAGCCTGGTGGTGGACGGCGTGATCTCCGGCGTGGGCGGCGTGCTCACCTTCCTGCCCCAGATCGCCCTGCTCTTCCTGTTCCTCTCCCTGCTGGAGGACTCGGGCTATATGGCCCGGGCCGCCTTTATCATGGACCGGCTGCTGCGGCGGTTCGGCCTCTCCGGCAAGGCCTTTATCCCCATGCTCATGGGCTTTGGCTGCACGGTGCCCGCCGTCATGGGCGCCCGGACCATGGAAAATGAGAAGGACCGGCGCATGACCATCATGCTGGTGCCCTTCATGTCCTGCTCGGCCCGGCTGCCGGTGTACGGCCTGCTCACTGCCGCCTTCTTCCCCGCAAGCGGCGGCCTGGTGGTCTTCTCCCTGTATGTGCTGGGGTTGCTCTTCGCCATCCTCTCTGGCGTGATCCTGAAGAAGACTGTGTTCAAGGGCGAGCCGGCGGCCTTTGTGCTGGAGCTGCCTCCTTACCGGCTGCCCACGGCAAAAAACTGCCTTATGCATGTGTGGGAGAAGGTGCGGGGCTTCCTGGTGAAGGCGGGCACCCTGATTTTGGCCATGAGCGTGGTGCTGTGGTTCTTGCAGTCCTTCGGCCTTTCCGGCGGCGGCGTTACCATGGTCTCCGACGCGGGGGATTCCTTCCTGGGCGCCATCGGCGGCTTCCTGGCTCCCGCCCTGGCCCCCCTGGGCTTTGGCACCTGGCAGGCGGCGGTGGCCCTGCTCTCCGGCCTCATCGCCAAGGAGGCGGTGGTCTCCTCCATGAGCCTGTTCTACGGCTTCTCCCTGAGCGCCGCCGGGTCGGTGGTGGCCTCCGCCCTGTCTGGCACCTTCCAGACCCCGGTGGCGGCCTACGCCTTTCTGGTCTTCGTGCTGCTCTATGTGCCCTGCGTGGCGGCGGTGTCCACCATCCGCAAGGAGATGAACAGCGCCAAATGGACCCTGGCCTCCATCCTCTGGCAGCTGGGCGCGGCCTACCTGGGAGCGCTGCTGGTCTATCAGATCGGCTCGCTGCTGGTCTATCAGATCGGCTCGCTGCTGGTGCGCTGAGGAGGAAAACCATGGTGAAGTATGTGATCTACGCCGCCTTGGCGGTGCTCATCCTCTGGTCAGTGTGGTACTTAGGCCGCCGTGTGGCCAGGCAGCTGCGGGGCGAGTGCGGCTGCGGCGGGACGTGCGGCGACTGCGGCAGCTGCCCCCACGGGGAAGGCTGCAAGCGGAAAAAATAAGGAGGGAGCGCGTGATGGAGGAAAAACTGGAACAGCTGCGCGCCTGGCTTTCCGAGAGCCGGTATGCCGTCTTTTTCGGCGGCGCGGGGGTGTCCACCGAGAGCGGAATCCCCGACTTCCGCAGCACCGACGGACTCTATAACCAGCGCTACGACTACCCGCCCGAGACCATCCTGAGTCACACCTTCTACGAGGCCCGCCCTGAGGAGTTCTTCCGCTTCTATCGGGAGAAGATGCTCTTTCCCGACGCCCAGCCCAACGCCGCCCACAGGAAGCTTGCACAGTGGGAGAAGGAGGGCTGGCTCAAGGCGGTCATTACCCAGAACATCGACGGCCTCCACCAGGCGGCGGGGAGCCGGGAGGTGCTGGAGCTTCACGGCTCAGTGCTGCGCAACTACTGTGAGAAGTGCCGCGCCTTCCACTCCCTAGGGGACATCCTGGAGAGCAAAGGAGTGCCCCGCTGCAAGCGCTGCGGCGGACGGGTCAAGCCCGACGTGGTGCTCTACGAGGAGGGGCTGGATACCGACCTGCTTGGCCGGGCGGTGGACCACCTCCACCGGGCCGATACCCTCATCGTGGGGGGCACCTCTTTGGCGGTGTATCCGGCGGCGGGCCTCATCCGCTACTATACGGGCAGCCGCCTCATCCTCATCAACAAGACCCCAACTCCCTACGACAGCAGCGCCGACCTGGTCATCTCCGGCGCCATCGGCGAGATATTTTCCCGGCTATAAGTCAGATAGAGAGGGCAGCTGCCCTCTCTATTTTCACCCTAGTTTTATTGATTAACGATAAATAATACTTGATTTTCAATAAGTGCGGTGGTATACTCTGGAGCAAAGGAGGGGTTTGGCATGGAAAAGAACGGCGTAAAAAAGCTGGCAGGGGTATTGAAGGTCCTGGTGACGGTCACCTTTGTGTGCAACCTTCTGGCCCTGCCGCTGGTTCCCGGCGTGGTGAGCATCGGACTGGAGGGGGGACTGCGGGCCTTCGCGGAGCTGACGCCCTATGAAAACCCGCTGGAGCTGCCGGTGCGGGGGGTGATCGCCTTTTTCCTGGTCTGCTGGCAGGCCCTTCCCCGGGTCTGGCGGGAGAGCTACGGGGCGGTTCTGACGGTATTTTTGTGGGTGTGCGGGACCTGCACCGCCGTCATGCTCTGGCAGGGGCGGCGGGTGCTGGACACCATCCTTGCCGGGGAGCCCTTCCGGCGGTCCAACGCGGGCAACATGAAGCGTGCGGCGGTGTGCTGTCTCATCATCGCGGCGGCGGCCCTGGTGCGGCTCATTTTTGAACTCATCCGCCACGGCTCGCCCCTGCCCCTGTTCACCTACAACGCCCTGTTCATTCCCATTTTCACCATGGGGAGCCTTTTGTGCATGGTTATGTCCGCTCTCTTCCGTCAGGCCGCCGACCTGAAGGAGGAGAACGACCTGACCATTTGAGGGAGGGGGAGAGGATGCCCATTATCGTCAATCTGGATGTGATGATGGCCAGGCGCAAGATGAGCCTGAGCGAGCTGTCCCAGCGGGTGGACCTGACCCTGGCCAACCTGTCCATTCTCAAAAACAACCACGCCAAGGCGGTGCGCTTCACCACGCTGGAGGCCATCTGCGCCGCTCTGGAGTGCCAGCCCGGGGATATTCTGGAGTATGTGCCGGAGGAGGGAGAAAAATGCGAAGAGGGCTTATAAGCGCACTGGTCACGCTACTGGTTCTTGTGGTGGCGGTATTTGGGGTCATGGCCCTCCAACCCCGGACGGTGGAGGAGGAGCTGGGAGGAGCGCTGGGCCTCTCCCTGCCCCAGGCAGCGGCTGAGGAGAGCAGTGACAGCCACGGCTTCCTGGGGGACGGGCTGCGCCTTGTGAAGCTGACCTTCTCCAACGCTGACGGCGGGGAGATCGAGGGACAGATCGCCGCTCTGACCGGGCTGTGGCAAGAAGGCATGCCTGACGGCGAGGTGGCCCAGGCGCTGGAAGCGTGCTGTGCCGCGGAGCAGGGCTGGCCTGCGGAGGGGGGAGAGCGGTGCTGGTGGTTTTTCAAGGATCGCTGGCGCTACGAGAAGGACACCCCCCTGACCGAGCGGGGGGCCTATAATTATACCGCCGCCCTCTACGACGGGGAGAACTGCACCCTCTATTACCTGGAGCTGGATACCTGAGAGGAGGAGAGAAGATGGGGAAAAACGGCGTATTTGCCACCCAGACCGCCAGGCTTGGAGGCTTTGCCGTGGGGCACCTTGCATTATCCGTGATCACGGCGGCCCTCCACCTGCTGCTCTCCGGCATTTTCCTCCAGCTGGGGGCCTGGTCCTCTGACCGGGGAGAGGGCTGGGGGGAAGCGCTGGAGCTGGCTACCGGCGTGCTGCCCTTTCTCTGCATGGCGCTCTACTTTCCCCTGGGCATGGCCGTGGCCACCCTGAAGGGGTGGGAGCGGCCCCGCTCCTGGCGGGAGGGGGTTCTCTCGGTGCTCTGGCCCGCCCTTATCGCCTGGGCCTGGGCGGCGCTGGTGGCGGCCACGGTGTCCCTGGACGGCGCCGCCGCCGAAAACCAGGTGTTCGGCGTTCTGCTGGCCGAGGTGTGCATTTCCTGGATCTTTGCTGCCCCCTCCGCCGCTCTGGTGTTTTTCGTCGTGAGCCGGGGCCTTGCGGGCGTGCTGGTGCCGGGGCTTCTCTTCTGGGGCTTTTGGGCGGGGCTGGTGCCGCCGCTGCTCTTTACCCTGGGCAGCCTCTTTCCCATGAGAGGCGCGGAGAAGAAACGGGCGGGCTGAGGGCCTTTTTTCTGTTGTCTCCGGGGCGTGGGTGTGGTACAATAACCGCGGAACAAACGGCTGGGCTGTTTGCGGCCGCCTCTGGGCGGCCAGGCGCGGCGTGTAAGCCGGTATGGCTTGCGGTCATGGCCCAATGTTCCCATTCCTTGGCACAAAGGAGGCGCCCTATGGGCCTTTTCAGTTTGATCCGCGGCATGGACACCAAGCGGATGCGCGCTACCGCCCGTCAGGTGGCCAGGGAGGCCCACCGGCCCACCCCGGTCATCTTCTGCGATATGGTCTGGTGCGGCTTTAAGTACCAGGCGGGGTATCTGGACTACGCCCTCTTCCACTTCTGGGATCTAACGGCTGCGCAGCGCGCCACCGTTCTTACCCGTGGGAAAAATAACCGCTATGTCTCCGCCCTCAATGGGAAGGAGGAGTGGAACGTCTTTGACGAGAAGCCTCTCTTCTTAAAGCGATTCGCACCCTTTGTGGGGCGCAGGTGGCTGGACCTCACCACTGCCTCGGCGGAGGAGCTGCGCTCCCTGGGGGAGGAGCTGGGCCGCTTCCTGGTCAAGCCCCGGGACGGCACCCACGGCGACGGAGTGGAGATCATCTCCGCCGCTGAGGTGGCCGACTGGGCGGCGCTGCTGGAGCGGCTCAGAGCCCAGGAGCGCACCCTGTGTGAGGAGGTCATCGTGCAGCACCCCGATCTCAACGCCATCTGGCCGGGGTCGGTGAACACGGTGCGGGTGGTGACTATTCTCAAGGAGGGCAAGGCATATGTAGTGGCGGCCTACCTGCGGGTGGGCAACAGCGACCGGCCGGTGGACAACTTCAACGGTGGAGGCATGGCGGTGCCGGTGGATAAGGACACCGGCGTCATCCTCGCAAGCGCCCGGGACAAGGCCGGCACCCTCTACGAGTGCCACCCCGCCACCGGCACCCCCTTCCAGGGGACCCAGCTGCCCCTGTGGCCGGAGGTGCTGGAGCTGGTGGGGAAGGCGGCGCTGGTGGTGCCGTCCATCCGCTATGTGGGCTGGGACGTGGCGTTCACGCCCAAGGGGCCCATCCTGGTGGAGGGCAACCAGTATCCCGGCCACGACATCTACTGCCTGCCGGGGCAGAACCCCAGCAAGATCGGTCTGCTGCCGGTGCTGGACGCGGTGATCCCCTATAAGAGCCTGTAAGGACGAGCCTCCGCTCACGGCGGAGGCTCTCTTTTTGAGCTCCCGCTTTTCTTGCAGACATCCGAAACGAAAAAATCGCCCGTTTTTCCACCATTTTCGTAGGGTTTACGGCGGGAATGGGGTTGTAAAAAGCACGAAATTGTTATATGATAAATGCTACGGAATTTTATAAAGTCCGGTTTTTTCCTAGGAAAACCGCTATATTGGGAGTGACCCTATGAGTTTGCGCATCGGTATCGACATCGGCTCCACCACGGTAAAGGTGGTGGTGCTCAGTGAGGACAACAAGCTGCTGTTCCGCTCCTACGAGCGGCACTACTCCAAGGCCCGGGAGCGGGCCTGCGAGACCCTGCACGGCATCCAGGATATGCTCAAGGGCCAGCAGGTCCGGATGGTGATCACCGGCTCGGCGGGCCTGGGCGTGGCCAAGGCCGCCGGCATCGACTTCGTGCAGGAGGTCTACGCCACCGCCGCGGCGGTGCGGGAGTACTATCCCCAGACCGACGCCGTCATCGAGCTGGGGGGCGAGGACGCCAAGATCATCTTCTTCGGGGGTGCCCTGGAGGAGCGGATGAACGGCTCCTGCGCCGGCGGCACCGGGGCCTTCATTGACCAGATGGCCACCCTGATGAACGTGTCCGCCGACGAGCTGGATGCCCTCTCCCTCAAGCATGAGAAAATCTATCCCATCGCCTCCCGCTGCGGGGTGTTCGCCAAGAGTGACATCCAGCCCATCCTCAACCAGGGCGGGCGCAAGGAGGACG
>DVLB01000088.1 GCA_018715695.1 Candidatus Galloscillospira stercoripullorum
GCCCAGGTGCTTCATGACTTCCTTCTTGGGCAGCATGTCGAAGGTGCCGTCCTCCTGCATCTTCTTGAGCTGGTTGAGACGGTCCACGCGGCCGCGCATGGTCTTGAAGTTGGTGAGCATGCCGCCCAGCCAGCGAGCGTTGACGAAGTACATGCCGCAGCGCTGAGCCTCTTCCTTCACGGCCTCCTGGGCCTGCTTCTTGGTGCCCACGAAGAGCAGGGTCTGGCCGGACTGGCCCAGATCACGGACGAAGTTGTATGCCTCCTCCAGCTTCTTGACGGTCTTCTGCAGGTCGATGATATAGATGCCGTTGCGCTCGGTGTAGATATAGGTCGCCATTTTGGGGTTCCAGCGACGGGTCTGGTGTCCGAAGTGGACGCCCGCCTCCAGAAGCTGCTTCATAGATACGACTGCCATTGATAAGTTCCTCCTTTTTATAGTTGTTACCGCCACCAGTTCATTCGGAGCACGCCAACTCAAAGAGCACAAGGCGCTCCGTCCCAACGGTGTGAGTAATCCCGCGCGTTTGCGCGGCGACGGTATTTTAGCATGCAGCGCCCGGAATTGCAAGAGTTTTTTTGCTTTTTCCCCTTGGGAAATGGAACCCAACGGGCAAAAAAGAATAATTTGCAAAAACTTTGGACCAGAGGCTATGCAAACGGGTAAACTTATATTAGAATATAAAAACCAACTAAGCAAGTGAGGGATATGGGATATGAATGAACCGAAATATAAAAGGATACTGCTCAAGATCAGCGGCGAGGCTCTGGCCGGCGAGGCTTCCAGGGGTCTGGACTTTGATGTGATCGGCAGCGTCTGTGACGTGATCAAAAAGTGCGTGGACGCCGGCGTGCAGATCGGCCTGGTGGTGGGCGGCGGCAACTTCTGGCGCGGCCTGAAGGACGGGGGCGACCGCATGGAGCGGACCCGGGCCGACCATATGGGAATGCTGGCCACCGTCATCAACAGTATGGCCCTGGCCGACATGCTGGAGAAGCGGGATGTGCCCGTGCGGGTGCAGACCGCCATTGAGATGAAGTCCATCGCCGAGCCCTATATCCGCTCCCGGGCCATCCGCCACCTGGAGAAGGGGAGAGTGGTCATCTTCGGCTGCGGCACCGGCAACCCCTTCTTCTCCACCGATACCGCGGCGGTGCTGCGGGCGGCGGAGATCGACGCCGACGCCATATTGCTGGCCAAGAATATCGACGGCGTCTATTCCGCCGACCCCAACAAGGACCCCACCGCGGTGAAGTACGACTCCATCACCTATGATGAAGTCCTGGCCCAGCACCTGCAGGTCATGGACTCCACCGCCACCTCTCTCTCTATGGACAACAAGATCCCCGTGATCCTGTTCGCGCTCAAGGACCCCGAGAACATCTACCGCGTGGTGACAGGAGAAAAGATCGGCACCATCGTCAAGGAGGGCAAATAAGATGAACGAGATTCTCAAAGAGTACGACGCCAAAATGCAGAAGACCGTGGACGTGGTGGTCAGCGACTTTGCCAGCGTCCGCGCCGGCCGGGCCAACGCGGCGGTGCTGGACAAGATCACCGTGGACTACTACGGCGTGGCCACCCCCCTCAACCAGGTGGCCTCCATCTCCTCTCCCGACCCCCGCACCCTGACCATCCAGCCCTGGGACAGCTCCCTGCTCAAGGCCATTGAAAAGGCCATCCAGACCTCCGACCTGGGCATCAATCCCCAGAACGACGGCAAGGTGGTCCGCCTGGGCTTCCCCCAGCTGACCGAGGAGCGCCGCCGGGACCTGACCAAGCAGGTGCGCAAGTACGGGGAGAACGGCAAGGTGGCCATCCGCAACATCCGCCGGGACGCCATGGATAAGCTCAAGGCCCTGGAGAAAAAGTCGGAGATCACCGAGGACGACCTGAAGGTGATGGAGAAGGAGCTCCAGGACCTGACCGAGAAGCGGTGCAAGCAGGTGGACGAGATGACCGCCAAGAAGGAAACGGAACTGATGGCGGTGTAAAGGGAAATACCGTTACAATTATTGCGGTGCGGAGTGCTCCGGTGCTCCGCACTCAATCTTGTGTTCAGGAAGTGTGCTATGGCTTTTTTCAAGACGCGCAGAGATACGCGCAGTGAGGTGGATTTTTCCGCGCTGCCCCGCCATGTGGCCATCATCATGGACGGGAATGGCCGCTGGGCAAAGCGGCGGGGCCTGCCCCGGACGGCGGGCCATGCCGCCGGCGCGGAAAATTTCCGCACCATCGCCACATACTGCAAGGAGATCGGACTGGAGTACCTGACCGTGTACGCCTTTTCCACGGAGAACTGGAAGCGCCCGGCGGAGGAGGTCTCCGCCATCATGGGCCTTTTGAAGAAGTACCTGCTGGAGGCCATCGGCAAGATGGAGCGGGACCGGGTGAAGATGTGCTTTTTCGGGGACCTGTCGCCCCTTTCGGAGGAGCTGCGTGCGCTGTGCCGTGAGACGGAGGAGATCTCCAAGCACTACGACGGCGTGCAGGTCAATATCTGCCTGAACTACGGCGGCCGGGATGAGATCCTCCGGGCGGCCAAAAAATTTGCGCTGGACTGCGCGGAGGGGAAGGCCGACCCCAACCACCTGACGGAGAAGGACTTCTCCGCCTACCTCTACTCCGCCGGCGTGCCGGACCCAGACCTGGTGATCCGGCCCAGCGGGGAGCTGCGCCTTTCCAACTTTCTGCCGTGGCAGTCGGCCTACGCGGAGTTTTATTTTACCGACACGCTCTGGCCGGACTTCGGCAAGGAGGAGCTGCTTCGCGCGCTGGCGTCCTATCAGCACCGCCAGCGGCGCTTTGGAGGTGTGATCAATGGTTAAGCGTATCCTGGTGGCGGTGGTGTGCGTGCCGCTGATCTTCGTGGTCTTTTTCCTCTGCCCGCCCATCGTGCTGCCCATCGCCCTGTGCCTTCTGTCCGTAGTGGCGGTGCATGAGGTGCTCTGGTCCACGGGGTTTGTGAAGGACCCCCGGATCTCGGCGCTGTCGCTGGTGCTTGCCGGCGTGATCCCGTTCTGGGTGTATATCGGGGAGGGGGAGCGCTCGGCCCTCATGGGCATCTTCCTCTACTTCCTGCTGGTGTTCGTGGTGGCCATCTCCAGCCACTATACCGTCACGGTGGAAAAAATGGGCGGGGGCTTCTTTTTCTCCATGCTCATCCCCTATTTCCTCTCCACCTTCATCCGCCTCAACGGCCTGACCCTGGGTGAGGTGCCCATCGGGAAGTACTATATCCTGCTGCCTCTGGTGGCCGCCTTCACCAGCGACGCCTTCGCCCTGTTCGCGGGCATGGCGTTTGGAAAGCACAAGCTGGCCACCGAGCTCTCCCCCAAAAAGACGGTGGAGGGCGCCATCGGCGGGTTTGTGGGGGCCATCATCTGCTGCCTGCTCTACGGCGTGGTGATGCAGTATGGCTTCTCCCTCAAGGTCAACTATCTGCTCTTCGCGCTCTACGGCGCCCTGGGCAGCGTGGTCTCCCAGATCGGGGACCTGTCTTTCTCCTATATCAAGCGGCAGTACGGCATCAAGGATTTCGGCAATATCCTGCCCGGCCACGGCGGCGTGCTGGACCGGTTTGACAGCGTGATCTTCTGCGCGCCCCTCATCGAGATCCTCATCACCTATCTGCCGGCGCTGGGAGTGTAACGCCATGGCAAGATGTATTTCCGTGCTGGGCTCCACCGGCTCCATCGGGCGGCAGTCCCTGGACGTGATCGCCGCCTGCGGCATGCAGGTCGCGGCGCTGACGGCCAACCGGGACGCTGCGCGCATGGAGGAGCAGGCCAGAGCCTTTTCCCCCGCCCTTGTGGCCATGATGGACCCGGCCGCGGCCAGGGAGCTGCGCGTGCGCCTGGCGGATACGGACATCCGGGTGGCGGAGGGGGCGGAGGGCCTGCTGGAGGCGGCCTCCATCCCCCAGGCGGACACGGTCATCACCGCGGTGATGGGGATCGTGGGCCTGGAGCCCACCCTGGCCGCCATCCACGCGGGCAAGCGCATCGCCCTGGCCAACAAGGAGACCCTGGTGTGCGCCGGCGAGCTGGTGATGGACGAGGCCCAGCGCCACGGCGCCCAGATCGTGCCGGTGGACTCGGAGCACTCGGCCATTTTTCAGTGCCTCCAGGGCTGCACCGACAGGGGAGAGGTCAAGCGCCTCATCCTCACGGCCTCCGGCGGCCCCTTCTTCGGCTGGAAGAAGGAGCAGCTGGCGCAGGTGACGGTGGAGCAGGCCCTCCGCCACCCCAACTGGTCCATGGGGGCCAAGATCACCGTGGACTCCGCCACCCTGATGAACAAGGGTCTGGAGTTCATCGAGGCCATGCGTCTCTACCGGCTGCCGCCGGAGAAAATTTCCATCGTCATCCACCGGGAGAGTATAGTTCACTCCCTGGTGGAATACTGTGATAATGCCATCCTGGCCCAGCTGGGGACGGCGGATATGCGCCTGCCCATCCAGTACGCCCTCACCTGGCCGGAGCGAACTGCCGGACCGGCCACGCCCCTGGACCTGCTCTCCTGTCCCAGCCTCACCTTTGCCTCGCCGGATTACGAGGCCTTTCCCTGCCTGAGTCTGGCCCTCTCGGCGGCCCGCACCGGCGGCACGGCCACGGCCATTCTCAACGGCGCCAACGAGGCCGCGGTGGCGCGCTTCCTAAACCGGGAGATCTCCTTCGGGCAGATCGCCGAGCTGGCGGCGGCGGCCCTGGAGCGCGTGAGCGTGCGGCAGGCGCCCACCCTGGCGGACATTCTGGAGGCGGACCGCTGCGCCCGGGAAGTGGCAATGAAATAAGGAGCTAATCTCTCTATGTCTATGGTCATCTATATCATCGTCGCCATCTTCATGTTCGGCGTGCTCATCGCCGTCCACGAGTTTGGCCACTTCATCACCGCCAAGCTCCTGGGCGTCAAGGTCAATGAGTTCGCCATCGGCATGGGCCCCCGGCTGCTGCACCGGCAGAAGGGGGAGACGGAGTACACCCTCCGGGCCTTTCCCATCGGCGGCTTCTGCGCCATGGAGGGGGAGGACGGCGACTCCCAGGACCCCCGTTCCTTCCAGAATAAGCCCGCGTGGAAGCGGTTTATCGTGCTGCTGGCCGGGTCGCTGATGAACTTTCTCACGGGCGTGCTCATCTTCCTGGTGCTCTACAGCGGCACCGGGGCCTATATCAGCACCACCATCGCCGGCTTTGCCGACGGCTTCACCGCCCAGGGCCAGCAGGGGCTCATGGTGGGGGACCGGGTGGTGGAGATCGACGGACACCCCATCTGGCTCATGTCCGACGTGGCCCTCTTCTTTGACCGGGGGGACGAGACCTATCTGGACATCACCGTGGTGCGCGACGGGGAGCGCGTGGAGCTGGAGGGGCTCTATATGCCCTGGATCGTCACGCAGAATGCCGACGGCACCCAGAGCGCCAAGCGGGGGGTCACCTTCGCCGTCAAGGAGGCGGGTGTGCTGGACCGGCTGCAGCTGGCCTGGTATAACACCATCGACACGGTGCGCCTGGTGTGGATGAGCCTGGGGGACCTGTTTTCCGGCGCGGTGGGCCTGCGGGATATGTCGGGCCCCATCGGCATCGTGAGCATGATCGGCCAGGAGGCCACCCAGGCCCAGGAGGAGGCCCAGGCTGCCGGTGGCAACGCCGTGGCTGCGGCGGCCACCACCATCTTCTATATCGTGGCCTTCATCGCCATCAACCTCTCGGTGATGAACCTGCTGCCCATCCCCGCCCTGGACGGCGGGCAGATCTTCTTCCTGCTGGTGGATAAGGTCTACAGCCTCTTTACCCGCAGGCACATCAACCCCAAATACCTGGGGTACATCAACGCCGCCGGCATGATCTGCCTGCTGGCGCTGATGGCGGTGGTGGCCCTGAGCGACGTGTTCAAGCAGTTTGGACATTGATGAGGGAGAGAATATGACAAGACAAATCAGTGTGGGCGGCGTCCCCCTGGGGGGCGGCGCGCCCGTCACCATACAGTCCATGTGCAACACCAGGACCGACGACGTGGCGGCCACCGTGGCGCAGATCCGCCGCCTGGAGGCGGCGGGGTGCGAGATCGTCCGCGTGGCGGTGCCCGACATGGCCGCAGCCCGGGCGGTGGGGAAGATCAAGGAGAGCATCTCCATCCCCCTGGTGGTGGACATCCACTTTGACTATAAGCTGGCCCTGGAGTGCGTGGCCGCGGGCTGCGACAAGGTGCGCATCAACCCGGGCAACATCGGCGGGGAGGACCGGGTGAAGGCGGTGGCCCACGCCTGCCGGGAAAATGGCATCCCCATCCGCATCGGCGTCAACGGCGGCTCCCTGGAAAAGCGGCTGCTGGCCAAGTACGGCGGCGTCACGCCCCAGGCTCTGGTAGAGAGCGCCTTCGACCACATCGCGCTTCTACATAAGTTCGACTTTGAGGACATCTGCGTGTCCCTCAAATCCTCCAGCGTGGCCACCACCATGGCGGCCTACCGGCTGATGAGTGAGCAAAGCGATTATCCTTTACACCTGGGCGTCACTGAGACCGGCACCCCCCGCATGGGGGTCCTCAAGTCCGCCGTGGGCATCGGCGGCCTGCTGGCCATGGGCATCGGGGACACCATGCGCGTCTCCCTTTCGGCGGACCCGGTGGAGGAGGTCTACGCCGCCCGGGACATCCTGAAGGCGGCGGGGGTGCGCCGGGAGGGGGCGGAGCTCATCTCCTGTCCCACCTGCGGCCGCACCCGCATCGACCTCATCTCCCTGGCCCAGGAGGTGGAGCGGCGGCTCCAGGGCGTGGACAAGCCCATCACCGTGGCGGTCATGGGCTGCGTGGTCAACGGCCCCGGGGAGGCCTCTGCCGCCGACGTGGGCATCGCCGGGGGAGACGGGGAGGGCCTGCTCTTCCGCCGGGGAGAGATCGTGAAAAAGGTGCCCCAGGACCAGCTGGTGGACGAGCTCTTTGCCCTGATCGACCAACTCTGAGATTGACTAAGTGGGAGCGGTAGCAAAACCATGTCTGACGATAAGATCCCATTCCTGACCATGTTTTCCCGCTGGCAGCCGGAGGGAGCGCTCCGGGCCCTGGCGGAGAAGTGTACCGTCACGAACGCGACGATAGACAAAGCCACGCGTTCTATTTCAATATCTGTAAAGTGCGATAGCTTGCCGGACGAAGAGACCAAATGCCGCTGGGAGACGAGCCTGGCCCGCTCCTACGGCGTGGAGCGGGTGGCGCTGGAGCTCACCGCCCGAGGGGCGCCGGAGTGCTCGGAGAGCGCCGCGCCGGCCCAGGCCGTACCGGAGCAGGCCGCCGCGCCGGAGAGGGCGCCGGAGAGGGCCAAGGCTGCAGCGCCCGAGAGCGAGGCGGAGGCGGCCTTCCGCCGCACAGAGGAGATCCGCCGCCAGGCCCTGCGCAGCCTGCGCCTTTCCAAGCCCAAGGGAGAGGCGGGAAAAGGGGAGCGCAAGGAGAAGAGCCACCGGATCTTTGGCCGCCAGGACATCAAGAAGGCCCCCATCCCCATGGGGGAGCTGGAGCTGGACATGGGCACCGTGACCATTGAGGGCGATGTCTTCTCCGTGGATCACAAGGAGCTCAAGAAGCGGGGCGCCTGGGTCATCGGGTTTGAGATCACGGACTACACCGGCTCGGTCCGGGTGTCAAAGTTCTTCCCCGGCGAAGAGGGAAAGCCCATCGTGGACGGGGTGAAGAAGGGCCAGCGGCTGCTCGTCCAGGGCAAGCTGAACATCGACCGCTTTTCCGGCGACATGGTGCTGGAGCCCTACATCATCATGGAGAGCCCCCGGAAAGAGCGGGAGGACGACGCGCCGGAGAAGCGGGTGGAGCTCCACCTCCACACCAACATGTCCGCCATGGACGCGCTGACGGCGGTGGGCAGCAAGATGGACTCGCCCATCGGCGTGGACAAGAACGTGATCAAGCGGGCGGAGCGGTGGGGCCACCGGGCCATCGCCATCACCGACCACGGCGTGGCCCACTCTTTCCCCAACGCCTGGCACTCGGCCAAGAAGATCAAGATCCTCTACGGGATCGAGGCCTATTACATCAACGACGTGGACGACCGCGTGGCGGTCCACGGCGACAAGGAGCAAGACTTTACACAGGATATTGTCTGCTTTGACATCGAGACCACCGGACTGGACAAGACCCGGGACGTCATCACCGAGATCGGCGCGGTGGTGCTGCGGGATGGCGCGGTGGTGGAGAAATTCTCCACCTTTGCCGATCCCGGCCGTCCCCTGACCCGGGAGATCACGGAGCTCACCGGCATCACCGACGAGATGCTCGCCGGGGCCCCCTCCCAGGCCGAGGCCATCCAGGCCTTTCTCGACTTTGCGGCGGGCCGGCCCCTGGCGGCCCACAACGCCGAGTTTGACCTGGGCTTCATTGCCGAGGGCTGCCGCCGGATGGGGATACCCTTTACCAACACCTCCATCGACAGCCTGATCCTGGCCCAGAACCTGCTGCCCGAGCTGGGCAAGTACAAGCTGGACATCGTGGCCGAGCACCTCAACCTGCCCGCCTTCAACCACCACCGGGCCTATGACGACGCGGCCACGGTGGGCTATATGCTGGTTCCTTTTTTTGAGATGCTGCGCTACCGGGGGATCACCACCCTCCAGCAGATCAATCCGGCCATGGCCGCCCTGCGCTCGGCGGGCAAGGCCCGCCGAGCGCCCAAGCACCTCATCATCCTGGCCAAGAACCAGCTGGGGCTGCGCAATCTCTACCAGCTCATCTCGGCCTCTTATCTGGACCATTTCAAGCGCTATCCCATCATGCCCAAGAGCCTCATCAACCAGCACCGGGAGGGGCTCATCATCGGCTCGGCCTGCGAGGCGGGGGAGCTGTTCCAGGCGGTGGTGAAGCGCAAGGATTTCAGCGAGCTCAAGCGCATCGCCTCCTGGTACGATTTCCTGGAGATCCAGCCCCTGTGCAACAACGCCTTCATGCTCCGCAAGGGCATGGTGCAAAGCGAGGAGGAGCTGCGGGACTTCAACCGCACGGTGGTGGCCCTGGGCGAGGCGTTGGACAAGCCGGTCTGCGCCACCGGCGACGTCCACTTCCTGGACCCCGAGGACGAGATCTACCGGCATATCCTGCTGGCCTCCAAGGGCTTTGAGGACGCCGACGCGCCGCTGCCCCTCTACTTCAAGACCACCGGGGAGATGCTAGAGGAGTTTTCCTACCTGGGGGAGGAGAAGGCCTATGAGGTGGTGGTGCGCAACACCAACCTGGTGGCCGACTGGTGCGACCCCATGGAGCCCCTTCCCAAGGGCCTCTTCGCCCCCAAGATCGAAAATTCGGCAGAGGAGCTGAAGCGCCTTGTCTGGGACAAGGCCAAGGCCCTCTACGGGGAGGAGCCGCCCAAGATCGTGGTGGACCGCATCAACGCCGAGCTGGGGGACATCATCAACTGCAAATACGACGTGATCTATATGTCCGCCCAGAAGCTGGTGCAGGACTCCCTGGACCACGGCTATCTGGTGGGCTCCCGGGGCAGCGTGGGCTCCTCGCTGGTGGCCTTCATGTCGGGCATCACCGAGGTAAACTCCCTGCCGCCCCACTACCGCTGCCCCAACTGCAAGCACTCCGACTTTGAGGCGGCCAAGGAGGGGGGCTGGGGCTGCGGCGCCGACATGCCCGACGCCGTGTGCCCCGTGTGCGGCACGCCCTATGCCAAGGACGGCTTCAACATCCCCTTTGAGACCTTCCTGGGCTTCGGCGGCGACAAGGTGCCCGACATCGACCTGAACTTCTCCGGCGAGTACCAGTCCAACGCCCACCGCTATACCTTTGAGCTCTTCGGCCAGACCCACGTGTTCCGGGCGGGGACCATCGGCACGGTGAAGGATAAGATCGCCTACGGCTATGTCAAGCACTACCTGGACGAGCGGGGGATCAAGTGCACCCGGGCGGAGGAGAACCGCCTTTCCCTGGGCTGCAGCGGCGTCAAGCGCACCACCGGCCAGCACCCCGGCGGCATGGTGGTCATCCCGCAGAACCGGGAGATCTACGACTTCTGCCCGGTGCAGCACCCCGCCGACGACCCCAACAGCGACATCATCACCACCCACTTTGAATATCACTCCATGGAGTCCAACCTCCTCAAGCTGGACATGCTGGGCCACGATGACCCCACCATGATCCGCATGCTCCAGGACCTGACCGGGGTGGACCCCCAGCAGATCCCCCTGGACGACAAGGACACCATGAGCATCTTCACCTCCTCCAAGGTGCTGGGCTTTGAGGACGACCCCATCCTGGGCCCCACGGGGGCCGTGGCCATCCCGGAGTTCAACACCAAGTTTACCCGGGGAATGCTCATGGACACCCAGCCCCATGAGTTCGACATCCTGCTGCGCCTGTCCGGCTTCTCCCACGGCACCGACGTGTGGCTGGGCAACGCCCGGGACCTGGTGGTGGACCAGGGCATCCCGGTAGGCCAGGCCATCGGCTGCCGGGACGACATCATGATCTTCCTCATCGCCTGCGGCCTGCCGGAGAAGCGGGCCTTCAAGATCATGGAGGCGGTGCGTAAGGGCAAGGGCCTGCCCGACGGGGCGGAGGAGGAGATGAAGGCGGCCGGCGTGCCCGACTGGTACATCGGCTCGTGCAAAAAGATCAAGTATCTCTTCCCCAAGGCCCACGCCGTGGCCTACGTCATGATGGCCTTCCGCATCGCCTGGTTCAAGGTGCACCGGCCCCTGGCCTTCTACGCGGCCTTCTTCTCCATCCGCGCCAAGGCCTTTGACGCCACCTGCATGTGCATGGGCATGGACGTGTGCAAGGCCAAAATGCGCGAGATCGAGAGCAAGGAAAAGCCCACCCCGGTGGAGGAAGATATGCTGGTCACCCTGGAGGTGGTCTACGAGTTTTATCTCCGGGGCTTCACCTTTGAGCAGATGAACCTCTACACCTCCCACGCGGTCAATTTCCTGCCCGACCAGGACAAGGGCACTCTGCTGCCCCCCTTCACCTCCATCCCCGGCCTGGGGGAAACGGCGGCCTGGTCCATCATGGAGCAGCGGAAAGGGAAGGAGTTCATCTCCGTGGAGGAATTCTCCGCCGCCTGCCCCAAGGTCTCCAAGACCCATATCGAGCAGCTCCGGGCCGTGGGGGCCCTGGACGGAATGCCCGATACCAGCCAGATCACCCTTTTCTGAATTTTGTACTAATCATGCGGTCGATTTTTTCGGCCGCATGATTTTAAGGGAGATACCTTGACAAGGGCGCGGCAATATAGTATATTAGCGTGGTAAAGCGATAAAGCATATAGGGGGGATTCCCTGTGAATTGGAGTATCAACACGCCGGAGGGGACCCGGGACCGGCTGTTTGCCGAGTGCCGGGAGCGCCGGCAGGTCCAGGGGCGGCTGACGGAGCTGTTTGCCCGGCGGGGCTACGCGGAGGTCATGACGCCGGAGCTGGAGTTTTATGACCTGCTGCTCCAGGCGGGCACGCCCATGCCCCAGGAGCAGATGCTCAAGCTCATCGACCGCAGCGGCAAGATCATGGTCATGCGGCCCGACTCCACCACGCCCATCGCCCGGGTGGCGGCCACCAAGCTCAGCACGGTGCCGCTGCCCCAGCGGCTGTACTATGACCAGACGGTCTTCCGGGCCAGCCGGGAGCACCGTGGGGGCAGCACCGAGATCGCCCAGTGCGGCGTGGAGCTCATCGGGGCCTCGGGCCGGAAGGCGGACCTGGAGATGGTGGCCATGGCGGTGGACGCCCTGCGCTCGTGCGGCGTGGAGCGGTTCCATGTGGAGCTGGGCCATGTGGGCTTCTTCCGGGAGCTGACCGCCCGGGTGGACATGAGCGAGGACACGGTGGAGCGCATGCGCGCGCTCATCGAGGAGAAGAACTTTGCCGCCCTGGGGGACCTGCTGGAGCCCTACGCCGGCCAGAGCGCCTGCCTGCCTCTGCGGCGGCTCACCCATCTCTTCGGCGGGGCCGAGGTACTCCAGGAGGCCGAGCGCCTCTCCGGCGGCAGCGAGGCGGTGGAGTACCTCAAGGGGCTCTACGCCGAGCTGGAGACCGCCGGCTACGGGGCATATATCCGGTTTGACCTGGGTCTGGTCCATCAGATCGACTATTATACCGGCGTGGTGTTCCGGGGCTATGTGGAGGGGGCGGGGGACGCCGTCCTCTCCGGCGGCCGGTACGACCACCTGGTGGGCGCGCTGGGCCGCAGCGCCCAGGCCACCGGCTTTGCGGTGGACGTGGACGCGGTGGCGGCCTGTCTGCCGGGGGTGGCGGTGAGCGCGGTGGAGACCCTGATCCACTTTGAAGCGGGAGAACTGGCCAGGGCCCTCTCGGCGGTGGACAGCCGGGAGGCGGGCAGCTGTGAGCTCTCCCCCTGCCGGACCCTGGAGTCCACCCTGCGCCTTGCCCGGGAGAAGGGCGCGGTGCAGGTGCTGGTCCTGGAAGACGGGAAAGAGAGGATGGTGCAGCTGTGAGGGAGAGACTGCGTATCGCCCTGACCAAGGGCAGGCTGCAGGACAAGTCGGTGGAGCTCTTTGAGGCGGTGGGCCTGGACTGTTCGCCCATCCGCGATCCCGGCCGCCGGCTGGTCCACTCCATCGTCAATTACCCCCTGGACGCGGTGCTGGCCAAGGCCCCCGACGTGATCACCTATGTGGAGCACGGGGTGTGCGACCTGGGCATCGTGGGCAAGGACACCATTCTGGAGCAGGGGCGCTCCTTCTATGAGGTGCTGGACCTGAAGTTCGGCAAGTGCCGCTTCGCCCTGGCGGTCAAGGCGGGCAGCGACTTCTACGGTACATATAAAACCCGCCGCATCGCCACCAAGTACCCCAACGTGGCCCGCACCTTCTTTGAGAAGAAGGGGATGGACGTGGACATCATCAAGATCGAGGGCAGCGTGGAGCTGGCCCCCATCCTGGGCCTGGCCGACGCCATCGTGGACATCGTGGAGACGGGCGCCACCCTGCGGGAAAACGGCCTGGTCCCCATTGAGGACGTAGCCCAGGTGTCCGCCCGGCTCATCGTGAACACGGCCAGCATGAAGCTCTACAAGGAGCAGATCACCGACTTTATAGACCGCTGCAGCGCGGAGGTGGAGAGAAGAGCATGATCGAGATCATCAAGGCAGACGGAAAAGCGGAGCGGCAGAAGATCGCCGCCATGCGCCAGCGGGCCGCGGCAGTGGGCGCGGACATCGAGCGCACCGTGGCCGCCATCATGGCGGACGTCCGGGCAAACGGCCTCACTGCGGTCCAGGCGTACAGCCGGAAGCTGGACGGCCGGGAGGCCCGGGAAATAAGCGAAGAGGAGCTCTCGGCGGCCTATGAGGCCTGCCCCAGGGAGCTCATCGCCGCCATGGAGCACGCCGCGGCCAATATCCGCGACTATAATGAGAAGCTGCTTGCGCGCTCGGCGGAGTGGACCTCTCCCGACGGCGGGCGCGTGGGCCGCATTGTCCGTGGCCTCACCCGGGTGGGCATCTATGTGCCCGGCGGCACGGCGGCCTACCCCTCCTCGGTGCTGATGAACGCCGTGCCCGCCAAGGTGGCGTGGGTGGAGGAGATCATCATGGTGACGCCCC
>DVLB01000089.1 GCA_018715695.1 Candidatus Galloscillospira stercoripullorum
GGCCTGGGCCTGCCCTTCTGAGGGCACGTCCGGCCACATCCCGGCACCAGTACCCCAGCCTGTCGAAAAAGTTCTTTCGACAGGCTGCTGCACTTTTTGAAACTTCAAAAAAGTTTCAAAAAGTGGTTTGACTAGACGCGAAAGACAACCCTGACGGTTTTCTTTCACACTATCTTTCCCTCCGTAACCTTTGGTGAAGAGGGTTTATCGACAGTCTCACCCGCCCTGGCTTTTATGGCCGGGGCGGGCTTTTTTTGTCCCGCGTCTTGACAGGCGGGGGAGAAGGGTGTACCATAACACTACACCCCGGGGGGGTGTTATATAAAGAAAGGAGGAGAGGGGATGCAGGCGGATCACGACAAGGTCCTGCGGATGCTCAAGACGGCCAGAGGCCAGATGGACGGCATCGTGCGCATGGTGGAGGAGGACCGGTACTGTATCGACATTTCCCAGCAGCTGTTGGCCACCCAGGCCCTGCTGGGCCGGGTGAACAAGGAGATCCTCACCGCTCACCTCAAGCACTGCGTGGGCCAGGCGTCCACCCCGGCGCAGCTGGAGGAGAAGATCGACGAGCTCTCGGCCATGCTGGGCAAGCTGCTCAAATAACGCCGGTTTTAGAAAGGTCGGAAGGATTCCATGAAGCAGAAATTCAATGTGACGGGTATGACCTGCTCGGCCTGCTCGGCCCATGTGGACAAGGCGGTGCGGAAGGTGCCGGGGGTGAGCGCGGTGAATGTGAACCTGCTTACTAACTCCATGACGGTGGAGTACGACCCGGGACAGGTGACGCCCCAGGCGATTGAGGAGGCGGTGGCCGCCGCGGGCTACGGCGCCTCCTGCCCGCTGGAGGGGCAGGGGGAGAAGCGGTCTGCTGCCCCCGCCGCCGATCCCATGGCCGCTGAGCTGCGGGACATGAAGCGGCGGCTTATCGTCTCCTTCGTGTTTCTCATCCCACTCTTTTATATCGCCATGGGCCATATGATGGGCTGGCCGCTGCCCGCCTTTTTCCACGATATGCGCGCAAACGGCATGAGCGTGGCGCTCATCCAGTTTTTGCTCCTGCTGCCGATCATGTACGTCAACCGCAAGTACTACCTGGTGGGCTTCAAGACTCTGTTCAAGGGAGCGCCCAACATGGACTCCCTCATCGCCCTGGGCTCCGCCGCGGCGGTGGTCTACGGCGTGGCCGCCCTGTTTCAGATCTCCTACGGCCTGGGCCACGGGGATCTGGCGCGGGTGGACAAGTGGACCATGGACCTGTACTTTGAGGGGGCGGGGATGATCCTCACCCTCATCACCCTGGGCAAGTACCTGGAAGCTCTCTCCAAGGGCCGTACGGGGCAGGCCATCAGCCGCCTCATGGACCTCTCGCCCAAGACCGCCTCGGTCCTGCGCGGCGGCGTGGAGGTGGAGATCCCGGTGGAAGAGGTGGCCGTGGGCGATCTGGTGGTGGTGCGGCCGGGGGCGCGCATCCCGGTGGACGGGGTGGTGGCCGAGGGCCGCTCATCGGTGGATGAGAGCGCCCTCACCGGCGAATCCCTGCCGGTGGAGAAAGTCCCCGGCGACAAGGTGGCTGCCGCCGCCATCAACGGCTCCGGGTCCTTCACCTTCACCGCCACCCGGGTGGGAGAGGACACCACCCTATCCCAGATGATCCGCCTGGTGGAGGAGGCCGCCTCCTCCAAGGCCCCCATTGCCAAGCTGGCCGACAGGGTGGCGGGGGTGTTTGTCCCCGCCGTCATGGCCATCGCCGCCGTCACCGCGGTGGTCTGGCTCATCGCCACCGGGGGGGACGTGGAGCGGGCCCTCACGGCGGGAGTGTCGGTACTGGTGATCTCCTGCCCCTGCGCCCTGGGCCTGGCCACGCCGGTGGCCATCATGGTGGGCACCGGCAAAGGGGCGGAAAACGGCATCCTCATCAAGTCGGCCCAGGCCCTGGAGACCCTCCACGCCGTGGACACGGTGGTGCTGGACAAGACAGGCACGCTCACCCAGGGTAAGCCCCGGGTCACCGAGTGCCTCACCGCGCCGGGCGTGACGGAGGAGGAGCTGCTGTACGCGGCGGCAGCGCTGGAAAAACCCTCGGAGCACCCCCTTTCCCAGGCCGTTCTGGAACGGGCGGAGGAGCTGGGCATTGTGCCCCAGGCGGTGACGGACTTCGAGGCCGTCCACGGCAGGGGAGTGCGTGCCTCTCTGAGTGGGGAAGCCCTTCTGGGCGGCAGTGCCCTCTTCCTGGAAGAGGAGGGCGTGGACCTCAGGGGCTTTGACGCCCTGGCCAGCACCCTGGCTGACCGGGGCAGGACGCCCCTCTACTTTGCCCGCGGCAAGCGGCTGCTGGGGGTGGTGGCGGCGGCCGATCCCCCCAAGCCCACCAGCGCCCGGGCGGTGGCCGAGCTGCGCAAACTGGGCATTGATACAATTATGTTAACCGGAGACAACGAGCGCACCGCCCGCGCGGTAGGGGAGGAGCTGGGGGTGGACAGGATCATCGCCCAGGTACTGCCCCAGGATAAGGAGCGCCATATCCGCCAGCTTCAGGAGCAGGGACGGCGGGTGGCCATGGTGGGGGACGGCATCAACGACGCCCCGGCCCTGGCCCGGGCCGACGTGGGGCTGGCCATCGGCGCGGGCACCGACGTAGCCATGGAGAGCGCCGACATCGTGCTCATGAAGAGCGACCTGATGGACGCCCTGGACGCGGTGCGCCTGTCCCGGGCTACCATCCGCAACATCCGCGAAAACCTGTTCTGGGCCTTTTTCTACAATGTCATCTGTATCCCTGTGGCCGCCGGGGTGCTGGTGCTCTTCGGGGGACCTCAGCTCAATCCCATGTTCGCTGCCGCGGCCATGAGCCTCTCGTCGGTATGCGTGGTGAGCAACGCCCTGCGGCTGAAATTTTTCAAACCTACGCCCCGCCATGGGGAGGAGCTCTCTGTTCAGGAGGAGAAGAAAGGAGACACGGTCAAGATGGAAAAGAAGCTTAAGGTGGAAGGTATGATGTGCGGCCACTGCAAGGCCCATGTGGAGAAGGCTCTTGCCGCTGTGCCGGGGGTGAGCGCCGCCGTGGCCGACCTGGAGAGCAAGACGGCCACCGTCACCCTGGCCGCCCCCGTGGACGACGCTGCCCTGAAAGCAGCCGTGGAAGAGGCGGGCTACCAGGTCACCGGCATCTCCTGACCGGATTTTCCGCAATAAAATTGCCCCGGCGGTGCGTTTTGAGACGTGCCGCCGGGGCAGTTTTCCTTTTCCGGCAGCCGGAAGAGGAAATTTTTTGTGGAAAAGGGCAGTTGTAAAATCTCTGGGCGATGGTACAATGGGCTTTATAACAAATCACAGGGACCGGAAGAGGGAGAAAGAGAGGCGAGGGGACGTGGTACAGGCCATGGCGGAGACCGAGCAAAAGCCCCTGTTCACCGGGGGGATGCTCCGGCGGCTTATCATCCCGCTGGTCATCGAGCAGTTCCTGCTCATGACGGTGGGTATGGCGGACACAGTGATGGTGACCACCGCGGGGGAGGCGGCGGTGAGCGGCGTGTCCCTGGTGGACAACGTGAATATTCTGCTCATGCAGATCTTTGCCGCTCTGTCCACCGGCGGTGCGGTGGTGGTGTCTCAGTATCTGGGGCGGCGGGACGTGGACAGCGCCCGGACGGCGGCCAAGCAGCTGCTTTACGCGGTAACGGCGGTCGCCGCCGTGCTGACAGTGCTGGCCCTCATATTCCGGGAGCACCTGCTGCGGCTGCTGTTCGGCAGCATCAGCGCGGACGTGATGGACAGCGCTTTGGCCTACTTCATCGCCACGGCACTGGCCTATCCCTTCATGTCCATCTACAACGCGGGGGCGGCACTGTTTCGCTCCATGGGCAATAGCCGGGTGTCCATGTTCAACTCGGCCATTGTGAACGTAGTGAATATCGCCGTCAACGCGGTGCTCATTTTCGGCTTTCACATGGGGGCCCTGGGCGCGGGCATCGGCACCCTGGTGTCCCGGATGGTGGCCTCGGGGATGATCCTCTTTTTGTTGCGGCGGGAGGACTGCCTGCTGCGCATCGAGGGTATTCTCCATCCGGAGCTCCGGTGGGACATGATCCGCCGCATCCTTACCATTGGCATCCCCACAGGACTGGAAAACGGCCTGTTCCAGATGGGCAAGCTGGTGGTGCTGGGCCTGGTGACCTCCTTTGACGTGGGGGTGGATCTGGCGGTGGTGGGCTCGGCGGTGGCGGCCAACGCCATCGCCAACAGTGTGGCCAGCGTCATCAACGTTCCCGGCCAGGCTATGGGCCTGGCGCTGGTGACGGTGGTGGGCCAGTGTATGGGCGCCCGGGCACCGGACCAGGCGGTGTCCTACACGGGCAAGCTCATGGGAGTGACCTACCTGGCCATGGGCATTCTCAATCTGCTCTCCTTCCTCTTTGCCCAGCCGCTGGTGGCGCTGTTCAATCTGGAACCGGCCTCCCAAGTCCTGGCGGTGGAGGTGCTGCGCTGGTGCGCGGTGTTTACCGCCATCTTCTGGCCCTCCTCCTTCACCCTGCCCAACGCCCTGCGGGCGGCGGGGGACGCCCGGTTCACCATGGCGGTGGCCCTGGGGTCCATGTTTTTGTTCCGGGTGGGACTGAGCTATGTCCTCGCCTCCGACACCCTCTTCGGCCTTCCCATGCCGGGCCTCCACCTGCTGGGGGTATGGCTGGCCATGTTCGTAGACTGGATCATCCGCACATCCTTCTTCACTGTGCGCTTCCTGCGGGGAAAGTGGAAGACCATCCAGGTTATCTGATTCGTCCGCCTATACGAAAGTCCCCCGCCGCAAATGCGGCGGGGGACTTGTGCTTTGCAGGGGCTCAACCCAGACGGCCGTACAGAGCGGTGAGGTCCCGCAGACGGCGGGAGAGGGCGGGGGTAAAGGCGCCGGGGAGGGAGCGCCAGCGCCAGTTGGTCCCCACGGTGGAGGGAGTGTTCATTCTGGCCTCGCTGCCAAGACCCAGCAGGTCCTGAGCCTGGACAATGGTAAGGTCGGCCACGCTTTGCCACAGGGCGGCGATGGCGTCCCAGTGGGGCTCCCGGGAGGAGAGACGGAGATACTCCCGGGCGTAGCAGGCGCTCTCCCCCTCCAGGGAGGAGAGCCAGCCGCGGAGCGTGTCGTTGTCGTGGGTGCCCGAGTAGGCCACGCAGTGGCGGGGCAAATTGTGGGGCAGGTAGGGGTTTGTGCTGTTGCGGTCGGAATCAAACGCGAACTCCAGCACCCGCATGCCGGGGAAGCCGCACGCCTGGCGCAGAGCGTGGACCTCCGCCGTAAGAAAGCCCAGGTCCTCGGCAATGATCCGGCCGGGCCCCACAGTTTGCTCCACCGCCTGGAAAAGCGCCGCTCCGGGGCCTTTTTTCCAGCGGCCCTCCCGGGCGTCGGGGGCGCCGTAGGGAATGGCGTAATAGGCCTCGAAGCCCCGGAAGTGATCAATGCGCAGCACTTCAAAGCACTGGCACAGCCGCTGGATGCGCTCTGTCCACCAGGCGTAGCCGTCCCGGGCCATGGCATCCCAGTCAAAGAGAGGGTTGCCCCAGAGCTGGCCGTCGGCGGCAAAGGCGTCGGGAGGGCACCCGGCCACCTCGGTGGGCATATGGTCCTCACCCAACTGGAAGAGCTCGGGCCGTGCCCACACGTCGGCGCTGTCCAGGGAGACATAGATGGGCAGGTCGCCAATGAGCGAGATACCCTTTTCGTTTACATAATGTTTAAGAGCCTTCCATTGCCGAAAGAAGAGATACTGAAGGGCCTGCCAGAAGGAAATGTCGGAGGCGTATGTACGCTGTGCCGCGGCCAGGTCCTCCGCGTGGCGCAGGCGCAGGCCCTCCTCCCACTCCCACCAAGGCCGTCCGCCATGGGCGTCCTTGAGGGCCATGAACGCCGCGTAGTCGGGCAGCCAGGTGCGGTTTTCCGTCAGGAAGGCGGTGTAGTCTGCCGGCTGGGCGGCCAGAAGCCGCTGGGCGGCCAGGCGCAGGATGGGGTAGCGCTTTTCATAGAGAGCGCCGTAGTTGACGTCGCCCGGCGCGCTCTCCCAGTCCACCTGGACGTACTCCTCCCGCTGGAGCAGTCCGTCCTGCTCCAGCGCCTCAAGGTCAATGAAGTAAGGGTTTCCGGCGAAGGTGGAGAAGGACTGGTAGGGGGAGTCGCCATAGCTGGTGGGGCAGATGGGTAGCACCTGCCAGAAGCTTTGACCGGCGTCGGCGAGGAAATCGGCGAAGTCGAGGGCGCACCGTCCCATGCTCCCGATGCCGTAGGGAGAAGGGAGGGAGGACAGGTGCATGAGGATACCACTTTTTCTCAAGAGCATCACGTCCCAAATCAGGTTTGCTTGGGCGGCGGAGCCGCGCCCTTATTGTACCGCGTTTGGGCCCGGCGGGCAACTCCAAACCGAAGCAAAAGCGGCCCCGCGCCGTGATAGGCGCGGGGCCGCGGCAGTGCGTTCAGGTATGGTCCTCCACCATGTCATGTCCCCGGAAGAGCAGGGAGATGCACCAGATGGCGGCCAGACCCACCAGCGTGTAGATGACCCGGCTGATGGCGCTGTCAGACCCGCCGAACAGGAAGGCCACCAGGTCGAAACGGAAAATGCCGATGCTGCCCCAGTTGAGCCCGCCGATAATGGCAAGGGTCAGGGCGATTTTATCTACGATCACGTCAGAGAACCTCCTCAAAATGGGATTGCGGCATTAGCATGGCCCATCCGGCGTGAAATTATACAAAAAAATTAAAGACGGTCAGTCATTCCAGGGAGTGGGGGCCGAAACCGTGGGGGAGAAGGTCGCCGTCCAGAGAGAGGGAGACAAAGTCTCCGTTTTGCCGGGTGCAGAGCACGGTAAGGTGGGGGGCAAACTCCAAGAGCATCTGACGACAGGCGCCGCAGGGCCAGCAGTAGTCGTCGGAGCTGCCGGCGACGGCCAGGCGGGTAAAGGTGCGCTTGCCTTCGCTCACGGCCTTGACCAGGGCGGTACGTTCAGCACAGATGGAGGAGCCGTAGGCCGCGTTTTCCACGTTGCAGCCGGTGTATACCGTCCCGTCGGCGCACTCCAGGGCGGCGCCCACGGGGAAATGGGAGTAGGGGGAATAAGAATGGTTCCGGGCGGCCAGGGCCAGTGCCACCAGCTCAGCGTCAGTCATGGAAATCCCTCCATTTTTTGAAAGACTGTTTTTCTGATTGTACCACGGCGCCGGAGGGGGAACAATGGGCAGCGCTCATAAAATTTTGAAAAACGGGGAACAAACTAAGGATAAGATCGTCTAACCAGCGGATAAGGAATGCTCCGCGCCCTTTCGGAGAAAGCGGAGAACAAAGACACGCTTTTTACGGTTGCAAACCAGGGGAATTTCTGTTAAAATAATCAAGATTGGTTGAACAATTCCTAGGAGATGTGGCAATGGATAAGAGAGAAAAGGAAAACCTCAGAAAGCAGGAAGACGCCGCCCTGGTCCATTTTCTGGCCTGGCTGCTGGGCACGGTGGTGCTTTCGGTGATTCTGCTGGCGGCCAAGCGCTACCGGGTAAACTTCCGGGTGGACGAGCTGGATCTGGCGGAGGGGATTGTAGGCGCCAGCGGCGTGGTGGCCATCGTGGCGGCTATCGCGGCTGTCGCCGCCGTCGTGTGGGCGGTGGTGAGCCACCGCAGCGGTAAGAAGCTGGTCTATCCTGTGGGGACGGCCCTCTTCCTGGCGGGCCTGACGCTGGACGCGCTGGTGATCCGCAAGGACAGTGACGGTACCATGATCTCCGGGCTGCTGGCGGTCTATGCAGTGTGGGCCGCGCTGGCGCTGGTGTATTACTTCTACCAGCGGGATTTCTTCGCCGTCGCTTTGACCGGCGCGGAGGGTATCCTGTGGGTGTGGTTTTACTCCCGTCTGGGCCGCAGCACGGCCAGCTATGTTCTGCTGGTGCTGGAGGTACTCATTCTGGCAGGCGTGGCCGTCGTGGCCTATGAGGCCCGCAAGAACAAGGGCGCGCTGCGTCTGGGCGGCCGTACGGTGCAGCTCTTTCCTCCCAAGGCCAACTACGGGCTTATCTATCTGAGCTGTGTGCTGATGCTGGTTGTGCTGGTGGCCTGCCTGCTTCTGGTGGGCGGCGGAATTCCCACCGGGGTGTTCTATGCGGTGCCGGTGGCCTGGCTGTTCATCATGGCTGTGTACTACACCGTCAAGCTTATGTGAGCGTGCCATAAGATGACAAAAGAAAAAGGCGGACCTCGCCTCCGTGGAGGAGAGAGGTCCGCCGATTTTTTACCTTCCGGCCAGGAAAAGCCGGGCTGGAAGAGCGCTTCCAGTGGATGGGGGAAGGCACGGAAGAAAGCGGGAAAAAAGGCCCCCGCTCCGGGATGGAGCGGGGGCCTTGCTCTTTGGTCAGGCGATGGGGTCATAGTACTTGGAGCGGTACTGGGCAAAGAGAGCATCGAAGTCCTCGTCTCCGCCGTGGTGCAGATTGTGCAGATAAGCGTGGGTGTCGGTCTGGACCAGGTCGCCCTTGGGCGAGGTCTCCCGGATGATGTAAAGGGCCACGTTGGAGCAGTGGTCGGAGATACGCTCCAGATTGATGAGCAGCTCCAGGTACTGAGTACCCAGCTCGATGGTGCACTCGCCAGACTTGAGACGTTCGATGTGGCGGTTCTTGAGCTCGTTTTGCATCAGGTCCACCACCTCCTCCAGAGGCTCCACCTGATCGGCGATGGTGCGGGAGCGGGTGCTGTAACAGGCCAGGGCTTTGTCCAGGGTCTCACCCACGGCACCGGTGAGGGCGTTGAGTTCCTGCTTGGCCGAGTCGGAGAAGGTAATGCCCCGAGTGTGGAGGGCGATGGCGCTCTCGGACAGGTTGACCACATAGTCGCCGATGCGCTCGTAGTCGGACAGGGTGTGCAGCAGTTCGGAGACCATCATGCTCTCCTCGGCAGAGAGAGCCCGGTCGGTGAGCTGTACTAGGTAGTGGTCCAGCAGGTCCTCCAGCTTGTCGATGGCGTGTTCCGTTTCGTTGAGCCGCTCCAGCTTCTTGGCGTCATAGTGGTCCAGCAGCTCCACAGCCAGCTTGTAGTTGTCCCTGGCGAATTCGCCCATCTGAATCACGGCGTCCCGGGATTTCTCCAGAGCCAGGGAGGGGGAGGAGAGGAAGCGCTCGTCCAGCACCGAGATTTCCCGGGTCTCGGCGTCGCCGGGGACCACATGCTCCACCAGCTTGACCAGCAGGGAGTGGAAGGGGAGCAGGACGATGGTACACACCACATTGAAGAGCAGATGCAGGTTGGCGATGCCGCCCCGGTCCAGCACGTCGTACCAGAAGGGGAAATGAAGCAGGGCATTGCCACCGTAGAGGACAATGAGGAAGAAAATGGAGCCGATGAGGTTGAAGGAAAGATGGATCATGGCGGTGCGCTTAGCGTTTTTGCTGGCACCGATACTGGAGAGGATAGCGGTGATACAGGTACCGATGTTCTGACCCATGATGATGGGAGCGGCGGTGTTGAAGGTGACGAGGCCGGTGGAGCTCAGAGCCTGGAGGATACCCACCGAGGCCGAGGAGCTCTGAATGATGGCGGTGACCAGGGTGCCCACAGCCACGCCCAGCAGGGGGTTGGAGAAGGAGAGGAACAGGTCCTGGAAGGCGGGCACATCCCGCAGGCCGCTCACGGCGGCGGACATGCTCTCCATGCCGATGAACAAGAGGCCGAAGCCCATGAAGATCTGGCCAACGGTACGCTTACGACCGGAGCTGATGAACATGTAGAGCACGATACCCACCAGAGCCATGATGGGACCCAGAGAGGCGGGCTTGATGAGAGATAGGACGAAATTGTCAGTGGAGAGATCGCCAAGGCTCAGCAGCATGGCGGTGACGGTGGTGCCGATATTGGCGCCCATGATGACGCCGACGGCCTGACGCAGCTTCATCATGCCGGCGTTGACGAAGCCCACGCACATGACGGTGGTGGCTGAGGAACTCTGGATAACGGCGGTGACCAGGGCGCCAAGCAGTACGCCCTTGAAGATATTACTGGTCAGCCGCTCCAGGATTCGCTCCAGACGGCCACTGGAGATGGTCTCCAGGCCGTTGCTCATGTTGGACATGCCAAACAGGAAAAGCGCTACTCCGCCCAAGAGGGAAATTACATCTTGAATATCCACCTTTTTTCCTCCTGCACACACAGCATACAGTGTCGAATGACTGCCGTTTCAATTATAGTCGGTCGGACACTGTTCGTAAACAACGAGTAAAGTACTTTTCTGAAATTTTACATTTCGACGAAAACCCACCGGAAAATTTGGTGGATTTCTGGATGGGGTGGCAGAGGAAGGCTTTACATAATGTTCATGGGAAATTCAAAAAGCGTCCAACCATTTCCTCCGGGGGAGTGCTATGCTTTATCCAGACAGAACAAATCACAACTCCGGCTACTGCCCGCCGGAGAGGACGGCCAAAAAGGGCAGACAAAAAATAACACGCTAGGCGTGTTTTTATATAAGATGATTCTTTTTCCTTCCCTCTCACAGCAGCGAGGGCCCGCCTCATTTCGAGACGGGCCCTCGCTGCTGCTCTGTGCGCTTCTGCGAGGACGCGGCCGGACAAAAGAAGACCCCCTCCCGCAAAGCGGGAGGGGGAGGAAGGTCAGTCCAGGACCTGGATGCCGGCGCCGATGACGCCCTTGCCGATATAGACGCTCAGGGTGGCGTCGATGGTGCTTTCCCAGCAGTGCTCACAGTCCGGGAAGGCGGAGAGCAGCTTTTCACGGAGCTGCTCCATGGCCTCGCTGGCGCCGCCGTGCTCGATAGCCAGGTTGTAGCGCCGGTGAGAGCCCAGCCTCTCCCTGCACAGCTCCACGAGCTTGTCCTGGGCCTGCCGGAAGCCCCGGACCTTGGCGATGGACTGAAGCTGCCCATCCTCGGAAAAATGGATTACTGGCTTGATGCTCAGCATGGTGCCCGCCATGGCGGTGACCTTCCCGATACGCCCACCCTTGGCCAGATACTCCAGGGTGTCCACGGTGAAGAAGGGGAAGGTGTTGCCGATAAGTTCCGGCACCCGATGCTCCACAAGGTATTCCCAGTCAGCTCCGGCACAGATCTCTTCCCAGAGCTGCAGCACAGTGATGCCGCTGCCCAGCGCGCCGCTGAGCGAGTCGAAGACCTTTATTTCCAGGTCGCTGCGCTCGGCGGCGTAGAGCCGGACCATGTTGAAGGTGCCGGAGAGACCGGAGGAGAGCATCACGGCGATGACCTTTTCATAGCCGTCGGCGGCGATCTGGTCCAGGGTACGGGCCAGGAAAGGCAAGTCGGGCAGGGAGGTCTTGGGGATCTCGCCGGCGTCCAGGCGGCGGTAAATATCCTCAGAGAAAATATCCACCCCGTCGTGGTACTCTCCGTCGGCGCAGAGGATGCGCAGCGGGACGGTATAGATGGGCTTGCCCTGGCGCAGCTGCGCCGTCAAATCGGCGGTGGAGTCGGTGAGCAGAGCGATCTTATGGGGGTTTGACAAATTCCTCACCCTAATCTATAATAATCACATAACGATGTTATGTGATTATTATAAGCGGGAAGGCGTCTGATGTCAATGAGTAAAAGAGAGACGGCGGAAGACTACCGACTTCAGCGGCAGCAGCAGGGGAGACAGACCGAGCAGGCCATCCTGCAGGCTGCGCTGGAGCTGGCCCGGGACAAGAGCTTTGACAGGGTCACCGTGCGGGACATCTGTGCCCGGGCGGGGATCACTACGGGGGCCTTTTACCACCATTTCCCCTCCAAGGAGGATCTGCTTAGCCGGGGCTTCGCGCCGCTGGACACCTATATGGAGCGGGCTCTCTCGGGGCACGAGGGAGAGGAGCCGCTGGAGCGCCTGTGGCGGATTCTGTCCACTTACGCGCTGTTCATCCAGGAGCAGGGGGTGGAGCTGGTGGCCCGGTATTATGAGCGCCGCCTCACGGATCGCTCGGCGGGCAGCATGGACCCTACCCGGTATACCCTGCGCGCCACCCTGGCGTGCCTGCAGGAGGCGCAGGCGCAGGGGAGCTTGGCGGGAGGTCAGGGCGCGGAGTGGACGGCGGATTTTCTCTTCCGGCATTTCCGGGGCATTGTCATCGACTGGATCATCCATGGGGGAGAGTATCCGCTGCTGCCGATCCTGGAGGAGGACTACGCCCTGTTTGCCCGAATTTTTTCCAGGCCCCGAAAGGACGGAGACGGGGGGAACCCCGAGACGGCCGCGAAGGAGGAAAAAAAGGAGGCGCCCTGAGAGGCGCCTCCTTTTTTTATGCTTACCACTTGTTTTCCACCTTCTCGGCAAAGCCCATGAGGTCCTTAACCTCCAGGACGGTGCCGTCATCCAGAACCGCCGTTCCGGAGAATCTGCCGAAGACCTGGTGCTGGTCGGACTTGAGAAAGGCCGCGCTGGTGAGGCTGGCGCGGTCCATCACGGGGGAGAAGCTCATTTCAAAGCGCTTATCGTCGCTTTCGAAGGTCCAGGGGGCGAGGAAATCCTCCCGGCCGTCCCTGCGGGGGATATGGAAGGTGACCTCAGAGAGCTTGTGTGCTTTGCCAGCGTAAAAGAGCATGTTCTCTGTGGCGGCAGAGGTGTTCCCAAAGCCGTAACCGATATTGAAGCCGAAGGGGACACCGCAGAGGAGACCCGAGGCGCTGCCCCAGTACCAGGTGTTGTGATAGGGCCATACCCCTCGGCCCCAGTCCAGCACGGCGAAGGAGTCGGAGGGATCGAAGGTGTAGGCCTTGTCGCCCAGGGCCACCGTGCCGTCGGCGCGCAGGCAGTTGATCTTCTGATTGAAATAGAAGTGGCCGGGCTTATCAAAGGGGGTGCAGATGACCATGGACTCCTCCGGCTCGGCGGAGAGAATGATCTCGGCGTCCAGATCTTTGCCGTCGTGGAACTTGTCCATGTGGGCGATGAGCTGCCGGCGGTGGCCGTCGTTGCGGAAGAAGATACCGTAGCCTTTGCCGGAGGCAGCCGTGTCCCCCACCTTGGAGGTCACCGGCAGGCCGGTGGAGCCCATGGGGAACAGGTACATGGGGCTTCGGGTGACCTGGAACTGCGTGTCAAAGTCCAGTAGGGAAATAGAGCAGAGGCCCATGTAGGAGTTGTCGGCGATGGTGAGGGCCAGGGCAAAATGGTCGTTCATCACCAGATAGTAGTCCCACTCCTTGAGCCGGGTGGCGCCGCCGCGAATTTTGGAGCGGTCGTAGACGGGCAGAAGCCGTTTGGCGTAGCCCGGCTCGGTGAGGTTGCCCGCCTCGTCCAGCAGGGGAATGGGAGATACAATCTCGTGCTGCATGGCGATCCCTCCTTGATCTTGATGAGACCAGTATACCTCTGGCGGCACGGAAAGCGCAAGAGCGGAATAGGGACAATCACCACCGGCATATCCTCGAAAGGCGGAGGTGAGCGCCATGTGGCGGCTATTGGGCAAGAAGTGGATGAGGGACTTGGCCCTGGGGGCGGGGCTGCTGGCCATGACGGTCGCGCTGGTGCTCTATCCAAAGGAGGCGGTGGCCTCAGCTCGGGAGGGGCTGGAGCTGTGCGGCAATGTGATCGTCCCCTCCCTTTTCCCATTTTTTGTCTTGTCCTCCCTGGTGGTGGAGCTGGGGCTCTCGGGCTATTTGGGCCGGGCGCTGGAGGGGATCATGCGCCCCCTGTTCGCGGTGAGCGGAGCCTGCGCCAGTGCCTTTGCTCTGGGCTTCGTGGGGGGGTATCCGGTAGGCGCCAAGACAGCTATCGAGCTCTATGAGAAGGGCATGTGTACCAAGACCGAGGCTGAACGGCTGCTCTCGTTCTGTAACAACTCCGGACCGGCTTTTATCCTGGGCGTGGTGGGCGCGGGAGTGTTCTCCAGCAGCCGGGTGGGAGTGCTGCTATGCCTGGCCCACGCGGCGGCCTCGGTGTGCGTGGGAGTGCTTTTCCGCTTCTACGGGAGGAGCTCGGAAAAGCGGGAGCGGAGAAGGGGGCCTAGCTTCGAAGCCCGGCGTTTCTCTGCCGCCTTTACAAACAGCATCAAAAGTTCGGCCCTCTCTACCCTTAATATATGTGCCTTCGTGGTCTTTTTCACCGTGGTGATCCGGCTGCTCTTCCTCACCGGGTTCCTGCCCGCCCTGGCACAGGCCCTGGGAGCGGTCTTTGCGCCTCTGGGTTTCTCCTCTGCCCAGGGTGAGCAGCTGCTCACGGGCTTTTTGGAAGTCTCCTCCGGGGTGTGGAGCCTCAAGGGGGAGGGAGCTTTGGCGGGCCGGGTGTCCATGGCGGCCTTCATGCTGGGGTGGGCCGGGGTGTCGGTCCACTGCCAGGTTCTCTCATTTATCAGCGGTAGCGGGCTGTCGGTGCGCACCTACCTGCTGGGAAAGCTGCTCCACGGAGGATTGTCGGCGCTGCTGGTGACGGCGCTGTTTCGGCTGCTTCCCTTCCGTCTGCCGGTGTCCGCCTACCTGGCGCAGCAGGTGGAGGGCATTGCCGGCATGGACTTTCAGAGCGCGGTCACCGTATCGGTAGTGGCAGCCTGGGTGATGTTTCTGCTTTTCTTTCTGACCGCAGCTCTGGCGGTGAGAAAAAAGAGTGGAAAAGGTCGACGGGGTGTGGTACAATAGCTGCGCAGCAGCTATTGTACCAACTATTTCGGCACAATTCGCTCCCGCCTGATGGCGCGGCCGCGAATGATGCCATTTATACCACAAGGCCGCAGCCTTAGTGGCATAATACCGCGAGAGAAATGGGGGATGGCACGGTGCTGTTTGAAAAGAAGATGGAGCCCCGGTGCACTTACTGCGCCAGGAGCGCCATGCTGGATGAGGAGCATGTGCTGTGCGCAAAAAAGGGTGTCATGTCCGCTGGGCAGTCCTGCCGGTGGTTTCGGTACGACCCTCTCAAGCGGGTGCCGCCCAAGCCCGCCGCCCCTGATTTCAGCCATTTGAAAGAGGAAGATTTCGTCCTCTGAAATGAAGCGGCCGCCCGCCGGAAATTCCGGCGGGCGGTTTTCTGTGGAGACCGGGGCGGGATTGTGGAAAACGCCCATTGAAATCAGGGAACGGCCCGAGTACAATAGGGCGCGAAAGGGGGGAAAGGGCGTGTATCTGCTGCTGGGCAGCCGGGGCGGAGACGGCCGGGCGGAGGCCCGGGCCCTGCTGGCTCTGGCGCTGGAGGAGAGCTTTGGCCTCCGGCAGATGCCGGAGATCGCCCGGGGTGAGAGAGGCAAACCCTATTTCCCCAGCCATCCTCAGATCCACTTCAACCTCAGCCACAGCGGGCCTTTAGCCCTGTGCGCCGTGGGGGAGGAGCCGGTGGGGGTGGATATCGAGGTCCTGCGCCCTCGCTCTCCCAGACTGCCCCAGCGGGCCCTCACGCCGGAGGAATTGGTGTGGTATGACGCCCGGGGCAGGCGGTGGGAGGATTTCTACACCCTCTGGACCCGGAAGGAGAGCCTAGTGAAATACACTGGCGCAGGACTTTACGACCCCCGGCAGGTCCAGCCGCCGCTTCCAGAGGAGGAGGGCGGTGAACCTCTGGTGCGCAGTTGGGCGGGAGAGGACTGGCGGGCGGCACTGTGTGGTCGCGGACCTCTGCCTGCGTCTATACGCTGGGTACCCTCAGCAGACGAGGGACAGCACGCCAGGGAGACGCTCTGAACGTGTGCTGCCGGCCTGTATTGCCGTTGCCCGCCGAGAGCAGGAGGCCTTGAGGGAAATTTAAGAGAAACTTAAAGACTTTTCAAGGAGCCTTTGCTATACTAAAGTCACCAAATGATCGGAAAGGGAACATCCGCCGCGGTGCGGAAAGGAGGGAGCGGACGTGAACATTCTCATCCTGACCGGCAAGTTCGGTATGGGTCATTGGTCGGCATCCCAGTCGCTGCGTCAGCAGCTCCAGGCAAGCTTTCCGGAGGCCTGCGTTACAGTGGAGGACTTTCTGGCCTGGTCCATGCCCGATGCCTCCGAGACCATCTATAAAGGATTTGATCTTCTGGTGACCCACGGCAGCGGGATCTTCAATACTTATTACCGCATGACCGAGAACGTCGCCACGGAAACGCCCCAGCTGTTGGAGTCCTTTTTCCTGGATAAGCTCCAGCAGCTGCTGGAGCTGCGGCGGCCTGACGCCGTTATCGCCACCCATCCCTTCTGCGCCAAGACGGTCTCCCGGTACAAGAGGGAGACCCGCTCTAGGCTGCCTCTGGTGACCTGCATCACCGATCTCTCGTCCCACTCCGAGTGGATCAACACCGGTACTGACTGCTACCTGGTGGGCAGCGACGAGATCCGTGAGCGCCTGGCGAAGAAGGGCGTGGAGCGCGGCCGCGTGCTGGTTACCGGCATTCCGGTGCGCTCTGAGTTCAAGCACCCCGGCCGCCGCAGCGGTGATGGGGAGCGCCATCTGCTCATCATGGGCGGGGGCCTGGGGCTCATGCCTAAGCGGGAGCGGTTTTATGAGGAACTCAACGCCATGCCTGGAGTGAAGACAGTACTCATCGCCGGGGGAAATGAGAAGCTGCGGGAGCGGCTGGAGGGCCGGTATGAGAACATCGAGGTCTTGGGCTTTACCGACCGGGTCTATGAGTACATGGCCTGGGCGGACCTGGTCCTCACCAAGCCGGGCGGCATCACCCTGTTTGAAACCATCTTCTCCGAACTGCCCATCCTGGCCTGGGAGCCTTTCCTTCAGCAAGAGATCAACAATGCCCGCTTCCTGCTGCGCAGCGGCATCGGTCGCATTGCGCGGAAGGGGAGCGAGGAGTGCCTCTCGGCCATCTCGGGGCTCATTTACGATACGGCGGCCCTGGAGCGGATGCGGGAGAACATGCGCCGGCTTAAGAGCCAACTGGAAGAAGAGAGCCTGAACCGGCTGCTCTCCGGCCTGATGAAAAAAGGAGCGTGCGCCTGATGAAAAAAGAGAACAAGATCGCCCTGGTGTCCATCCTGTCCGCAGTTGCCGCCCTGGCGGCGGCAGCCGGCGTGGTGAGTTATTTCCTGCTGAGGAGGAGAAAACGCTCCCATGGGGCTTAAACGCGGCCGCCTGGGCGCGGTCATCCTGATCGCGCTGATCGTGCTGACCGGTTTCCTGCTGCTGCGGGACCAGCCGCTGGGAGAGCTGACGGGAGCCCTGAAGCGGGTGCAGCCGGGCTATGTGCTGCTGGGCCTGGGGCTGATGTTTGTGTTTGTGGGCAGTGAAGCCATGGGGACCCGGGTAATCCTGGGGCGTCTGGGCCACAGCGTGCCCTACCGCAGGTGCCTGGGGTATTCCTTCGTGGGCTTTTACGTCAGCTCCATCACGCCCTCCTCCACCGGTGGGCAGCCCGCCCAGATCTACTACATGAGCCGGGACGGGGTCCCGGCGGCCCATGGGGCTTTGGACATGATGCTGCTGGCCGTGTGCTACCAGGTGACCATCCTCCTCTACGCCGCCGTGATGCTGCTGCTGCGGCCCGGCCTACTCTCCCTGATGGGGGGCGGCCTGGGGCTGCTGCTGCTCTACGGCGGTGCCGTCATGGTGGTCCTCACCGCAGGGATGCTGTGCGTCATGTTCCTGCCCCGGGCGGCCCGCCGTCTGACGGGCGGCGTGCTGGGCATTCTGGTGCGCCTGCGCCTGATCCGGGAGGCAAAGACGGCTCGGGAACGGCTGGACCGGCAGTTGGAGGAATACCGGGAGGGCGCGGCATGCCTCCGGAAGAATCCCGGCCTGATCCCGGTGCTGCTGGGACTCACCACCGTGCAGCTCACCGCGCTGTTCTCCGTGCCCTTTGTGGTCTACCGGGCCTTTGGACTGAGTGAGTATGGCCCCATGGATCTCATCGGCACCCAGGTGCTGCTCACCGTGGCCACGTCCGCTCTCCCGCTGCCCGGAGCGGTGGGTGCCAGCGAGGGAGGATTTGTGGCCGCCTTCGCCTTGTTCTTTGGCTCCGACCTGGTGACACCGGCGGTGCTGGTGAGCCGGGGAATCAGCTTTTACTCCTTCCTGGTTCTCAGCGGTATCATCACCCTGGCTGTCCACATGCGGGGACGAAAAAAACGGACCGGGAAGCCTGATCGGGAGCCGGAAAAACAGACCGATACCACCGCGGCATAGCGGGAAGCAAAAAATAGATAAAGAGGACCGTGCCTCTTGAGGCACGGTCTTTTTTGTGCTATGATTTCCCAGAAGATCACAGAGGGGAAGGAGACCTTTTATATGAAGTATCTGGGGATCGATCTGGGCGGGATCAACGTGGCCGCCGCGGTGGTGGACGAAGGAGGAACTATCCTCTCCCGGGGTCGGGTGTCCACGCCCCGCACCGGGGCAGAGGCAGTAGCCGATGCTATGGCTGCCGCTGCCCGGGCGGCGGTGGAGGGAGCCGGCCTTGCCATGGAGGAGATTGCCTCCGTGGGTGTGGGTTCTCCCGGTACCATCGACCCCGGTGCGGGGATCGTGGAGTACTGGTCCAACCTGGACTTTCACCATGTTCCCCTGTCGGGCATGGTGGAGCAGCGCCTGGGCCGGCCGGTTTACCTGGAGAACGATGCCAATGCCGCGGCCCTGGGGGAGTATGCCGCCGGGGCAGGCCGGGGGAGCGAGTCCATGGTAGCCATCACCTTGGGCACCGGCGTGGGCGGCGGCGCTGTGCTGGGGGGCAAGCTCTATACCGGCTACAACTACGCGGGGCTGGAGGTGGGCCACTTCGTCATCGAATACGGCGGCCGCAGCTGTACCTGCGGCCGCAAGGGCTGCTTTGAAGCCTACGCCTCCGCTACCGCCCTCATCAAGCGCACCCGGGAGGAGATGGAGCGCCATCCTGAGTCGGCGCTGTGGCGTGTGGCCGGTAGCCTGGAGAAGGTGGAGGGCCGGACGGCCTTTGAGGCCGCTGCTCTAGGTGACGCTACAGCCAAAGCCCTGGTGGAGGAGTACCAGAGCTATTTGGCCTGCGGTATTGCCAGCCTCATTAACATCTTCCAGCCGGAGGTCTTCTGCGTGGGCGGGGGCGTGGCCGGCGCGGGGGAGACGCTGCTGGGCAGAGTGCGGGAGATGGTGGACCGGGAGGATTACGCCCGCCATAACGCCCGGCGTACCCGGCTGGTGGCTGCCTCCCTGGGTAACGATGCGGGCATCATCGGCGCGGCCCTGCTGCCTCTGTTCCGCTGAAGCGGGCTTTGGTCAAAACGTCATAGGCGAAAAAAGTACATAAAACAGGGAAAAGCCGTCGGTCCGCCTGTGGAAGCGGACCGACGGCTTTTTGCAATTTTTTGTGCTATGGACTTCAAATCGTGTGCTTGAGGATAAAGCCGAGGATGGCGCTCTCCAGCTCCCTGGGCCTTTCGAAGATGGCCACATGTCCGCAGCCGGGGATGGTGAGGTACTCGGCGCCGGGGATAGCGTCGGCCATGATTTTGGAGAAGCGGGGGGGCTTGAGAATATCCTGTTCGCCGCAGAGGATAAGGGCGGGGCAGCGGATGCTTCCCAGCTTATCGGTCATGGTCACATCCTGGGCAAAGGTGTCGTAGAGGATCTTCTGCCCCTCCAGGTAGTCGGCGTTGGCGGCCTTGGTGGCCTTGGCTCGCTCGGTGAGCATGGCCTTGTTGTCCCGGATGAAGTCAGGACCGTAAATACTGGGCGCCATGCCCCAGAAGAAGGTCTCTCCGTCCTTGGTGTCGCATAGTATCTTCCAGCCCAGGACAAATCCGCTGAGCACATCGTCCAGCTCACTGACCGAGTCGATGACCGAGATGGTCTTGACCATTTCGGGGTAGAGGATGGCGAACTTCATGGCGGTCTCGCCGCCATAGGAGGTGCCGATGAGGTGGAGCTGCTCCGCGCCCAGGGAGAGGAAGAGCTCTCTGGCCTCGGCGCAATGCTGGGCGAAGGAGTAGGGGCCGGCAGGCTTGTCTGACTTCATCTGTCCCTTGAAGTCGTGGAGGATGATGCGCCAGCCCAGTTTTTCGAAAACGGGGGTAAGCAGGGACCAGGAGTTGGTGGAGGCCATGACGCCGTTGAGAAAGGCGACAGTCTCCTTGCCGTTGGGGTCGCCCTTCACCTCATAAAACAGGCGGACGCCGCTGCTGGTGGTAAAGTAAGCCATAGCTATGATCCTCCTTATAAAAAATAAAAAGCGTGCGGGGAGCGGGGTCAAAAGACTCCGTTCCCCGCACAGCCAAGGGATTTACACAGTATTACGATTGTGTGTGTCGGGGAGGCCCGGCGGTTTCCCGCCGGGCCGGAGGGAAACGATGATCAGGCCTTGGGAGGCATGACGGTGGCCATACCGGTAATGACGGTCTCGCCCTTCTGGTTGGTGACCACGGTCTCCAGCTTCAGGCGGTTCTTCTCCTCGATGCGCTCCACCACGGTGGCGGTAGCGGTGACGGTGTCACCGATGAAGACGGGCTTGAGGAACTTGAGCTCCTGGCCCATGTAGATGGTGCCGGGGCCGGGCAGGTAGTTGCCCAGGACGTTGGAGATGAAGCCGGCGGAAAGCATGCCGTGGGCAATGCGCTGGCCGAACATGCTCTTGCCGGCCTCCACGGCGTTCATGTGAGCGGGATTGAAGTCGCCGCTGATGCCGGCGAAGAGGGTGATGTCCGCTTCGGTAATGGTCTTGCTGAAGGAGGCGGAGTCGCCGAGCTTGATCTCTTGCATGGTAAGGCCTTTCATCGTTGCATTCTCCTTCTTAAATAAGTAGATTTTGAGGTGATATACGAATCATCTTTCATGTCACATCATAGACGGAACGCGGCAGTTTGTCAACCCTGTTTTTGTGTAGAATCGCACAAAAATTCTACACCTGAAAGTAAAAATAAGACTTGACAAAGGGGAGCGGTGGCAGCTATTCTAAAAGTCGGAAAGCGAATCATCTTTCATGTTTTCCAAAAGGGCCAGAGGGCACTGGATATGATGTATTGATGCCCGACGGCTGCGTTCCGGCAAATGCTCCCGCAGGGCGGCACGGGCGCATCCCCTCCCCCACTTACTGGGGGGTGCGCCTGGGCTGCCGCCCAACTCTGTGCAGACGGACCGAGAAGGGGAGCAGCCCAAGCGCCTTCCTGAGAGATCTCGCTGCACGGCAAAGGGAAAATATTTCAAAGAAAACAGAAAAAAGGAATAGGAGGAGCATTCCAATGAGCAAGCAGAATGTAAACGTGGGTATCGTGGGTCTGGGCATCTATCTCCCCAGCAAGCGGATGACCGCCAAGGAGATCTCCGAGGCTACCGGCGGCAACTGGAGCGAGGACGCCGTCATCAACAAGCTGGGTATCGTGGAGAAGTGCGTTCCCTCCGCCGATCCCTGTGACGGGACCCAGGAGATGGGCGCTCTGGCCGCGCTGGACTGCCTGAAGAACACCGGAGTGGACCCTCTGGAGATCGACGCCATCCTCTGCATTACTGAGGAGTGGAAGGAGTATCCCCTGACCACCTCCGCCTGCTATGTTCAGGACCGGATCGGGGCCAAGAACGCCTGGGGCATCGACGTGCAGAATCGCTGCTGCACCTGCGTGTCCGCCATGAAGATGGCCAAGGACATGCTCATCGCCGACGACGAGATCAACACCGTCCTCATCTGCGGCGGCTACCGCAACTGCGATCTCATCGATTACACCGACAACAACGTCTCCTTCATGTATAACCTGGCTGCCGGCGGCGGCGCCATTCTGATGAAGAAGAATTATAATAAGAACCTGCTGCTGGGTACCCACCTGATGAGCGACGGCTCCGTGGTCCATACCTGCGGCGCGAAGGTGGGCGGCATCGCCGAGCCCGCCACTGCGGAGAACATCCAGGAGCTCTATAAGCTGCGTCTGATGGACTCCCCCAAGATGAAGGGCCTGCTCAACAGCGTTTCTATGCCCAACTGGTATCACTGCATCGACGAGGCGCTGCGCAAGTCCGGTATGACCCGCGCCGACATCGGCTATCTGGACATCCTGCACATCAAGCGTTCCGGCCACAAGGGCATGCTCGCCGACCTGGGCCTGAGCGAGGATAAGACCATCTACCTGGAGAACTACGGCCATGTGGGCCAGATCGACCAGATCCTCTCTCTGAAGCTGGCGCTGGAGCAGGGCAAGGTGAAGGACGGCACCGTGCTGACCATGATTGCCGCAGGCATCGGCTACACCTGGGCGGCCAACGTGATCAAGTGGGGGGACGCTGAGTGAGTACTTTTCTCCAACTGCTGCTCAAAGGCCTTGAAACGGGCGCCATCTACGCCCTGGCCTCTCTGGGCATTATCATCGTGTATCGAACCAACTTCATGATCAACTTCGCCCAGGGCACCATGGGCATGTTCGGGGCGTACATCGTCACCGTCATCTTTGCCAAGATGAACCTGCCTCTGGTTTTGTGCATCCTGCTGGGCATCATCGCAGGCATCCTCATCGGCTTTGTGGTGGACTTTGTCATCATCCGCCGGACCAAACGGGTCAGCGGCAGTGGCAAGGAGATCATCACCCTGGGCATGATGATGATCTTCCTGGGTATTGCCCCGCTGATCTTCGGCGTGGAGCCCATGCGCCTGCCCAAGCTTATTGAGAGCGGCAACGTGTCCATCCTGGGCGCCAGCATCACGCTCAACGGCCTGTTCAACATCATCTTCGGCCTGGGCGTCACCGTGGCGCTGTTCCTGATCCTCCAGAAGACCAAGCTGGGCCTGGCCATCCGGACCACCGCCTCCAGCGAGCGCACCGCCCGCCTCATGGGTGTGCCCACCAAGCTGGTGACCCTGTTCGCCTGGGCTCTGGCCATGGTGCTGGGCACTCTGGCCGGTGTCATGGTGGCCCCCATGACTTCGGTGACCACCGCCCTGATGGACACCGTGCAGGTTAGCGCCTTCATCGCCTGCGTGCTGGGTGGCTTCCAGACCTTCTACGGGCCTGTGATCGGCGCGTACATCATTGCCATCCTGGGCAATATGCTCTCCTACTATTGGAGCGACGTCTGGGGCCAGCAGATCCTCTACATCGCCATCATCATCTTCATTATCTTCAAGCCCGTGGGCCTGGTGGGCAAGAAGACCATCAAGAAAGTGTAAAGGGGGGGACGAAAGATGGGAAACACTCCGCTGGCCACGGCCAACCGGTCTCTTGCCTGGCGCCTGTGGCACAATCATAACCTGCGTTTCGTCCTCTTCGGACTGGTGATCGCTACCGTTCCCCTGTGGGTGAGCATGGGTGTGTTCAAGACCTCTTGGCTGGGCATCCTGGGCGGCACCGTGATCTACGCCATCGCGGCCCAGGGCATGAACCTGCTGCTGGGTTACTCCGGCCTTATCTCTCTGGGCACCGCCGGCTTCATGGGCCTGGGCGCCTACATAAGCGCGTACGTCACCGGCGATATGGGCCTGCCCTGGGAGGTGGGCATCATCGCCGCTGTGGTTATCTGCCTGATCCTGGGCCTGCTGGTGGGTCTTGCGTCCCTGCGCATCGAGGGCCTGTATCTGGGCATCGTGACGCTGTGCGTGGCCGAGGTGCTGCGCAAGACCTTCGATGAGTTCACCGCGATCACCGGCGGCTTCTCCGGCAAGTCCGCCAACTTCCCCACTCTGCTGGGCTTGTTCAAGCTCAACCAGGGCCAGACCTTCGTTCTGCTGGTGGTGGTCATGGTGCTCATCATGATGCTCACCTGGAACCTGGTCCACGGCCAGCTGGGCCGTGCCTTCCACGCCATGCGGGGCAGCCAGGTGGCCGCCCAGGCCATGGGCGTGTCCCTGATGAAGTACCGCCTGGTGTCCTTTGCCCTGGCCACTGCCTTCGCGGCCCTGGCCGGCGCGCTCTACGCCCACTTCACCCGCTTCGTCTACCCCAGCACCTGGGCCCTGACCCTGTCCCTGAACATTCTGGCCATGGTCATCATCGGCGGTCCCCGCAGCATCTACGGTATGTTCTGGGGCGCGCTGGTGGTCTATGCGGTGCCCGATTTGTTCCTCAAGCAGATCCCGGTCATCGGTGACATCGGCGGTCTTGCCTATGTGTTCTCCGGCGTGCTGATCATCCTGGTGGTACTCTTCTACCCCGGCGGCGTGGTCAATATCGCCCAGGACGTCAAGAAGCTGCTGCGAAAGATCACCGGGAAAGGGAAGAAGGAGGTGAGCGGGAATGGCTAATACCAACGTGAAGACCAGTGCTGCTCCCGCCGCCAAGGAGCCCACGCTGGCCCCCGACGAGGTGCTGCGCATTGACGGGCTGTCCATCCACTTCGGCGGCCTGAAGGCGGTGGACAATCTGTCCTTTGCCATCAAGGAGAAGGAAATCTTCGGTCTCATCGGCCCCAACGGCGCAGGCAAGACCACTGTCTTTAACTGCATCACCCAGTTCTACACCCCCAACGCCGGCAGCGTGCTGTTCCGCACCAACAGCGGCGCAGTGGAGAACCTGGTGGGCAAGCCGGTCCACACCATCATCCGCAAGGGCCTGGTGCGTACCTTCCAAAACGTGGAGCTCATTCCCGAGCTGTCCATCATTGACAACGTGCTCATCGGCGCCCACTCCGACTTCAAGTGCGGCATGTTCTCTCAGGCTCTCAAGCTGCCCGGCGCCCGGAAAGAGGAGCGTAAGATGCGGCAGAAGGCCATGGATGTACTGGAGTTCATGGGCATCGCTGATCTGAGCGAGACTCCGTGCGGCGGCCTGCCTTACGGCATCCGCAAGAAGGTGGAGATGGCCCGCACCCTCATGTGCAACCCCAAGCTCATCATCCTGGATGAGCCGGCCGCCGGCCTCAACGACGTGGAGACCCAGCAGCTGGCAGAGACCATCTACCAGGTGCGCGACAAGTATCACTGCACCGTGCTGCTGGTGGAGCATGACATGCGTCTGGTCATGAGCATCTGTGACCGGATCTGCGCCATCTCCTTCGGTAAGTTCCTGGCCTGCGGTACCCCTGCTGAGATCCAGCAGAACAAGCAGGTCCAGGAGGCCTACCTGGGCGTGAGCGAGGAAGCCTATGAGAAGGAGGAGAAGGTATGAGCGGAAAAACGATCCTTTCCCTCCAGGGCCTCAAGGTGCGCTACGGTCCCATTGAGGCTCTCAAGGGCATCAACATCGACGTGCCCGAGGGCTCCGTGGTGGCTCTGCTGGGCGCCAACGGCGCCGGCAAGACCACGACCCTCCAGACCATCTCCGGTCTGGTGGAGGCCTCTGAGGGCAAGATCATCTATGAAGGCAAGGACATTACCCGCATGGAGCCGGAGAAGATTGCCGGCATGGGTATTGCTCAGTCTCCCGAGGGCCGTCAGATCTTCCCGGATCTGACGGTGCTGGAGAACCTGCGGGTGGGTGCCTTCACGGTGAAGGAACGCAAGGTCATCCAGCAGTGCTTCGAGCGTGTCTACCGGCACTTCCCGCTGCTCAAAGAGCGCGCCAAGCAGCTGGCGGGTACCCTGTCGGGCGGCGAGCTGCAGATGCTGGCCATTGCCCGGGCCCTCATGTCCAACCCCAAGGTGCTGCTGCTGGATGAGCCCTCCCTGGGCCTGGCCCCCCTCATCGTGCAGAACATCTTCTCCATCATCAACGAGATCAAGAAGGAGGGCACCACGGTGGTCATCGTGGAGCAAAACGCCCTCCAGACCCTGAAGATCGCCGACTACGGCTATGTCCTGGAGATCGGCGAGATCAATATCTCCGGTGAGGCCAGTGTCCTCATCAAGGACCAGCGCCTGGTGGAGGCCTACCTGGGCACCCAGTAAGGTCTGATATGGTATTTCCGCGCTCTGTGCGCGCAATACGAAATCAAAATTAGGAGGTAAACCAATGAAAAAGCGACTGCTTTCCCTGCTCCTTGCCGGCGCCATGGTGTTTGCTCTGGCCGCCTGCAACAACAACGACAACCCTTCTGGCGGAAACACCGATCCCACTGACAATCCCGGCACCACCGTCGAGAATGCTCAGGGCGTGACCGACACCGAGGTTCTGGTGGCCAACACCGCCGCTGTGTCCGGCGCCTACGCCAGCGTGGGCCTGCCCTTCCTGGCCGCTATCGAGGCTTACTTCGAGATGGTCAACTCCGAGGGCGGCATCGACGGCCGCAAGATCACCTTCCTGCATGAGGACGACGAGTTCGATCCCCAGAAGGGCCGCGCCTACCTGCAGCAGATGGTGGAGGACGAGAAGGTCTTCGCCATCGTGGGCCACTTCGGCACCCCCGTGGTGTCTGCCACTCTGGACGACCTGAAGAGCTACGGCATCCCCTCCGTGTACTTCGCCACCGGTATCGGCCAGCTCTTCGCCGAGAACGCCACCACCAATGAGGAAGGCTACAACATCTTCCCCATCCAGCCCCTGTACATCACCGAGGGCCAGGTCATGGTGGCCCGCGGCGTCGGTAACTTCGACGCCAAGAAGATCGGCGTGATCTACACCAACGACGACGCCGGCATGAACATGCTGGAGGGCGCCGAGGCCAAGGCCGCTGAGCTGGGCGTGGAGCTGGTCTCCGCTCAGGTCACCCCCGGTGCCACCGACGTGTCCGCCGCTGTCACCTCCATCAAGGGCGAGGGCGTTGACTTTGTCATCGTGGCCGCCATCCAGGCCACCATGCCCACCATCGTCAAGGAGATGGCCAACCAGAACATGACCGTGCCCGCCATCACCACCTACGTCTGCGCCGCCGTCAGCATCACCGAGCAGATCGCTGCCGACATCGCCGGCAAGTTCGACGTGTACGCCAGCAGCTGGAAGATCCGCGATGAGGACCACGCCGACGACGTGGCTGCCTTCACCGAGTGGATGCCCGAGGAGTACGTGGAGAACACCGACGCCGAGTCCGGCTGGGTGGCCGCCCACGTGTTCTGCGAAGGCCTGCGCCGCCTGGAGGGCGAGGCTGTGACCTGGGAGTCCTACATGGCGGCCCTGGAAGAGGCCCCCATCGAGATCCCCTTCGGCGGCAGCATCGACTTCTCCAACGGCCAGCGTATGGGCGTGCAGTCCATGCTGCTGTCCAAGTGCAACCCCGACGTGGAGGGCGGCTGGGAGGTCGTCTATCCCATGGAGGATATGGCTACTATCGTGGCTAACGCTCAGTAAGACTACTGGCACTGTAAGCTCAAAAAGACTGTGTACGACACCCCCGGGGGAGCTCTCGTCCCCCGGGGGCGTATGCGGCAGGACGGATCCATGGGCCCCGGGGCGTCCGGGGGCACGGGGATGTGTCCCGCGGCAGCGGAACACGATATTCGAGGACGGAGGTAAAATGCCAATGAAAAGACTGAATCCAGGCACAGGGAAGCGCCTCACCGCTGTGCTGACAGCAGGAGGTGAGGAGAAATGATGCTGGCCGCCTTTTTCTCCACGCTGTGCGGTACGCTCCTCAGCGTGTGCATCACGGCCATCGCGGCGTTTGCCGTTACGCTGATCTTCAAGACCTCCACCACTACAAACTTTGCCCAGGGCTCTATCGCCGCGCTGGGCTGCTACATCACCGCCGACCTGTTCGGCAAGTATGACCTGCCGGTCTGGCTGGGTCTGTTCCCCGGTATGGTGGTGGGCGTGCTGGTGGGTCTGTTCGTGGACATCGTGATCTTCCGCAAGGGCAAGAACGTCAACGCCCTGGGTAAGCAGATCATCACCATGGGTCTTGTGTCCCTGATCTTCGGCGCTATCCCGCTGATCTTCGGCACCCCCGAGACCATTCCCTTTGAGCCCTTCTATAACACCCAGAAGGCGGGCGTGGCGCCCAACTTCATCATCCCTGCCTTCGGCGGCGAGATCGTCATCACCAAGCACTCCATCATTTGCCTCATCATCACGGTAGTGGTGCTGGGCGCCCTGTTCCTGCTGCTCAAGTACAGCAAGTGGGGCCTGGGTGTGCGTGCCACCGCTTCCAACGAGTTCACCGCTGAGCTCATGGGTATCAACAGCCATGTGATCACCGCCGCTTCCTGGGCCATTGCGGGCGCCCTGGGCGTGCTGGCCGCGGTGATGTATGCCGGTGGCGGCACCATGATCTCCTCCGGCTTCATGACCACTGTGCAGGTCAACGCCTTCCTGGCCGGCATTCTGGGCGGCTTCTCCACCTTCTACGGCCCGGTCATCGGCGCAGTGTGCATCCCTGTAGTCTCCAGCTGCATTGGCTTTTTGGCCAACTTCCCCGGCCTTGCCAACATCTCCCGGTGGAACATGGTCATTGTCTATGTGCTGATGCTCATTGTCATCCTTATCCGGCCCCAGGGCCTGACCGGCAAGCCCGTGGTCAAGAAAGTGTAAGGGGGCCAGAGAGAATATGAAGAAAAAGAATCCTGTGGTGGATTTCCTGCGAAATCCCCTTTCCCAGATCATCATCTTTGTGGTGATCGTGGCGCTCATCGAGTTTTTGTCCATGGCAGGCCTGATCTCCTCGTCCTTCGTGCAGGCGGTGGGCAATACCATGATCTATGCCATCATCGCCATCGGCTTCTGCCTGCTGCTGGGTTATTCCGGCCTTGCCTCTCTGGGCACCGGCGGCTTCATCGGCATCGGCGCCTATGTGGCCTTCTATGTGATCCAGGAGTTTAACCTGCCCTATATCGTGGCTCTGCTGGCCGCCATTGTGGCCTCCATCGTCATCGGCGTGGTGGTGGGCTTCATCTCTCTGCGCATCGAGGGCATCTACCTGGCCATCCTGACCCTGGGCCTGTCGGAGATCATCCGCAACCTGCTCATGGTCATCAAGTCCACCGTAAAGATCGACGTGGACCATGTCCGCCTCTTCGGTCTGAAGATTGGGGACCAGGGCGCCTACTTCCTGATCCTGTTCACCTTCGCGCTGCTCATGTGGCTGCTCTCCAACCTCATTAACAGCCCCACGGGCCGGGCCATGCTGGCCATGAAGAACTCCACCTCGGCGGCTCAGGCCATGGGCATCTCCCTGATGAAGTTCCGTCTGCTGGCCTTCGTCATCTCCATCATCTTCGCCGGCATCGGCGGTGTGCTGTACATGATGTTCATCCGCACCATCACTACCTCCACCTCCACGCTGCTCACGCTGACCACCTCCCTGAATATTCTGGGCGCGGTGATCATCGGCGGCGCAAAGAGTCTGTGGGGGACTACCTTCGGCGTGTTCATTATCTATGGCCTCCAGGCCATGTTCCTGAGCAAGATCCCCTTCTTTGTGGAGAATCCCGCCTTTATCATCCTGGTGACCGGTGTGCTCATCATCGTGGTGGTTATGTTCTTCCCCGGCGGCTTTGCTCAGATTGCCAGTCAGGTGACTGCCAAGATTAAGAGCAAGCGGGCCCAGGGCGGAAAGGAGGCGGCCTAATGCCTGTCAGCTACAGTCATGTGGATCGTCTGCGCCGGAAGGTGCAGCTCTATGAGAGCCTGGCCCAGATGGAGCCCAAGAAGGCTGCCGCCCATGAAAAGCGGGCCGCGGCCTTCCGGGAGAAGCTCTCCCAGGCGGAGAAGGACCTGCCCCAGACCGGCCTGAAGCTGCCTGAGGGCGTGGTGCTGGACGTGAAGGACCTGTGCATGTACTTCGGCGGCGTCAAGGCCGTGGACGGCCTGAGCTTCCAGGTAAAGAAGGGTGAGATCTTCGGCCTTATCGGCCCCAACGGCGCCGGCAAGACCACTGTCTTCAACTGCATCACCCAGTTTTACAAGCCCACCGCTGGCACGCTGCACTTTGAGAACAAGTCGGGCCAGACGGTGGACCTGAACAAGGAGAAAGTCCACGACGTGATCCTCCAGGGCATCGTGCGTACCTTCCAGAACGTGGAGGTCATCCGGGAGCTGAGCGTGCTGGATAACCTGCTCATCGCCGGCCATCGTCAGTACACCGCCAACCTGGCCGAGCAGACCCTGCACCTGCCCATCCTCCGCCAGGAGGAGCGGGTGATCCGCGCCCGGGCCATGAAGGTGCTGGAGTTCATGGGCCTGACGGCCTACAAGGACTGGTACGCCATGGGGCTGCCCTACGGCGTGCTCAAGAAGATCGAGATCGCCCGCACCCTGATGTGCGATCCCCAGCTCATCATTCTGGACGAGCCGGCCGCCGGCCTCAATGATTCCGAGACCGCGGAGCTTGCAAAGCTCATCCGGCGCATCCAGGAGGAGTACAAGTGTACCATCCTGCTGGTGGAGCACGATATGGGCCTGGTCATGGATATCTGCGACACCATCTGCGCCATCTCCTTCGGCAAACTGCTGGCTCTGGGTACCCCGGATGAGGTGCAGGCCAACAAGGACGTCCAGGCGGCCTACCTGGGCGACAGCGGAGAGGAGGAGTAAGCATGGCGTTGTTGGAAGTGCGGGGCCTGAAGGTGAACTACGGGCCTATCCAGGCGGTGCGCGGCATCGACCTGAACGTGGAGCAGGGCCAGATCGTGGCTCTGCTGGGCGCCAACGGCGCCGGCAAGACTACCACGCTGCGTGCCATCAGCGGCGTGATCCGTCCCAGCGCGGGCACCATTACCCAGGCCGGTGAGCCGCTGAGCAAGCGGGCCTGCAAAGTGACCCGCCAGGGCATCAGCATGTCCCCCGAGGGACGGCTCATCTTCTACGGGCTGACCGTGGAGGAGAACCTGAAGGCGGGTGCCTACATTCTCAAGAGCAAAGAGCGGGCCCAGCAGAATATGCAGCGGGTCTACAAGCTCTTCCCGGTGCTGGAGCAGCGGCGTCGTCAGCAGGCGTCCACGCTCTCCGGCGGCGAGCAGCAGATGCTGGCCATCGGCCGGGCCCTGATGTCCGACCCCAAGATTCTGCTGCTGGATGAGCCCTCCCTGGGCCTTGCGCCTCTGGTGATCAAGGACATCTTCCGGGTTATCCGGGAGGTGCGGGACATGGGAATGACGGTGCTTATCGTGGAGCAGAACGCCCTGCAGACCCTGAAGATCGCCGATTACGCCTATGTGCTGGAGCTGGGTCTCATCAGCATGGAGGGCAAGGCCTCCGAGCTGATCCGCGACGAGCGGCTCATCGACGCCTATCTGGGCGGCAAGAAGGCCTGAGGCGTTTCAAGCAAGTCAGCAAATACCCTTCACATATGCCCCACAAATTGCAATGAAAAGGAGAGAAACACATGAAGAACCTGACCAAGAAGCTCCTCGCGCTCCTGGCCTGCGGCGCCATGATCTTTGCCCTGGCCGCCTGCAACAACGACGAGGGCAGCACCAACCCCACTCCCACCCAGGGCAGCGAGACTGAGCAGGGCGGCGAGACCACTGGCACCGTCCAGGGTGTCACCGACACCGAGATCCTCATCGGCAACACCGCCACCACCGCCGGTGCCTATGCTGACGTGGGCATCCCCTTCAATGCCGGCCTCAATGCCGCTCTGAAGGAGTACAACGACGCCGGCGGCTTTGAGGGTCGTACCGTGCGCCTCATCAACTACAACGATGACTTCGACGCCGCCAACGGTCTGACCTACACCAAGACCCTGGTGGAGACCGACAAGGTCTTCGCTCTGGTGGGCCACTTCGGCACCCCCACCGTGGGCGCCACTCTGGACTACATCAAGGAAGTGGGCATCCCCATGGTCTACGCCGCCACCGGCATCTCCGAGCTCTATCAGGAGGGCGCCACCGGCAACGACGCCGTGGTCTTCTCCGTGCAGCCTATCTATGACGCCGAGGGCCGCGTGCTGCTGGCCCGCGCTGTGGCCTCCACTGAGGACGGCATCGGCCTGGGCGGCACCAAGATCGGCTGCATCGCCACCACCGACGACGCCGGCGAGGGCCTGAAGGCCGGCGTGGAGCGCCAGGCTCAGGAGATCAGCGGCGTGGAGATCGTCTATCAGGACGTGGACGCTGCCGCCACCGATTACTCTGCCGCCGTCAACGTGCTCAAGAACAATGGCTGCGACGTGGTCATCATCGCCTCCAACCAGGACCCCATGGCCAAGGTCATGACCGCCATGCGTGACGCCAACTACAACGCCAAGGTCATCACCTCCTACGTCAGCGCCTCCGCCGTCACTCTGGGCGAGCTGGTGGCCAACGGTTCCGTCACTGCTGACCGTCCCATCTACGCCACTTCCTGGCTGGACCTGACCACCGAGCAGGGCCTGGCCGAGTACAACGCCTTTGCTGAGGTCATGCTGGCTTGGGAGGCTGAGAACGGCATTGCTGCCGAGGATACTTACTCCCTCAACTCCTACGCTATGGCCGGCTATGTGGCCGCCAAGACCTTCATCCACGGTCTGGACCAGATCGAGGCCCAGGGCCTTGACCTGACCTGGGAGAACTATGTCACTGCCATGGAGAGCGCCCCCCTGCACATCCCCATGGGCGGCGACATCGACTTCGCCGGCGGCGACCGTCTGGGCGTTACCGCTCTGGCTCTGAACACCATCTCCCTGGAGGTCAATCCCGATACCGGCCTCTATGATCTGCTGACTGCGACTCCCATCATGTCCCTGGATGACGTGATGGCTCACGTGGGCTAATCCGCGGCAAACCGAATAGAAACAGCCAACGCCCATGCGGGGGAGAAGGGCGACCTTCTCCCCCGCATCTCTCACCGGGCGCTTACTCAGCGGCCGAGGGTGCGGATCATTCGTGCGGCCAGCGCCGCGCAGCCGTGTGAAAGCGGCCGGGTTCGGCCGTTTTCACATGGTTCAGGAAGCCAACTGGACCACCGGGTGGTTCCCGGTATCCCCCGCCAAGATCGCAGAGGACCATGAGCCGGCGAGACGGCTCGATATTATATGCCCCTACGGGCTAGAGGAGGAATTGACATGAACATCGAGGAGAAGTACATTTCTGTCGAACAGGCGCTTTCCTATGTCAAGTCGGGTGACGTGATCGTGACCGGCCTGGGCTCTGCGGAAGCAGGCGCTTTCATGGGCCAGCTGCACACCATCGCCGACCGGGTGAAGGACGTGACCGTCACCAACTGTCTGCCCACGCACCCTTCGGAGATCTATAAGCCTGAGTACCGCAACTCCTTCCTGGTGGACGGCTGGTTCTATGCCCCCGCCCTGCGCAAGGCCCACTCCAACGGCAATATGTCCTTCATTCCCAACCACCTCCACCTGGCGGCCACCAAGCGGCTCTATCACGTCAAGCCCAACATCTATGTTGGCGCGGCCACCCTGCCGGACAAGCACGGCTATGTCTCCCTCTCTCTGTCCAACACCTATGAAAAGCGCATGATCGAGGCTGCCGACCTGGTGATCCTGGAGGTCAACCCCAACATGCCCTATACCTTCGGCGACGTGCAGCTGCCGGTGAGCGATGTGGACTACATGATCAAGGTGGACTACAAGCCCCCTGTCATGCCCGACGCCCCCTTCTCCGAGAAGGACGCCATCATCGGCAAATACATCGCCGACATGGTGCCCGACGGATCTTGCATCCAGCTGGGTATCGGCGGCATTCCCAACGCTGTGGCCGAGGCCCTCAAGACCAAGAACGATCTGGGCATCCACACCGAGATGCTCACCACCGGTATGATGAAGCTGGCCAAGCTGGGTGTCATCAACGGCAAGTGCAAGCAGTACGAGAAGGGCAAGATCGTCACCACCTTCGCCATGGGCGAGCCGGAGCTCTATGAGTTCATGGACTACAACCCCGCCATCGCCATCATGGACGGTGCCTGGACCAACGATCCCTATGTCATTGCCCGCAATGACAACCAGGTGTCCATCAACACCACCCTGGAGGTGGACCTGACCGGTCAGTGCGCCAGCGAGTCTCTGGGCTCCAAGCAGTTCTCCGGCACCGGCGGCCAGGCGGATACCGCCATCGGCGCCCAGATGTCCAAGAACGGCAAGAGCATCATCGCTCTGTACTCCACCGCCATGGTCAAGGGCCCCGACGGGGAGAAGCATGAGGTCTCCAAGATCGTGCCCCAGCTGATGCCGGGCGCCGCCGTTTCCCTGTCCCGCAACGACGTGGACCGGGTGGTCACCGAGTACGGCGTGGCCGAGCTGCGGGGCACCAACATCCGGGAGCGTGTGGAGCGGCTCATCGCCATTGCCCACCCCAAGTTCCGGGACGAGCTCAAGGCCCAGGCCCGTGAGATCGGCATCGTTTATGACCGCTAAATCGTGACAGGAGGCGTGCCCCATGTCTTATTTTACCTTTGAAGGCAAGCAGATCTACTATGAGATCCACGGTGAGGGCAAGCCCTTTATCGTGCTCAACGGCATCATGATGTCCACCGCCAGCTGGAAGGCATTCGTACCGGCTTTTTCGGCTGCCAACCAGCTCATCCTCATGGACTTCCTGGATCAGGGCCAGTCTGAGCGGATGACGGGGGAGTACAGCCAGGGTATCCAGGCTGAGGTCGTACTGGCACTGATGGACCATCTGGGCCTGGAGAAGGCCACTGTCATGGGCATTTCCTACGGCAGCGAGGTGGCCCTGCGTTTCGCGGTGAAGTACCCCGAGCGTCTGGAGCGTCTGGAGCTGTTCAATGTGACGGCCCGGACCGGCGCATGGCTCCAGGATATCGGCGACGGCTGGAATCTGGCTGCCCGCAACTGCGGAGAGGCCTATTATCTCACCACCATCCCGGTCATCTATTCTCCTGAATTCTATATTAAGCAGAAGGAATGGATGGCCCATCGCCGGGAGGTCCTCACCCCTGTCTTCGGGAATCCTGCCTTCTATGAGGCCATGATTCGCCTGACCAACAGCTCCCGGGATTACGACGTGTCCGATCAGCTCCATAAGATCACCGTGCCCACGCTGGTGGTCTCCTGTGAGAACGACTATCTCATCCCCATGCCCGAGCAGCGGTTCCTGGCGGAGCATATTCCCAACTGCGAGTATGTGGTCATCCCCAACTGTGGTCACGCCTCCATGTATGAGAAGCCCATGCTGTTCGCCTCTCTGGCGCTGGGCTTCCTGAATAACCCCACCACGGAATATCCCATCGGCTAAAAAAAGCTTGCAAAAAAGTGGAAAAGGTGGTATTGTACCAACTGTTGGAAAATTATGGGCTCGATCGGGTCGAGACCGGGGATTCTCCGTCGAGACAGGAAGAGAACGGCAGAGTATTTCCGGAGAAGAGGAGGCAAATGGTTTGGAACCCCTGGTGAACAGACCGAGAACAAAGCGGGGAAAGGCCACGTTAGACCGGATCCTTGCAGCAGCGGAGCAGGTATTTTTTGAAAAGGGGTACCATCGCGCTTCCATCAACGACATTACAAATCTGGCGTCGATCGGTGCCGGTACCTTCTACATCTACTTTGACGGCAAGTATAATCTCTACCGGTATCTGCTGCTCCAGTGCAGCCATAAGATCCGTAAGAACCTGAGCAAGGCCATCAAGGACTGTGAGACCCGCCGGGAGATGGAAGAGGTGGGCCTGCGCAGCTGGCTGAGCTTTGTGCGGGAGAACCGGTATATGTACCACATCATCTGGGAGTCGCTGTATGTGGACAAACAGCTGTTTGTGGACTACTATGTGAATTTCGCGGCGGCCTATATCCGGGGACTCAATGAGGCGGCAGACAAGGACCAGTGTCGGAAGATCGACAGCGAGGTCCTGGCCTACACCCTCATGGGCGCATCCAACTTCCTGGGCCTGAACTGGGGCCTTTTCAAGGAGGAAGAGGAAGACCTGGACTACGTTACAGCGGAATTCATGAAGATCCTGGACGGAGGGATTTTTGATCTGAGCCAGGACTGGTAAAGCGCAAAAAAAGAGACCTGCCGGAAGGCAGGTCTCTTTTTTACTCGCAGGGAACGAATTCGCCCGGGTCCTCCTTATCTTGCGCCTCCAGCGGCAGGAGGACCAGCGAGGCTCCAAAGAGCACCGCCGCCGTCACGGCGATGGCCTGGAGACGGTTTTCCCGCAGCCAGGGCAGATACTCTTCCGGAAAACCCGGCAGCTTTCCGCCCCATTTTTCCACAGCGTAATAGACCGCCAGGGCCGCCGCTGCGCACACAAGCAGCCGCGAGAGCCATTCGCGCCTATCTTCTTTATGTTCCATCTCCGCCCCTCCTTTTCTCATCACAGTATAGTATAGACGGAAGAGAGACGTGATAGAAGGGAGGAATCAGGCCTTGATTACATGCACGCCGGCGGCGGTGAGCAGTTGCTCCTGCCGCTGGGGAAGGGCGTCGTCGGTGATGAGGGTGTGGAGGGTGGAGAGGGGGAAGATGGTGGTGGTGGAGCTGCCACCCACCTTGTCCGAGGTGGTGAGGACGATCATCTTCCTGGCGGAGTGGGCCATGTACCGGGCCACCTCGGCCCGGAAGAGGTTGATGGCGGTGACGCCCATCTCGGCGCTGACGGCGTCTGCACCGATGAAGCACTTGTCCACCGAGAACTGGCTCAGGCACAGCTTGGTGAGAGGACCCACGTTGGTCTCGGCGTCGTGCTGGAAGGAGCCCCCCAGAAGCACGATGTCCAGGGAGGGGCAGTCCCGGACGAAATTGGCCAGGAACACCGAATTTGTGATGATGGTTACCCCCCGCTTGGCGGCCAATTCCCGAGCCAGCAGGGAGCAGGTGGAGCCGGTCTCCACAATGACAGTCTCCCCGTCGCTGACCAGACTGGCGGCAGCCTGGGCGATGCGCAGCTTGGCCTCGTAGTGGTTCCACATCCGGGTGGAGATGTCGTAGCCGCTGACCACGGGCACCGCGCCGCCGTGGGTGCGCTTGAGCACCCCCCGCTCTTCCAGCTTTTTGAGGTCCTGGCGAACAGTGACCAGAGAGACGCCCAGGGCGTCGGTGAGCTCGGTGACCGAGACCTTGTCCTGGGTCTGGAGCATATCGATAATGGCAAGCTGCCGCTGATTGAACAAGCAAAGCCCCCCGTTTCCGTGGCAAGTATTTTGGCTATTATAATGTCTGCTGAATAAACCGCAATGCGGTTTATTTGCGCGGCATTGCCGCGCACTTGATTGAAAACGGCTGATTTCAGTTGTTTTCAATCAAGTGCAACATTGTTGCAATGCGTATCCTCACACAAGTGCCATGGCACTTGTGTGAGTGGTGCAAGGGTTTTGGGCGAAAACGGTACAAAACCCTTGCACTTGAACAAATCTATTTTGCATGGAAAGCCTTGGCTTTCCATGCGTGCCGCTTTGTTCAGTACGCATTATTATATCAAATCCTGCCCGCCGGCGCAACGGGGGGAACGGGAAACCGGCACGGCGGCGCTTTTTGTAGAAAACGCCAGGGGGATTTTATACCTGCCCTCTTGTGTGGACGGAGAGTTTGCCGTATACTGACAGAGACAGAACAGAAAGGAGCGTGGCACAATGGGCGCAAAGCAGGAGCTTATGCAGCTGCAGAACGGCAGCGACGTGCGGGGCGTGGCCCTGGCCGTGGAGGGGGGCAAGAGCGTCAACCTGACGGAGGAGGCGGTGTGCCGCATCGCCGAGGGCTTTGTCTGCTGGCTCAGGGCCGCTACGGGAAAGGAGCATCCGCGCATCGGGGTGGGGCACGACTCCCGGCTCACGGCGCAGTCTCTTAAGCGGGCGGCCATCCGGGGGCTGAGAGCCCAGGGGGCGGAGGCCGAAGACTGCGGCCTGGCGTCCACCCCGGCCATGTTTATGGGCACCGTGTTCCCCGAGACCGGCTTTGACGGCTCCATTATGCTCACGGCCAGCCACCTGCCCCGTGAGCGCAACGGAATGAAATTCTTTACCCCCGCCGGAGGCCTTGACAAGGGCGACATCCGCTCGGTGTTGGAGCTGGCGGAAGGGCTGGAGGCCGTCCAGGGTCCGGCCGAGGCGCCTACCTGCGCCCTGATGGACTTGTACGCCGCCTCCCTGCGGCGCAAGATTGTGGAGAGCGCCGGAGCGGGGGAGCGGCCGCTGGAGGGGCTTCACATCCTGGTGGACGCGGGCAACGGCGTGGGAGGCTTTTTCGTCACCGACGTGCTGGAGCGCCTGGGGGCGGACTGCACTGGCAGCCAGTTCCTGGAGCCTGACGGTAACTTCCCCAACCACGCGCCCAACCCGGAGGACAAGGCCGCCATGGCCTCCATCCGACAGGCGGTGCTGGCGCATAAGGCAGACCTGGGCATTATCTTCGATACCGACGGGGACCGGATGTCCGCTGTCCTCTCCGATGGGGAGGAGGTCAACCGTGACGCCATCATCGCCATGATGGCCGCCATCCTGGCTCCTGACTACCCCGGCGGCACCATTGTCACCGACTCGGTGACCAGCGACCGGCTCACCGATTTTCTCACCTCCCTGGGGCTCAGGCACCGCCGATTCAAGCGGGGGTATAAGAACGTCATCAACGAGGCCATCCGGCTGGGCACCGAGGGCGTTTGCGCCCCGCTGGCCATTGAGACCTCGGGCCACGGTGCCATGAAGGAGAACTACTACCTGGATGACGGGGCCTATATGGCGGTGAAGCTCATCATCGCCGCCGCCCGGATGAGGCGGGAGGGCAAGAAACTGGAGTCCCTCATCGCCGCCCTGCCCCCGGCGGGGGAGGCCATGGAGCGGCGCATCCCCATCTCGGGGACGGATACTGCAGCCTACGGCGCCCAGGTGCTGGAGACCTTCCGTATCCGTGCGGCCCAAGCGGGGTATATTCTGGCTGAGACCTGCGAGGGGGTACGGCTGACCTTCCCCGGGGAGGGCTGGCTGCTGCTGCGCCTCTCCCTCCACGATCCGCTGCTCCCCCTCAATGTGGAGAGCACGCAGCCCGGCGGCTGCGCAGCGCTGCTGGCTCGGGCGAGAGAGCTGCTGCAAGGCTTTGAGCGGCTGGACCTGGGGGCCCTGGACTGACCGGCATTTTACCGTGCGGCGGAGACCGCCCACAACAGGAGGCATTTGCTTTGGACATCAAACTCATCGCGCTGGACATGGACGGTACCCTGCTGGACCGGGATCACAGCACCGTTCCGGCGCGCAATGTGGAGGCCCTGCGCGCAGCGGCGGAGCGGGGAGTGGAGATCGTGATCGCCAGCGGGCGCAGCTGGTCCCTGATCCGGGAGACGGTGACTCCGCTTGGGCTGGTGCGCTACGCCCTCACTGCCAACGGGGCCCTGACTCTGGACACCGCCGCGGGGCAGGTGCTGGACAAGGTGCCCATGGACCGGGTGCAGTGCGCCGCCATCGTAGAGGCTCTGCGCCGGCACTCCCTGGCCTATGAGCTGTATGCCGACGGGGAGAACTATGTCCAGCGCAATGAGCTGGAGGGAATGCGGGAGTTCGCCCTCTCTCCGGCCTTTGAGGAGATGTTCCTGCGCAACGTCACCTTGGTGGACGATATGATGGACGTGGTCAAAACCCGTCTTGCGGAGAAGTTTGACATCTTCTATGTGCCCGACCAGGTGCGCGCTCCGCTGCTCGCGGAGCTCTCGGCCACCGGGCCCTTTTCCGGCGCGGGGGCGTTGGGCACCAACCTGGAGCTGACCGCAGCGGGAGCCAACAAAGGCGCGGCCCTGGCGCGGCTGTGCGAAAGATTGGACATCACGCCGGAGCAGGTCATGGCCTTCGGCGACGGGGACAACGACCTGGAGATGCTCTCCTGGGCGGGCTGTTCCTTCGCCATGGGCAACGCGCCGGAGGCGGTGAAGGCCGCGGCAAAGCGCGTGACCGGCGCCAACTACGAGGGCGGCGTGGGCATGGCCATTGAGGAATATTTGCTCTCGCGCTGAGCATGGTGTAAAAACGAGGGGGACAGGCCGTGGGCCTGTCCCCCTCGTTTTCGTTTTTGTCTTTATGCCTCCTCAGTCAGGCTGCGCAGACCCACCACGTCCCGGACGGGCAGGGAGAACACGGCGGAGATGTGCCCCTGCCTGGGGCCTGCCTTGTCCAGGATGGAGCGCATGATGGTCCGTTCGCTCTCCTGGCGGGTGACGATGTAGATGAGCTCCTGCTCAGAGGCGATGGACATGCCGAAGAAGGTGGCGTTCAGCTTTTCCCCGGTCCCCTTGGCATGGACGATGGTGCCGCCCTTGGCCCCCGCCTCCCGGGCGGCGTCCATGACGGGGTCGGTATGGCCCTTGTTGGCAATGACGATGATGAGGGAGAAACGGTTTTCCTCCATGGAGATCACCTCGGTTTCCTCAGAGTCCTGACCTGCTGTCAGGTATTGCAGACTGGATGTACCCCCCACGCTGCGCAGGGGGATGGTGAAGGCGATGCCGTTGCCGGGCACGTCGATGCGCATTTCCCGCACCACACCCTTGAGCAACCGCTGGGCCTTGGAAGCGGCGGTGACGGCGGAGAGCATGACCTTGCCGGTCTTTTCGATGCCCAGCAGGTCCAGGGTGCGCTGCTGCGCGGTGCCCTCGCAGGGGAGGGCCCACTGGGTCTGAAGGCCCTGGCTGAGGAGGTAGTGCTGGAACAGCTCTCCCAGCTCCCGACGGACGATGGTGACAAAATAGCACATTCCCATGGGGCTCCTCCTTAAAAGGTGATGATCTCGTCGTCGCCCTGGGTATCCAGAATGACGATGTCCTCCTGATCCTGGGACGGAGTGGAGGGTGCGTCCGGGCCGGAGGGAGTCTTTCGGCTGCGGAAAGCGTGGTAGATGCCCAGCAGCTGGATGGTGATGAGGGGGGTCATGGCCACCATGGCCACCACGCCGAAGGCGTCCACCACCACGTTGCCGCCCACCCCCATGCACACGCCGGTGGCCAGGGGGAGCAGGAAGGTGGCGGTCATGGGCCCGGAGGCCACGCCGCCGGAGTCAAAGGCGATGGCGGTGAAGATGGGGGGCGTGAAGAAGGTGAGCACACCGGCCAGCAGGTAGCCGGGAATGAGCAGACAGAGAATGGGCAGGCCGGTGAGTACCCGCACCATGGAGAGGCCTACCGAGATGGACACGCCGATGGACAGACTGGTGGACAGGGCCTTGGCGGGAATACCGCCGGCGGTGAGCTGGAAGACCTGCTGGTTGAGGACGTGGACCGCGGGCTCGGCGGCGGAGAGGAAGTAGCCGATGACCATGCCGATGGGGATGATGATCCACCGGATGCTCATGGAGCCGATGAGCTCGCCTATGTAAGTGCCCACCGGCATGAAGCCAGTGTTGACCCCGGTGAGGAAGAGGGCCAGGCCCAGGTAGGTGTAGACCACGCCCACGCCGATCCGGGCCAGCTCCCGGCCGCTGAGATGCAGCTCCACGACCTGGAAGAGAAGGAAGAACACCAGAATGGGACACAGGGCCACCGCCACCTCCTCCAGATAGGAGGGCAGGGAGGAGAGAAAGAGCAGGCCCAGCTCCCGGGAGTCCTCAGAGACGGGGATGGGGGTGTACTCATAGGCACCCGACCCCGCGCCGTAGACGATGCCCAGGATGAGCACCGCCAGGATGGGGCCCACCGAGCACAGGGCCACCAGGCCGAAACTGTCGTTTTCCGCGTTGCCGTCGCTGCGGATGGCGGCCACGCCGGCGCCCAGAGCCATAATAAAGGGGACGGTCATGGGTCCGGTGGTAACGCCGCCGGAGTCGAAGGCCACCGACAGAAACTCCGATGGAACAAAGGCGGCCAGGAGAAAGACCAGAATATAAAGGCCGATGAGCAGATGGGAGAGGTGAACCCGCAGCAGCATGCGCAGCATGGCGACCACCAGGAACAAACCGACGCCCACGGCCACCGAGAGAATGAGGGTCATGTTGGGTACCCCAGGTACCTGCTGAGCCAGGACTTGGAGGTCGGGCTCCGACATGGTGATGAAGATGCCCACCACCAGGCTCACCAGCACCACCACCCAAACCTTTCTCGACCGGGTGATGGCGGAACCCACATGGCTGCCGATGGGGATCATGGCCATGTCCGCCCCCAGAGTAAAGAGACCCATGCCGACGATGAGCAGGGCAGCGCCCAGGATGAACCCCAGCAGCAGGTCGTTGGGCACCGGGGAGATGGTGAAGCACAGCAGGAACACGATGCCCGTGACCGGCAGAACTGAGGACAGGGATTCCTTGAACTTTTCAAAGAGGATAGTGCGGTTTTGTTGGAGAAGTCGCCTGGATTTTCTCACGGAACACCTCGTTTCATCAGGATGGAGAGGGAAGGGAATCTTTGAGCTCCAGAAGCTCTACGCCCAGCACGGCCATGGCGCCCCGGGAGAGGACCCTCTCTCCCAGTGTGGAAGCTCCGGCCTCCTGCTGGCGGGCATAGGTCTCCTCCACTGCCGAGCGGGCCCAGGCCTCCGGCTCCTCCAGCCCCAGGTAAGCGCCTGTCCGGGCCAGAATGTCGGTCGCCTCAGCGGTGGTCAGGGGATCGTCGGGCCGGAAAAGTTCCCCGTCTGGGAGAAGCCCGGCCTCCCACAGGGCGGTGACGGCGTGGGCGTACCAGATGGTATGGCGCACGTCCGTGTAGGGGGCGGCGTAGTCCTCCAGCTCGGGCAGCTCCAAAAGCCGCATGAGCAGCACCGAGAAGGCGCAGCGCAGGGCGGGGGACTCTCCGTCGAAGGCGCCGGTGCCCGAGCCGGCCACGGCGTGGGCGTCGAAGAGGATGCGCACCTCCTCTTCGTACCACTTTCCGTCCACATCGGGGAAGATGGAGGCGATGTCGTAGCCGCCCCAGTCCTCGGCAAGACCCAGGGTGGGGAAGAGGTAGCCGTAGTAATCGGAGAGGAGAATGGCGGAGGAGACCGAGAGTTGGTCATTGACCGCCTGGACCAGAGCCTGGGCATACGCCTCGTCGGGCATGGCTCCGTTGGCCCAGGTCAGGGAGCCGGTAGAGGCGTCGTAGCGGAGCTGCTCGGTGAGGAAGCTGCCGTCCTCCAGCAGAGCCAGATGGGTACAGGGGGAGAGGACATCCCGGCCGGTGAGCAGCCGGGAGTCATAGGGTAGGCCGAAGAGGTTGAGCAGGGTGGGCAAAATATCCTGGGTGCAGCAGTAGTCCTCCACCACCACGCTCTCCTCCATGCCGCCGTTCCAGCAGATGAAGCTGTTTTTATGCTGCCAGAAGGGCTCATCCACGGCATCGCCCGCCAGGGCGGCGTAGGCCTCGTCAGTGAGGCCGTAGGGCAGGTGGTCACCGGTGAGGACGATGACGGTCTCTTCTGCCTTGCCCGCCTCCTCCAGGCGCTCCACCAGATAGCTTACCGCCTGCTCCAGCTCCAGCTGGCAGGCGTAGTAGGCACGGAGCTCCTCGCTCACGTCCAGGTCCTCCACCAAGGCGCGGTTTTTCTCGCTCACTGCGTTGCCCTCAAAGGTGTAGGGGAAGTGGCCTGAGTGGGTCATGTAGTAAACGTGGAAGGAGGAGAGGCCGATATACCCGTCCACCGTCTTTTCCATCATCTCCAGATCGGAGGGGGGGACGGCCATCTCCATGTCCAGCCCGGAACCAATGGCTTTGAAGTCATAGCCCATGTTGGAGTGGGTGGTGGAGCGATTATAGTAGGTGGCAAGGCCGTCGTGGTAGGCCAGGGCGTCCACACCCCGGGCGGAGAAGAGGTGGGCCAGGGTGAAGGGCAGGTAGTTGCTCATGGAGACGGTGAAACTGGAGTAGAGAGGGTCGGGCATGAGCCCCAGACACAGGCTGTACTCGCCGTTGGTGGTGACGCTGGAGAAGCTGCCGTAGAAGTTCTCAAAGCGGAAACCCTCTTGGGACAGGCGGTAGAGGGTGGGGGTCAGGTCCTCATCCACCAGGTAGGGGGAGAAGGACTCGGCGCAGATGACAATGAGGTTGTATCCTTCGAAATAGCCGGTGTACTGGTTTTTGGCCGTACCCGAGAGGCCGGAGAAGTAGTTGTTGAGCCGCGTCAGATCCTCAGCATCCTCCTCCTCGGGGTCGGGCAGAAGGGAGAAGTCCAGCTCAGGGAGGACGTTGCGCTCTCCGCTGCCGCCGTCGGTCAGGTCCAGGCTGCCGCTGAGCTCCACGCCGCCGCGGAAGAAGAAGCGGCGCAGGTCCAGCACCTGGGCGGTGAGCAGGCCGAACTGCTCGGCCCGGCGCTCCAAGGTGGCGCTGTTGCTGTGGAGGATGGCGACAGGGGAGTCCAGAGCGGTGCCCCAAAGGGGGAGAGAGAGGGTGAGCCCCGTTCCCAGGACTACGGCCAGCACGGGACTGAGGACGAGGGGGCGCCAGGGAAGCCACTGCCTGGGGAGAAGGGCGAAGTGGCGCAGCAGAAAATAGGCGACTAGGGGGATCACCAGGAGAATGAGCTGCGGCAGGCAGGCGAGGATACCGCCCCACACAATGGGGGCGAAGTTGGTCAGAGCTTCGTCACCCACGGAGAGAAGACCCACGGAGAGGTAGCTGTCGCAGATGTGGTAATAGACCAGCTGCACGCAATAAAAAAGGGTGGTCAGGCCCAGCAAAAGCGGGGCGAGGATCTTTCCAAAAAGGCCCCGTAGAGCAGATAGCGGTGCCAGGACCAGAGCGGCCACGCAGGAGAAGGCCAGCATCAGCGGCAGTCGCTTGAGAGACTCACCGGCGGAAAGAGCCACTGTCAGCTCCCAAAGTGCCAGGGAGAGCAGCCAGAACAGCAGCACGGACACTGACTGCTTTACGGCCCACCGCTCTCCGGCGTGGCCTGGCTCAGACGGCTGAGTGACAGACATGGGACCCCTCCTTTCCCGTGAAATTAACGTGGTTTGCAAAACATTATAATACCACAATCAAAACGGATATACAAGGGCGGCGGCGCCCACCGGGAGGCGGAGGCGGCGCCCGACGGGAGTCGGAGATGAAGGGGGGCGCCAAACACGGATTATAGCGGCAAACCCAGCGCGATCGTCGGTCGAATGGCCGAGGAAGAGGGCACCTATACGCTCTACGACCTCACGCCCTGACCGTCTGGCTCGGAGGGATGCAAGGCAGAGAGGGGGATGCCCACAGGGCGTCCCCCTCTCTGCATCTCGTCGCGTTCGTGATTTATAATACGGGCAGTGGGTGTCCGACCCGCCTGGCCGCCCCCCGGACCCTGGAGGTGATGTCACCTCAGTGATAGACAGCGGTGCCGTCAACCGACATGGCTTTTCCAGTCTGTGACAATGGGTAGACGGTGCCCAAGCCTAGAAAGGAGTTCGTTGGTGATCGTACCGCACTGCCCAGCCACATCTTCAGCCCGGATCACTTGCCCGCCGTCGGTTCCGATGATCGTCGCCACATCACCGGGCTTCACACAAGGCACGTCGGTCACATCCACCAGCAGCTGATCCATGCACATCCGCCCCACCATGGGGCAGCGCGCTGCGTGAAGCAGTACCTCGCCCTTTTGTTGGGGGAGGCAGCGCGGCAGGCCGTCAGCATAGCCGATGGAAACGACGGCCAGCTTCCGCATTTGCTCCGCCCGGAAGGCCAGGCCGTATCCCGCTCCCTCGCCGGGCAGCAGGGTGCGTACTGAAACCACCCGGGCGCGAAGGGAAAGCGCTGGACCCAGAGCCAGCGTTCGCCCGGTGGTTGCGTCTTTGCTGAAAACGCCGTAAAGGGCGATGCCCGCCCGTGCCCAGAAGCACGGCTGAGGCGGCAGGTTCCAGATGCCGTAGCTGGCCTGGATATGAACCTCTCCCGGGTCCAGACCGTGGGCCCTGAGCCATTGGACCGCCCCGTAAAATCGCTCTAACTGCGTGTGGGTAAAGGCCATATCCTCCGCTTCCAGGCTGTCCGACATGCACAGGTGGGAAAACACCCCCTCAATATTCAAATTTGGCAGTTCATATAAATGCTGCAAAGCCTTGTGGTCCTTCGCCGGAATGCCCAGACGGTGCATGCCGGTATCCAACGCCAAGTGGACTGAGAGCGGCACACCTTGGGCGGCCAAGGCCCGGCCGTGATCCTCATCCGCTACCGTCTGGATGAGCTTCCACCGGTAAATGAGAGAAGCCATTTCCGGCGGCGTGTAGCCCAGGATCAGGATTTTCCCCCGGACACCCGCCTGCCGCAGAGCAATTCCCTCCTCCAGGCAGGCCACTGCAAAGGCTTTCACTCCCTCCGCTTCCAACCGCCGGGCCACAGGGATGGCCCCGTGTCCATATGCATCGGCCTTTACTACCGCCATCAGGCGGCAGCCGGAACACAAAGCAGCCTGGAGAGTGCGGGCGTTATGGGCCAAAGCGTTCAAATCCACTTCCCGCCAGGCTCGGCTTGCTTCCTCACGCACGGCCCGCTCCCCCTTCCAAAATCCGGGGCGGCTGGGCTACTACGGTGCATCCCGCCGGGATGTCCTGACACACCACCGCTCCTGCGCCGATCTTTGCCCCGTCGCCGATGCGGATGTCCCCCACCAGCACCGCCCCCGCGCCAATGAGACATCCATTCCCGATAACGGGGGCTCGCCGGTTTACCTCCCCGATGGTGACATTCTGGTAGATCCAACACCCTGCGCCTATGGTGGCAAAGCGGGAGATGTAGATCCCATGGAGTCCATGGGGTAGCACCGGTTTATCTAGGATCACCGCGCCGGGTCCCACATAGCCTCCGTGCCGCCGGGCGCTGCGGTTGAAGAAAAAGGTTAAAATATCCCGGATCACCTTCCGCTTTGCCCGGCTGCGCAGACGGTAAAGACGCCAGAAGCCCACCATTCGGTCCCCTTTGGACCAGTCGGTAAAAAATTTTCGTAAAGACATGGCCGTTCACCTCCAGGTGGTGACCACAAAACCGCCGCAGTTGTCCGCCGACACCTGCCAGTAACTTCCTGGTTCTGAGAGCAGATCATCCCGCACTGACTCATCACAGTACCAGATATGGAACGTGCGGCAGGCTGCACAGACGGTCAGAGACCGCTGAGAATAGTCCCGACGCAGCATCTCCATATATTCCTCCAGGACAAGCCCTTGTTCAGCCATGAATCTTGCATGGGGTACGCCCACATAGCGGAAATGCCATGGCTCGTGGGCAATGCCGGTGACAGTCTCTTTCCCAGCGGGATAACGCAGGATGAAGCCGTAATCCGCGGCAAGCTTTCGGAAGGAGCCGCACACACCGCTATATGGAAAATTAGGGCGAATGAAGTCGATCTCCTCCGATGCCAAACCCAGATCGATGGCCAGGCCCGTCTGATGTTCGCTGCATCCGGGAAGGGCCACATACTGCCGGGTAAAGACCTCCCCCTCCTTGACCAGAGTGTCATCCCAGATGGCCTGCTGTTCCTCACGGCTGCGCCAGCCGGAGACGGGGACGATGGTATGTTCGCCTCCCACCGCTCGGATGCAGGCGTTGAGGAGCCCTGCCGCCCGCCGCTCCAGCAGGATCTCCGGCCAACGGGGGTCCACGCAGACCAGGTCCGGCGCGGCAGAGGTTTGAATGGCATGGGCGGCGTTTACCAGCAGCAGAGCGCCGGAGGCCTGAGTCAGGACCCTCATACGCCCACCTCCTCCTCGATGATGCGGGTGATGAGGGCGGTGAAAGGAAGCCCTGCCACTTTCATCATGTTGGGATAGCGGCTGTGGGCGGTGAAGCCGGGAATGGTATTCACCTCATTGAAGACGATTTCCCCCTCCGGGGTGAGAAACAGGTCCACCCGGGCAAAGCCCTTGCAATCCAAAGTGCGGTAGATAGTCTTGGCCGCCGCCTGGATCTCCGCCACCTTTTGGGGCGGGATGCGGGCGGGGCAGTGGATGGCGGAGGTTTTCAGGGTGTACTTCTCCTCGAAATCGAAGAAGCCCTGGGAGAGCTCGATCTCGTCCACCGTGCCCACAGTGAGCTCATCGGTACCCAGTACGGCACAGCCCACTTCGAAACCTGGGATGGCCTCCTCCAGAAGCAGCTCCCGGTCGTTGGCAAAAGCGGCGGCTGCCGCTCCGGCCAGCCCCTCCGGGCCGATGACCCGGGTGATGCCAAAGGAGGACCCGGCCCGGACGGGCTTTACAAAGAGTGGGTATCCCAGCTCTGCCGCTGCCGCTTGGATCGCGTCCATCCCCGCGTCCCGGCGGAACACCGCACTGCGGGGTGCTTTTATCCCGGCCAGGGCGGCCAGCTTATGGGCCCGGTCCTTGTCCATGCACAGGGCAGAGGACAGCGTGCCGCAGCCAATGACCGGAATCCCCGCCAGCTCAAGCAGACCCTGGAGGGTGCCGTCCTCCCCATTCTTGCCGTGAAGCACCGGAAAAGCGGCGTCAAAGGACAGTTGCGTGCCGCTGCCGTCCAGCAAGAGCAGACGGGACACCCCCCGGCTGAGGACCAGAGTACAAGGCATACATTCGGATTCCTGCCAACGATCGGCGAGGATGTCGTCGGGTGTACCTGTGTAATAGAGCCAGTCGCCCCTCTGCGTGATACCAACCATCAGGGGCTCAAATCGACTCCGTTCCAGGTGGGTCAGTACCGCGTGGGCCGACTGGAGAGATACGCCGTATTCGGTGGAGCAGCCGCCGAAGAAAATCAAAATCCGCTTCATATAAAAACCTCCCAAAAGGAAATGCCCTGTTTCGGTATCAAAATGGTACCAAAACAGGGCATTCCATGTATTCCATTTCTCTTTCGGGATTCCTGCAATTTTCTCGGGAAATCCTTACGATTTTCTTACCGGGGCAGGGTGACGGTGAATAGCACCTCTTCCTCTTTACTCCGGGCGGTGATGGTTCCGCCGTGGGCCTCCACGATCTCTTTGGCGATGGCCAAGCCCAATCCGGCGTTTCCGGTATGGGTGCCCCGGGAGGCATCCAGGCGGAAAAACTGCTCGAACATCCGGGAGAGCTTTTCCGCAGGGATGGTAGGCCCGGCATTGCGGAAGGTGATCACGATTTGTGCCTCTTCTGTCCGGGCCGCCACTCGCAGAACTGAATCGGAGTAGGCATAGTGGCAAGCGTTGTTGAGCAGATTATCAAAAACCCGAGCCATCTTGCCCGGATCACAGACCGCCCGCAGCTCCCCGGGCAGGTCCAGCTGGCAGGTCATCCCTCTCTGGGCCAGGACTGGGCCAAACTCGCTGCACATCTGCTCCAGCATCCGCTTCAGGTCGGTGTCCCCCTTCTCCAGTTCCAGATGGGTGAGGCTGAAACGGGTAATATCAAAGAACTCGTTGATGAGGTCCTCCAGCCGCTCGGCCTTCTCCAGCGCCACGCCGGTGTAGCGCGCCCTCATGGCAGGGGAGAGCTCCGGCTCGTCCCGCAGGAGGGTGAGGTAGCCGATGACACTGGTAAGGGGCGTTTTTAGATCATGGGCCAGGTAGACTACCAGGTCGCTTTTCCGCTGCTCGGCGTCTTTGGCAGCCTGAGCGGCCCGCAGAGCCTGTTCTCGGGCCAGATTCAGCTGGTCCTCAGCACTTTTCAGCCCCTGAGGCAAACGGATCGGGACATCCGTAGGGTGGGACAGCTCCTCCGCCCCGGAGAGCAGCCACTCCAGGTCCCGGGCAGAGCGGGCAATGAAATAATAGCTGATGGCCACCCAGCCCAGAAGCACCACAGCTATACCCACCAGGAAAATATACTCCCGCACCCAGAGCAGAACACGATAAAGAGGATTGCTCCACGACCAGGAGACCTGGGCACAGACCATTATGCCCAGCAACGCCAGGACGATCACCGCCGTCACCCAGGCGGTCAGAGCCAGCAGGTAAAGCCCCCAGGTGCGAAGACCCGCTCGCTTCCCCCGCTCTTCCCGTTCCGTTGGAATCCGCCGGTTACTCAATGGTATACCCCACCCCCCACACAGTTTTGATAAACTTCGGCTTGCGGCTGTTCTCGTGCATCTTCTCCCTCAGACGGGCAATATGGCTCATGACAGTATTGTTGCTGTCCATATATTTTTCGCCCCAAGCGGCCTCAAAAAGCTCCTCGCTGGACACCACATGGCCCTGCCGGCTGCACAGGTACCAGAGGATAGAAAATTCCAAAGGCGTCAGGGAGAGTTCTTCCCCAAAGAGAAAGCATTTGTGCGTTGCCTTGGAAATCTGCAGTCCCCGGATATCATACTCCCGGGAAGCCTCCTCGCTACCGCCACTGCCCGGGTTATAACGGGTGTAGCGACGCAGCTGGGTTTTGACCCGTGCCACCAGCTCTAGAGGACTGAAGGGCTTTGTGATGTAGTCGTCCGCCCCCAGGGTGAGGCCGGTGATCTTGTCCATATCCTCTACCTTCGCGGTGAGCATTAAGATGGGAAAGAGATGCCTCTCCCGGATCTTCTGGCAGAGCGTAAATCCGTCCATATCCGGAAGCATCACATCCAGAATGGCCAGGTCCAGCCGCTCATGCTCCACGCATTCCAGCGCCTGTGTAGCATTATAAAATTTGTGGACTGTGTACCCTTCGTTTTGCAAGTAGACGTCGATCAAGTCGGCAATGGCCGCCTCGTCGTCCACAATCATGATCTCTGCGCCCATCTTAAAGTCCCCGCCCATCCATTGGCCTGACAGTTCGACCCACAAGCCGTTCTATCGCCTCACTATATCACAAACGTCACGATATTTCCACTTATAACAAGCACGAGGAACAATGTCAGCAGACTTATTATTCCGCTCATGGTATTGCGTCTTGCCGACAGGAGGTGAGACAGAGGAGTATTCGCCTGACGAATAACCGTTATCTGGCGACGAAATTCAAAGGGCCCGTCGCAGAATGAAAAAATTCTTCGACGGGCCCTTGGTGCGGGCATGGGGACTCGAACCCCAACGCATCACTGCACGAGAACCTAAAGGTAATGTCACCTTAGTGAAAGATTTTTCTGCTGGCACAACATCATGCATATGTGCTCAATTTCACTGGGTACTACGCCTGCGAAACAAAGGAAATAGCTACAAGAGATTACGGCCTGACTTACGGCTATTATTACAAGCTGTCTAAAATCGTTTTTAATGCATAGGGTTTAGCATATTTCAAATGCGCATCACTCACAAAAATGGTGTTTTCTTCTAATGGCTTTGTCCACATAGCCGGATATACTACTACTTTCTTTTTGCTATAGCGCCCCTCTGCCCAAACTGATTCGTGATTAACATCGATATGTGTGCCGGAAATCTGGAGAATTTGTTCCAAGGATTTCAAAAGATACTGCTGTTTTTCGTATGGGATTGCAGATACTCTTGCCCCTGTTTCTCCCCAGTTCAATAAATCAAGTGCAGCCTTACGATCGAGAACGCTGTGGATGTATTGATTTCGATAGTGCTTTAGACACCTGTGGCAAGCACTGTCACAGGTACAGCTTTCGAGAAGTTCTCGAGTTTTGGTAAGTAGCTGTCGAATAGAGGATTCAATGCTAACAGCATAACCTGCACCACTTGAAAGGCTATCATACAAGTAGATATCAACGAAATCTCCATTGCGATTTTGTCGAACACGAAAACCAGTCACAAGCTCTGTAAATTCAATGTCCAATTCCTGACATGCTGCCAAGCGCAGGCCTTCCGCAAGAGACTGTCCAGCACGGTTAAGCCAAGAATTCCTGGTGGGATTAATATCGATCTGCTGTCGATCCAAAGCAAATTCCAGAACAAGCATATCTGTAACAAAGTCATATCCAAGATTCACATTGATTGTATCGCTATGCTTGCAACGTGTTTTGATGAATTTGGATCTATACGGACGCAAAACATCCTTAAGAACCGCGGGGTCATCTCCGGGCATTGCAGCACCGCAGTCGCAGCAGATTGTGAATCCCTTACCACTAACACCATTGTTAAGCATGATGATTCGCTGATTGGGACGAACAGCCATTCGGATGTTGGCACATCCATTAACCGCCGTAACATCATCTGCATCGGGTAGTGTGGAATATAGAGGTTGCTGAGTTGCTGAGTATTCTTCATTCAATTGTGCCGTTTCAATGGATGTGGCATTTCGTGGTGCGAATCCCCATGGGCGTAGCATTGGCAACATATTTGTCAATGCTTTATTGCCGCAGAAAGGACAAGTATAAGGGTTATCCTCTTCTAAGCCAAACCAACCACACTGACTGCAGGTACGAATGCTTTTTCGGTAGCTTGCATCCTGAATAAATGCTTTGGCTGGAGATGCAGCAGTTCTTTCGCTCCGCTCTCCTCCGGGATAATACAAACCACCAATCTGGTAGGTCGTCTTATCAACAACAATCGCTCTGCCAGGCGCATATTCACCAATTGCAACATCCAACCCTCGTTCAACCTGATATTTTACCTTCCCACTGACATCGGAAATATATGTGCTAACAACATTTTTGGGGAAAGAATAGGTAGGTATAACACCCTCTTCATAAAGCGCATCCAAAAGCGATTTTTTCCCAGAATCACTGCTATCATCTGTTTCAAACAATTCAGGATGATCATCTCGTTTTTGCTTCAGCGCCGACAGAGATTTTTCAAGTTCATCTTTGTAGCTACCTAATGCACCTTTGGATCCAACGGGCACAAGAATATCATCTTTGCTAATTTCAAAGATTGCCAAAAAGCTGCTGAAAGGCTGTAGGTGTTCATCCAGAAATTCAATGGCGGGAATAGCATCCAAACTGTTAGATTTCTCTCTCAGATAGGTTTGAAGTGCAACCATACCAAGATGTCGCTGGGTGATTTTCTCGCTGCTGATATCAATCCACGGTTTTCTGGGATCGCCTCTGAACATAGGTACTGGGTTGGAAAAGTACAGTGAATCATGTGGTCCATCTTCGCAAAAAGTAACAATGGTAGACAGACTTGAGCCGCGACGGCCTGCACGACCAGCACGCTGCTGATAATTCTCACGCATAGGAGGAATATTCCGCAAACCGACAGCAACCAACGATCCGATATCGATACCTACTTCCATTGTAGTCGTGCTGCTTAGAATATCGACAGGCGCTTCGCCGTTCTGCAAAAAATCCTGAAACCGTAGCTCATACTGCTCTGTTCTGGACCAGAGTTCATCCCGCTGATCTTTATGGGAAAGTTGTGCAGTATGTTCTTCGGTATCAATTACACGAATGGTGTCACCTTGAAGCGCATCCTCAATGGGCTTACGCCAAAAATCCAATGCATCCATTTCTTCCGTTGTCATGGGATGAATCTTTTCACACTGACAACTTGGGCATTTCCCTTTCAGTAAATACGGCGTGAGCTCTGAACAGCGTTCACAACGGAACCACGTGTGTTCTAAATCAAAGCGCGGTTTTATACGAGAAAGGTCAATATAATACTTTCCGTTGGAAGACGAACCTTCATCCATAAATGTTTCCCGCAAAATTTGGCTCCACTTTGCAGCAACAGAATCATTATCGCTCCATCCCATTATTTCGCGGATATCGGTAGAAAACTTTTTGTTCTTATCAATGCCATATCCCACATAGTTTGGACGCACTTTTTCACGAATCACATCCGGGATGGTATGTCCAAGGATCACCGAAGTGTCACAAGTTGAAAGAATCCATGCGTTAAAGAATTCCATGAATTCTTCCTCACTTACTTCGACCCCTGCTTCCTCTAACGCATCAAGTGCATCCCATTTTGCAGCATCCGTAGGCTCTATCCAACTGAGGGCTGAATCAACCAGCGTATTATATCCCCCACAATAAAAACGAATGAGCTGTTCCTTCATTTGGGTAGGCGCATTATCAATGGTGAAGCGAGGAGTGTACTGTTGCCCACGTTTCTTTGCACGTGTGTAATTCTTCAGTGCCTGTGTTCCATGCTCAATTAACCGTTCTCGTTGTTTTTCTGTCTCGCTATCATGGAAAATTTGAACATGATGCTCCACAGCTACCATTGCAAAGTAGTCATAGAAATAGTTCATGGACTGCTCTGCAACTTCGTGTTCCATTCGATCAATGGCAAGCACCGCAAGCTGTCGGGCCGCAGTCATATCAGATGCGTCAGACATATCTCTTGCCAGCTTAGCTGCACGTTGGCGGCTATCTGAGAAAAGCAGAACTTTCCGCCCCTCGTTTGGAAGTCGATCGGGATCGCCTGTTTTCCCTGGAACCGCAGGTTGAGCTTGGAATTGCGCTTTAATCAGATTGAAGAAGGACTGGTTGCCTCTTGTATTAAAAGAGGTCAGTTGCATCTTAGATAGTTCATGCCGACAATGCGGACAGGTGGAAAATGTCAGGATGTCCGGTCGGGCCTTTGCTGTGAAGCCGCTATAATACAGCTTTCTGATGCCCTGCTTTCCATCCAAGGAATCATCAGAAAAGTCGATGAAGCCGCTTTGAACATCTAAGTAGCAAGGCGAAATTTTATTCTGTCCTTGACGTTCCGGCAATCGATAACCTGCAGACGGAATGAAAAGATGTATTTCTTTAACCTCATCTTCATTTATCATACCAGGTTGATGCCAGAGGTATGTACGTCTTCTGGCTTCAAAATCTTGCTTCAGCACAAAACCTCTGAAGAAAATACTACCGCACCGGCGATCATTGTATAACTCATAAATTGTGCTTCCGCATTCTTTGCAAGTAAGATTACCATCCGAAAAATAGACCTCACCCAATGTTAATCCGTTTTCCGTGTGCGAATGAGGACATTCTGGATTAGTACAAGCGTAAACGCCCTTGATTCCACGAAAAAGCATATGCATTCTTGCTGGAAACAAAACACTTCCACTTTCGCTTCGCGCCAAAGGTGCGATCGAAAGCATAACACTGACAGCGTGCAGGGCATCTTCTAAACTATTATCAGGAAAGATAGACTCCGCTAATTCTTGTAAAGAGACTGCTGTTCCGCGGCAAAGTTTGAACATTTGGCAGAATGGTACATAGTCTACCAGATGGTCGTATAGCCATTGGTATGCATCTTCAGAAGAAACGAATGGAGCAGGACTATTGGCAATACCTGTCCAAAATCCATTGAGTGCCATAAGGCGTTCCGGATCATCGCCCTCAAACGCATCCGGAAGAAATTCTTTAAATTTACTGAAGGGAATATGAACTGCACTTCCGCTGCCTATTTCCTCTCGTTCGCCAGTAAGATAACAGAACGGATGCATGTCGTCGGATGCAGTCAATTCATTTGCAAATGTCCTGACGGCCTTCCGGTCATTCTCGTTATTGTTGGGCATACTTGCGGTAGTCAATATAAATTGAACTCTACTGCGATCAATGCCCAAACGGTGGAATAAACGCCGTATGAGCAATGATACCTCGCCGCCTGCAGAACCACGATACATATGCGCTTCATCAATGACAAATAGAAGCTTATTATTCGGATCTGCATTTAGCCATGCCTGAGTATCTGACCATATTTTATGCTCTCTTGGCCGAAGAAGCATATATTCAAGCATGGAGTAGTTTGTAATCAAAATATCGGGGCAGAATTGCTGCATTTCAAAACGAGTTACCAGTTCTGCATCCTCATCGTTCGGAATATGTTTTCCGTTATAGAGTTTTTCAAGAAATTCATCAAAATTTTCTTTGGCCGGTAGTTTTCCGTCCTTAATGAGTTTCTCTAAAAAAGCTTTTTCTTCATCGTTTTCAGGATTGACCATACGGGAATATGTTGCCGCAAGTGAACGGTCCTCACTACGTCGGGGCTCCTTACCTGCATAAGGAGTTCTGCCGGTATACATGCCGAATTGAGGCCGGCGGGAATTATTTCCACATGCGGTGCGGAATATATTTATAAATCGGTGGTCTGGATCGCCAATCAAACGACGCAAACGACTAATCTGGTCAGAAACCAGGGCGTTCATAGGATACATGATAATCGTTCGGACACCACGCATAGCCCAACTATCAGGGTTATTTCTTGCTTCTGAAGCAAGTTTTGCCATCAAGGGCCACATAAAACATTCCGTCTTACCAGAGCCTGTACCTGTTGACACAAACAGATCCTGACCCTCAAATGCCGCTTCCAAAGCGGAAATTTGGTGACAAAAAGGTGATGGGTATACGCCAAGATTGGCGTCTGATAGCGCCTTAAAATAGTCTTTCAGCCAATCAGGTAACTTGGGAGATGACTGGATTCCGTTTGTCGTACTTTTGTAAGCAGGTGATGATTCAACATACGGTTTTTGATAAAGAACACCTTCTTGATTCAGCTTATTTTGTGCAGCGGACAGCAAGATAGGCGACTTCCCAAAATATTGCGACTTTATATAGTTTTCCAGAGCTTCACGCAGTTGCAAGTGAACTCCGTTTGCACCATTGGACATAATCATTCCTCCACAAAGCAGTAACCCATTGATTCCAACTCATGTTTGAACATAGGATAGATTTGCCTTGCCATCATTCTTGTAAAGACTTGGGGCGTTTTTGATGTAAAATCATATCGCACAGGCCAGCTATAGAGTTTGAAGAAGTTTTCTTCCGAAGGTGGCAGACGATAGCCAAGTTTGATTTCTATCAGACTTCCCTTTGCCTTCGTTTTGATTTCTGGAAGTGTTCCATGTTTTTTTAGAAGTGATATTGCAATCCTTCTATATTCGCCGTGGTTGCCTGGAACATTCGAAAAATAGTCCCGCATTCTCCATTCTGGAATCGGTGTATTCAGAAATACCCCATTACTGTATCGATAAAATACAAAAATTTTATTTGGTTCACCATATCTTGCAAGGGATATATGGTCATTTTTTTCGGGAATCTGTTGCCAATACCCCCATTTAAATGGAGGATCAAGCCGCAGAAACTCTGAGTTATCTGGCCATTCTATTTGTTCCCATTCGCAATGCGCCAACAGTTCTTCGAGATAGCTTTCAAACGACTGCTTCTGCAAACCAAACATTGATGATATTGTCCTGTCGGAAGTTGAAGTTTGAACGGAATAGAAACCCAATCCGCTCATAAATAACTTCAAGTCAGGTGAAATACCTCTGTGAAGAACAAGATCCCCATTTCCTCCAGTTGCAAGAGCGGTTGGGGATATTTGATAAGCGGAATGATAAAAGAACCCATTTCGCAGATAGATAGAGTACATTTCCTCAATCAAATCCGTCTTGTCATGCGGGAGGAGAAATCCAATCTTCGGATAAATGCCTTCATAAGCATCAAAAATCTGGCCAATTCTGCTTTTGAAGTGCTGAATAGAAACTGAACCTCCATCCTCGGTGTGATCCCAAAGCGAAGCGAGAGCCATTTGCCCAGCAACACTATAAACGACCCGACAAACCCATTTGTTGTCATCTGACTGCGGAATATTTAATTGCCTTCCAATTGAAACAATTAGGTCGTTTATCATATCGTTCACTCTTCCTCAATATATCTTGCAACTTCAGCTTTTACCGAACTGGAGATTCCGCTCTCGCCTTCAATAACATCCTTTAAGACATCCAATCTCCCGGTAAGTACGCAGAGAGGAAGCACACCAAAGAGCAGTTCCAAGTCCTTATCTTTTGCGGGATTCTCCAAAATGCATTTTGCATCGGACAGGACACGAGTTAACTGGCCCAATAGGAGTTTGCTAAGGCCCAAACGCTTAAATGCAGATATCCGGAGAGACTGTTTTTCCTCAGAAACATATGGTTGGAACTTCTCAGCGCGTTTACTTGGCCATGTCTCGAGAGCAGGTAAACTTCCTATAAAACATTCACTCAGGACAGGGAGCATGTAATTATAAAGGCCTTTCGGCTCAATAAGCATATCCTCGACATATGGATGGGTCCAGATTATCTGCTTTTTGAGTCTTGTAAACTTCTGCGGTAATGCATCCGTCCACCCTTTTCCGAACATATTTTGAACCGACACAATAGAATCGTCAGCCTCGCTGATTCTTTCCACTATAGAAAGGTCACATTCATCTCCTAAAGTCAATTGTCCTGCTCCGTTTGCGTACATCGAAACAGACAGCACCTCAGCAATATCCTGTCCCCCAGGGCCTGCAATCAAAGTTGGCACATTGTTGATATGGGTTGCATACAGAAAAGCAGTGAGCATTGAGCAGAAGTCTGGTTCAATGCCCAACGCACATGACAAATTCTGATAGATTGCATCATATTCATTGCGCCAGCTTTCTGCGAGTTCAATATCCTCATCAGAATATTGGCCACTGGTACTGCTGTATTGCCATGAGGCAGGGGGATTCCCATACGGCAAGGTTGCATTTGACTGAGGCAGAAAAACAGAAATATCAGCAATGAATCCTGCCATATCTTTTTGCGCGTCAGCAATTTTCTGGCGCACTGCGACCAGCGTTTCTTTTCCAATCGATTCATATTGCGCTATCTCTGCAAGTAACCGATCAAGTTCACCTTGTTTTGTGGCAATTTCTGCAAGTAGTTCACTATGCTGCTTTTTTGCAATGGATATTGTTTCTTCCATTTCTGAAACTTCTACCTCAGCTTTGGCAATTTCAGCAGCATGAGAATTATGCCATTCCACGGATACGGCTTTTTCGCATAATTCTCTTAATTCATCGTGATTCTTTGCAATTTCAGCCAACACATTAACATCGATATCGCCGACTTTAATCAATGCATCTGCTCGATTAACAAAATCATCAACTGTCTGTTTTGCTTGGTCCAGAGTACAATTTAGTTTTTGAACAATCGCGTCGTACAAAGATTCTCCGCAAATCTTCTCAAGAAGAAGTTTGCAATGTTTCCATTCAGCCTTGGTGGCACCAATACACTCCTTAAACAAAGGCCATGTGGTGCGTTCAAGAATGAGCGTGCGAATAACCTCGTCTGTATTTCCTATTGAAACATATCCAGAAGGCTCTCCCAGCTGAAGTGTTTTTAGAAATCTTAGGTTACGATCATCCCAATTATAGATATCCCCGGAGGAAATTGTGTAGTTTGGCAGGGAGTAGACAGTTTCCGAAAGTTTTGCACATCGATCCGAAATGTTGAACTCATTTGCACGACACAGTACGCCTGCGAACTGCCCCCATTTAGGTTCATAGCAAAAAAGTGTATCGCAAAAGTAAGCTTGTGTACGAGCAGTTCCATTCTGAAGTTGTTCAACCACTTCGTCTAAAGATTTTGCCATAAGAACTACTACACGTACCGGCGAGTAGTCTTTGACATAGTACGACTGGACATAGTCAATTGCTGGGTTATCCCTATTAGGAATTGCTGTCCACTCCCAAATACCGATCGTTCCAAGCGCAGTAGGCCCATCGTTGCGGTACAGTCTATCTCTGTTTTCAAAATAGTTATCCGTCCGTTCCGACTTGAATGGTGTATGTAAAATATCATCTTCCACATCTGCTAAACGGTTCAGCCATATACGCCCTTCGTAATCTACTGTAATGTAGCACAGTGATGTGAAGGAAACTTCATTGTCAATCATCATTATCCCTCCCAGGATTATTTTGAATGGTTTTCCTGAGCAAATTTAAAGCTGTACGGGAAATTTCGCCTCGCCGCAAAGCCTTGCAGAGCCATTTTTGCGTTTGGGGATATTTCGAGAATTTACTGACAAAACTTCCAACTGCATGCGTTACAGGAATCATCGGGCCAGAGCAAGAACTCAATTTTTTGACAAGCACAGCATCCAGCAACATAACATCCATGTTGACGGTTTCCTGCTCAAAACGAATGGAGCGAATGTAGTCGCAGCCTTGATAAAAATGTATCTCTGTGCCAAATGATAGTTCGTCGATTGTTAAATGCTCCTCGCCAGAAAGCTTGTAGATATATTCGGTCTTACCGTTTCTTTGAAGCACAGCCTTCCCATCATACGGGCAAGAAACTGATATGCACTTTAATTTAGGAAGTTTTACATAGCTCTCTTCATTTAGCGTGTTGCCAGAATGATCAGATATGATTATTGCTGGTAACGGTGCCTTTTTGCGCAGGGGTTGCTTTACCAAATAGGAGAATCCCAATGCTCCAGATTTTCCAAGTGAGATTAACTGTTCTCTTTCCCTGGTATAGAGCTTGTATAATTTCCCGTCTTGAGTACCCAGCACATTCGCAGTTGCGGGGTATGATTTCAGTTCGGCATCATCACCGCATAAATAGAAGTAAAATTCCGCTGAGTTGTGGTATATAAAATACGGATTCTGGATGTATGCTGGCCATATAGGATAGAATTTGGTTGGTTTTTCAGTTAAGAAAATAGCATATTTAAGGAAAAACTTTGCGGAGCGTTCTGAAAACCTTTTAATGCAAATTTTATATAAATACCAACTATTGAAAGAGTTTGCGCGCGTTTTGGCTATTTCTATTGCTTCGATATCTGCAGGGAAAGTATATATTGGATGTCGTTGCAATAAATAATAGAAATTTCCGGCATACGCCTTTCCGCCAGATTGTAGAATTTGGCCAGTTTGTCCGTCAAAGAAGGAGCCAGCCTGGTTGATTCCCGGTATATTGTTGGACCAAAATCTTCTTAATTCGGGATTAGCATTTATATATTCAACACAGTAAATCTGGCTTGGAATAGAGCCAACACTCAAGTAGGTGGTTCCAATCCGCTCAATTCGCTCAAACGAGTACTCATAAACTTGGTGTGAATCTCCGGCTATCTTAATTTTGTCGCAGTGTGCCTTGTTGTCTGGAGGGTAGAAGAACCCTAATTGTAGAGAAAACATCGATCCTGTTACAACAAGACGCAAAGGCATTATATGGCTGTTAAGTGCTCGTAGCGATCGACCGTAGTTTGGATCAAAAGAGGCTTGGCGTTCGTCGCATTCTTTATTGGGAGAGGCCGGATCATGACGGAAGTGTTGAACATTCATACCAGGGGCGGTAAGTAAAACATTTTGTGCGCATAATTCACACACAAAATGGCCGCTTCGTGCTGATGCACCATAGGGATACATCTTGCAAGCCTCTTCTACCGTGATACGACGATATCCAATTTTAGAATCCCACACGCATACATGAGTTAATGGCATCCCTCGTCACCCTCGTTCTTGTTACAACGACTCGGAATTGTAAGCCGATGTGTCATCTCTGATAAAATCCATCATTTCTCCTGCATTACAATTCATAACATCTGCAATTTTAAGGAGAACCGATAGATTTACTTCTTGATTTTTGCGAAGTTTAGTGAAAGTAGCAGAAGAAAGTCCTGCACGCTTGCGAAGCTCAGCTTTGCTCATCTCTCGTTCAGCGCAAAGGACCCATAATTTTTTGTAAGTTACTTTCATGGTTTCACCCCGAATAAGAAGGATTTATAAAATTATACTACTACGAACCACATCTGTTTTCAACACATTTCGCTTTTTTACGAGTTGTTTCGATTGTATAAATTAAAGTTATCGCGAATCTAAACGCTTTTTGCTTTACGAGTGATTTTTAAAATATTTTGTTGGCTATTCCCCTCGTCCTGTGATATTGTGTGTTGCTACCAGGAGGTGCAACGCATGAAAACACGACTTAAGACCCTGTATGACTGCTTCTATACCCCGCCTGAGTTTTCGGAGCAGAAGCAGGAAGTGAAAGAATGCCACCAGGCACTCATTCAAGTGCTGGAGAAGCCGGAACGGCGGCTGGTACTACGAATCATGGATGCCCAGAGTCTGATGGCAGAGGAACGCTCCATCGACAGCTTTATCTCTGGATTTGAGCTGGCGTGGCAACTCTCCATGGAACTGAATCAATTTGAAAAAGAGCGCTCAGTCTCTCGCTGTACATCATCGAGGAGATCGGGTGCTCTTTCCATGTCTGGAGAGGAGGAAGAACCATGAAGAAACGAATCATCACTGCCGCAGTCGCCGCCTGTCTGGCCCTGTGTGCCGCTGTGTGGCCGCAGGACGAGCCAGGGAAACACCCGCGCTGCCCACGCCAGCCGCTGTAATCGCCACACAGCCCGAAGTTCCGGAGATACCAGAAATAGAAGAAGTCAAATCATCAGAGGAAGAAAAGTCGGAAGCAACACTGCCGGAACTGGTCGAGGAAGCCGATATTGCCCCGGAGCCATCGCCTGCTCAAACGCCCTCAGCGAGTGAAGTACCGGTTCTACCTGAACAGGATGTCACAGCCCCACAAGAACCAGAACCTGCCCCGGCTTCACCTAACAGTGCTCCGGACAACATGGTCTATGTGCCGGGCTTTGGATGGATAGAAAGCCAGGGACCCAACCATGCGGAATACGCCGAGGATATGCACGAGAACGGTAATAAAATCGGGATCATGGGATAAATGAAAAGCAGTGCGGTATCAGGACAAAGCCTGGTGCCGCACTGCTTATTCTGTTTCCTGCTCCAATGCGTCGCGGATTATCTCATGGACATGGATCAGCGAAATAACTTCACAGAGAAACCGCACCGCCAGTTCCTTTTCGTCCAGCCAGGTGGTCTGCGGCGGCACATAGTAACCAGAATCAGTCTCTGCTTCTGCTCTGGCCTTGTGAATGGCTTTCTGGATGGAGAGCCACTGACCGTAAGCACCATCGTTCAACTGTTTTCTCAGTTTCCGGATGGCGCTCTTATACGCTTTCTCTGCACCACTGGGTCCGTTGTAGTTGAGCCGGATGGCCAGTTCCTGAAAGGTCATGCCCTGTTCGTTGGGCTGGCCGATCCCCAGATAACAGCGCACCAAATTCAGCTCTCTGGGGCTCAGCACCTCCTCCATACGCTGGAGGATCAGCGTCCGGCGCATGAAGCGGTCGTAGGCTCTGGCGGGGTCACCACCACAACCAAGGTCAAAGACTCGATCGCCCAAAGACTCGATCTGAAACACAGTGTGGTATTCTTCCAGCAGACGCTTGGCTACTTTAGCGGAGACTTCCAACTTCTCTTGAATGACGGTCAGAATATCTGCTTCAGCGTCCTGCTCGTGTGTGGCATAGAGAAATGCCACCTGGCGCAGCTGGTGGTAACGGTCCAGCGGAAGGGACAGAGAAAAAGAACTCTGGGCGGCGCAGTCCCGCATGGCCGTCTCAATGGCGGGGGTCGCGTAGGTCAGCAGCTTTGTTCCATAGGAGGGATCAAACCGCCGTGCTGCGTCCAGCAGTGCCAGCGCCCCCTCCTGCTTGAGGTCGTCCACCAGAAAGTCCTGAGAAAACTGCTCGCAGTAGCTTGCGGCCAGCATGGTCAGGTATCCCTTGTTCTGGGAGAGCAGGAGCGGGGCGGCCTGAGGATCGCCGCCCTGTATCCGCAGGGCAAGCTCCTCGTTGCTGGAGCAGAGATCGTCACAGC
>DVLB01000090.1 GCA_018715695.1 Candidatus Galloscillospira stercoripullorum
CACATCCTGCTGGCCCGTCAGGTGGGCGTGCCCGCCATGGTCGTGTTCCTGAACAAGGCTGACCTGTGGACGACGAGGAGCTGCTGGAGCTGGTGGAGATGGAGGTCCGCGAGACCCTGTCCTTCTACGAGTTCCCCGGCGACGAGATCCCCATCATCAAGGGTTCCGCCCTCAACGCCCTGATCAGCGAGTCCACCGATCCCAACGCTCCCGAGTATGCCTGCATCAAGGAGCTCATGGACGCCGTTGACTCCTATATCCCCACTCCCGACCGTAAGGCCGACCAGCCCTTCCTGATGCCCGTCGAGGACGTGTTCACCATCTCCGGCCGTGGTACCGTGGCTACCGGCCGTGTGGAGCGCGGCCAGCTGAAGGCCGGCGAGGAAGTGGAGATCGTGGGCCTGACCGACGAGAAGAAGAAGACCGTCGTCACCTCCATGGAGATGTTCCGCAAGACCCTGGACTACGTCGAGGCCGGCGACAACGTGGGCTGCCTGCTCCGCGGCGTGGCCAAGACCGACATCGAGCGCGGCCAGGTTCTCTGCAAGCCCGGCTCCATTCACCCCCACACCAAGTTCAAGGGCCAGGTCTACGTCCTGTCCAAGGACGAGGGTGGCCGTCACACCCCCTTCTTCAACAACTATCGTCCTCAGTTCTATTTCCGTACCACCGACGTGACCGGCATCATCTCCCTGCCCGAGGGCACTGAGATGTGCATGCCCGGCGACAACGTGGACATGGACGTGGAGCTGATCACCCCCATCGCCATCGAGACCGGTCTGCGCTTCGCTATCCGCGAGGGCGGCCGTACCGTTGGCTCCGGTGTCGTCATCGCCATCAACGAGTAAGACCTTTTTGAGAGCGCCCGCCGCAGCCTTTGCGGCGGGCGCTCTTTTGCGCTCACAAAAAACACAAGTGGCCGTCTTGATGGTTCGGGAAGAGAAAAATTTACTTCCAGGGTATTGTATTTCCCGTTTCAAAATAGTATAAATAGGATGTAGTGTGCAAGAGCGAGGAAATGCATACGCATAAAAGAGGAGGTTTGACTATGAATCAAAATCAACTGATGAGCCAGAGCCTGAAGCAGATCTGGCTGAGCCAGCTGCTGAGCATCATCGGTACCGCTTGCTCGGTGGTGGTGCTGATCGCGGCGGCCGCTATGGTTGCAGTCGCTTTGTCCGGCGGATACGGCGCGGCCGCGGGCCTGCTGGGCCTGACCGGCGTGCTGGGCCTGGCGGTGCTGGTGCTGAGCATCCTGGCCCTGGTGTTCTACTTCATGGGTCTGAGCAAGGGCAGTAAGGTCCACCCCAGCTTCAAAAACGCCATCATCATGGCCATCGTGTCCTATGTGCTCAATATCATCTCCGGCTATGTCTCCGGCGTTTTTAGCAACCTGCTGAGCATCATCGGGGTGGCCGCCGGCTTCCTGGCGGTGAACTATGTGTGCACCGCCGCCTCTGAGATGCTCCAGGGCGTGGGTGACCAGATCACCGCCGATCGCGGCCACAATGTCCGCAAGCTCTACATGGTCTGCGCCATTGTCAACATCGTCTGCCTGCTGCTGACCATGCTCCCCTTCATCGGCGCCGCCGTGGTGGGCAGCGTCCTTCTGATCGTGGGCGCCATTGCCGAGCTGGTGGGCCTGTTCATGTACATGTCCTTCCTCAAGGCCGGCAGCAACTCCCTGAGCGCCGCCGCCGTGTAAGCCCCGGGCCCGTCCCCATTTGCTTCAAACGCTCTGCTCCGCCGGGAGGGGGAGCAGAGCGTTTCTTTTTTCAAATTCTCCACCAAGATTAGGAGCGTGATCCCATGCCAAGTGACGTCCTGCCCAGCACCAGCCCCGAGGAGATCACCGAGACCATCGGCGAGCTGATCTCCCAGCCCCATTTCTGGAATAAATTGCTCTGCGCGGCGGTGCTGCTGGTGTGCTGCATCGTGGTCACCAAGATCCTGACCGCCATCGTGGACCGGGCCATCGTCCGGTTCCATGTGGAGAAGAGCCTCCACGCCTTCATCCGCACGGCGGTGAAGATCCTGCTGTGGTTCATCACCGTGGTGGTGGTCCTCAGCTTCCTGGGCATCGATCCCACCTCCCTGATCGCCGTGCTCTCGGTGGTGGGCCTGGCTGTCTCCCTGGCCATACAGGGCACCCTGTCCAACCTGGCCGGCGGCATGCTCATTCTGGCCACCAAGCCCTTCAAGGTGGGAGATTATATCGAGGCCGGCGGCGTCAGCGGTACGGTGATGGAGATCGGCATGGTCTATACCAAGATGCAGACCGTGGACAACAAGACCATCTGCGTGCCCAACGGGGAGATCTCGGCGGAGAAGATCACCAATTACAACGCTCAGACGCAGCGGCGGGTGGACCTGAAGTTTTCCGTCTCCTATGACGCGCCGCTGGAGCTGGTGAAGAATACCCTGGGCCAGGTGGTCCGGGGCCACCAAATGGTCCTCACCGAGCCCGAGCCGCTCATCCGGGTCAACGCCTATAACGACAGCTCCATCGAGTATATCGTCCGGGCCTGGTGCGCCACGGAGAACTACTGGGATGTCTACTTCGACCTGATGGAGCAGGCCAAGGCCGCCTTTGATCGCGGCGGCATCGAGATGACCTATAACCACCTCAACGTACACATCCTGGAGAAATAACACCCGAGCGGCAAAAGAGGCCCCGGCGGATGATAGATCCGCCGGGGCCTTGGTGGTTTTGGGGCGCTACTGTGGCATTTCCAGACCGTGGATGAAGCCGCCCAGCTGCGAGGAGAGCACGTCGCCGCCCACCACCGTGTCCCGGTAGATGAGCAGCCCCGCCTGGACGTTTTTCTCCCCCGTGGGGTAGTTGGTGATGACGTAGGTATAGCGTTTGACCCGCTTTCCTGCGTACTGGGTGAGATCAAAGCCCTGGCTGGATAAAAGATCCAGGTACTGCTTGTAGGTCTCGTCAAACTGCTCGGGGATGAGCAGCTCCTCCACGGCGATGGGCTCACTCTCTACCGTCCAGCCAAAGCTCTCCAGATAGGCCACGCGGTCCTCATTGGTCTTTACCTCCCGGGCGCTGCCCTCAGAGGAGGACGGCGCCCCACGGGCGTTCACCAGCCCCACGGCCACGGCCACAACGGCGCCCAGCGCCACCAGAGCCACGGCTCCGGCGATGACCCGCTCCCGCTTGAGCTTGGCGGTAAAAATAAACACAGCGCAACGCTCCTCTCATTTTTGACGTGTTCATACCTATGTCTTTTTTTTCAGAGATATGATAAACTAATGGAAAATAGGCAAAAGCGTGTCCCAGGGAGAAGGGAAGGAGGATGGAAGGTGGAGAGGCTGGACAAGATACTCTCTTCCACCGGGCGGTGGTCCCGCCGGGAGGTCAAGGAGCTCATCCGCACCGGGCGGGTGACGGTGGACGGCAGGAGGGCGCTCAGCGCCGAGGAGAAGGCGGACCGGGACCACTCCGCCATCGCGGTGGACGGGGAGGCGGTGCTCTGCGCGCGCTATACCTACCTGATGCTCCACAAGCCAGCGGGCCTGGTGTCGGCCACGGAGGACCCCAGGGAGCCCACGGTGCTCTCCCTGCTGCCTCCCCACCTGCAGAAGATCGGCCTGTTCCCGGCGGGGCGGCTGGACAAGGATACCGAGGGGCTGCTGCTGCTCACCAACGACGGCGCCCTGGCCCACGACCTGCTCTCCCCGAAAAAGCATGTGGACAAGATCTACTTCGTCCGGGTGGAGGGGGCGCTGGAGGAGAGCGACACGGCGGCCTTTGCCTCCGGCATGACCCTCTCGGACGGCCTTCAGTGTCTGAGCGCCGGACTGGAGCGGCTCCCGGCGCCGGACGAGGCCCTGGTGACGCTGCGGGAGGGGAAGTACCACCAGATTAAGCGGATGCTTGCCGCCCGAGGGAAGCCGGTGCGCTACCTCAAACGGCTGACCATGGGGCCCCTCAGGCTGGACGAGAGCCTGCCCAAGGGGGCCTGGCGGCCGCTGACAGCGGAGGAAGTGGAGGCCCTGCGGGGCGGGTGAAACGGGGGATAGGGCGTAAGATAGATTTATTTCGTCGTTTTTCACAAAAAATTTTAGATCCCCTATTGAAAAGAGAGAAAAAAACCGTTATAATGAAAAAACAGCGTGATAAAAGGAGCGCCAAGTTCGGAATTGAGATTTGAGGAGGCTGAACACCATGTCCAGCAGGGTTTTCCAAGGTGTCGTACTGCAGATGAAGGACAGCACGGATCGAGCGATTGGAGTGATCGACTCCGAAGGCGCTGTGGTGGCATGCAATGAGCTCACCTGCATCGGCGAGCATTGGCTCGGCGCGGCTGAGGCCGTCAGCGGCGCCGAAGGGGGCGTGGTCTGCTATGAGGGGCGCACCTTCAAGCCTCTGGCGGGCATCGGCGCCCAGTTTGACTACGCGGTGTTCGCCCAGGGCGAGGACGAGTGCGCCCAGATGGTGTGCGCTCTGGCGGCGGTGGCCCTCAACAGCGCCAAGAGCTACTATGAGGAAAAGCACGACAAGGCCACCTTTATCAAGAACATCATCTCGGACAATATCCTCCAGGGGGACATTTACGTCCGGGCCAAGGAGCTGCATGTGGTCTCCGATGTGCCCCGGGCTGTGCTGCTGGTCCGCCAGCAGGAGGGCGGAGAGACCGGCATCCTGGAGACCATCCAGGCCCTTTTCCCCGACCGGCAGAGCGACTTCGCCCTCTCTCTGGGGGAGACCGACGTGGCCATCATCAAGCAGCTCACCGACGGCAGCGAGGCCAAGGACCTGATGAAGCTGGCCAAGCAGATCGAGGATACCATCACCGCCGAGCTGGGCCTCAAGGTGGTCATCGGCATCGGCACCGTTGCCGCCCACCTGCGGGACCTGGCCCGGGCCTACAAGGAGGCGGGCATCGCCATCGAGGTGGGCAAGGTCTTTGACACCGAGAAGAGCATCATCAACTACGAGAACCTGGGCATCGGACGGCTCATCTATCAGCTGCCCACCACCCTGTGCGAGATGTTCCTCCAGGAGGTGTTCAAGAAGAATCCCATCGACGCCCTGGATCAGGAGACCCTGTTCACCATCAACAAATTCTTTGAGAATAACCTCAACGTGTCCGAGACCGCCCGCAAGCTCTTCGTCCACCGCAATACCCTGGTCTACCGGCTGGAGAAGATCAAGAAGCTCACGGGTCTGGACCTGCGGGAGTTCGACGACGCCATCACCTTCAAGGTGGC
>DVLB01000091.1 GCA_018715695.1 Candidatus Galloscillospira stercoripullorum
TGGGTGAGGGAGCGTCCCGTCTCCAGCAGATAGAAGGCCCGTTCCAGCTTCAGGTTTGCCAGATAGAGATGGGGGGAGATTCCCGTATCCAGCCGGAACAGATGGGTCAGGCGGCTGTGAGACAGGTGGACGGCCCGGGCCACTTCCCGGATGGTCAGATGCTCCAGGGCGGGGGCTGCTTTCATGTAGGCGGCCGCCTCCAGTACCCGCAGGTCCTCAGCAGAGGCACGTTCCGCCTGTAATCCGAGCAGCCGTTCAGTCTCAGCAGCGGCGGTGGCCGCATCTGTCTCCGTGCGTACCTCTCCCCACCGCTTCCCCACCCTGGAAGAACCAGACGCATCCAGCGCCCGCCAAGGAGCACCCTGCAACAGTGTGTGTTTCACACAGCGGCTCATAGGGGTCAGCTCGTCGATGAACACCACCAGGGCCGGATCCACGCTCAGTATCGTGTGAGGAACGTCGGATCCGATGGCGATGCCCACCGTTTCCACGGATTTGCCATCCACCAGGGCGGTAAAGGGCCGCTCCATGGCAAATACCAGGTGGGCGGCGAAGTGGCGATGCTCCGCCGGAGAGGGATAGCTTGCCCGGATGTAATAGCAATCCCGGACACGAAAGATGAAGGGTTCCATTCTATCGAAGCCGCTCCACGATTTCCAGATAGGCCGCCCTCCCTTCCGGGAACCAGGGAACCATGGCGTAGCAGTGGCACATTCCTGGCGCGACGGTCATGGTGTAGGGCACATCCGCCGCCTTGCAGACGCCGACATAGGACTCTGCCAGGGCGGAGAGCAACTCGTCCCCACCGTAGTAAAAGTGGAGCGGCGGGAGGCCGGTAAAATCCCCTTTCGTTCCAGACAGCATATACGCCGGCACCTCCTGTCCTTTTGTCATAATTTCCCGCTCTGATTTCATCAAAGCAATGTCTACCAAAATGTCCCGGCCATTGAGCTGCCGCATCCGCTCCCACTCCCCTCGTGAGGCGGGAAGGCTGCCCGGGGAGCAGGCAATGACCTGCCGGGGCATCTCCACAGGCCGCCCAAGCGCGTTATTGTGGAGCGGAATCCCCACCGCCAACGCACCGCCGGAGGAGAATCCTACCACGGAAACCTGTTTTGCGCCATAGATCCCCGCCATTTCTTTATAGCATTGAAACACCATTTCATAAGTCTCTGTGATGTAGTGGTCGGTACAAAGCGGATAGAAGGGCAGCCAGCAGTCAGAGCCGCTGCGGGCGGCAAGGTCCCGGGCCGTCTTGACATCTCCCTGGTCTGGGCCAATGACCATGCCGCCTCCGAACAGGTACAGGATGGCTTTGGGGGCACACTCCCGTTTCCTCTGAATGGTCAGGCAATGATAGTGATCCAAAATCAGCCGATCTCCGTAAAAGGCTTTATGATCCTTCGGAAGTCGAAATCGGCGGCCGCGGTTCATTTTCCGAGCCTTTTCCAGGAGTTCACCGGCTGGCAGGGAAAAGAGCTGTTTCATCCCCATACGCTTTACAAATGCTGAAATCAGCTGATACCGAACGCTCATGGAATATCCCTCCTTACACATGCGCTCCGATAAACTCTGTGACCAGTTGGGCGTGCTGCTCCAATCTCACCATAGGTATAGGTCATGACAAACCTCCGTCTTACTTCCGCCCCACCAGCATCCGGGAATTGTCCAGCATCATCATGGCAGCCCAGCGGCGGGAGCCGAAGGCCTCCGCGGCGGTGTCAATGAGGCGCACGTCCTCATAGCCCATGTCCCGCAGTTCCCGGGCAAATTCCTCCATGTCCCCGTACATCCGGGGCTTCATGTCGTCGTTGAGGGCGAACACGCCGCCCTTTTTCAGCACCCGCAGGGTCTCCAGAAGCAACACCCGCTTGTCCGCGCCCATGACGTTGTGGTAGACGTAGTTGCTGGTCACTGCGTCGAAGGTCTCATCCGGGAAATCCAGATGGCGGGCGTCGCCCTTCTGAAAGGCAGCATTGTCCACCCCCTCGGCTTGAGCGTTCCGCTCACAGAGTTTCCGGCTGTAGGAGGCGTATTCCACGCCCCAGCGGTCGATGCCCACCATGCGGCCCGAGGGGTTCCTTTTGGCACAGGCGATGGTCAACGCCCCGCTGCCGCACCCCACATCCAGGCCCACGCCGCCCTCCGGAAGTTCAATGTATGAGGCGACGCCCTCGATGATCTGCCGGGACAACTGCCGCCCGCCCTCGTAGGAAAACATCTCGCGGGCGTACAGGCTCCACGCCGCCCCCGCCAGACATCCCACAGCGCCCAGGCCCAGGGCCGCTCCGACAAGATGCTTTGCCGTCCGGCCCATAGGCAGCCGTGATCTGACTGCAACCGCGCTTCCCGCCGCCAGTACGCCGGCGGCGGTTCCCAGCCCCACGATCATGCCCCTGGGCATCCAATTCCGATAATCTGGCTTCATGGTCATCTCCCCTTCCGGATTCATCTGCGGAGGACATGGAGATCCTGCTCCCCAGAGCAGTGAGCCCCTGCCCAGGTTTCTATGCGGGTGAAATCGGTCCTCCAGGCGAATTTCACGATCTGTTTTCCAAATTGGCAGATCCTTGATGCCTTTGTTATTTCTCACTCTTCCGCATTAGGCTGGTTCTCCTGTCCGTGACGGTGCCGCCCGCAGCAATGTCCGCCGCTGTGATGGCCGCAGCAGCAGCCCCCGTCCGGGTCGGTGGGGTCCAGGTGCAGGAGGTCCACCTTGACGGTGCTCTCCTGGGTGTCCATTTGATTCAAATGATCCATCATAGCATTTACTCCTTCGGAACTTTTCAGAATCAAGCATTGCATTTGCTTATAGTTAGTTATTGCTAACCATAGGGTAATTATATAAAACTGCCCCCCGGCTGTCAAGAAACAAACTGCCGCAGGACAAAAATACATTCCTGCGGCAATCGGTTATTTTCTTTTGGGATTTTTGGGAAACCACCCGCGCTCCACCCGCTTGGCCTGCTCCTTCAGCTCCCGGATGCTCCACAGGCAGCCGGCGCCCAGCAGCCCCAAAAGGATGGACAAGATCCCCTGGATCAAAAGGGCCGTCAGCAGGCAGAGCAGGCCGGCGATCAGGAACACCGGCCAGACCCGCTGGGTGAAGCGGTACTCGCACCAGATCACCAGGGGGTGGAACGCCCCGATCACCAGCAGCGACGCGGCGCCCACGACAACGCCTTCCCAGTTCAGTTCCATCGACATCACCTCGCGGACATCATATCACAGAAAAGCAAACGTGAAAACCCACGAGCTGCCATTTCTTCTCAACCGCCTGTTTCAGTTGTCAAAAATCACATTACTGTGGTAGCACAACTGCCTCTTGACATCAAGGTTCCGCTGTGCTAAATTGATAATCAGATTATCGGTAATCTAATTATCTTCCAAGGAGGCGATTGCATGGCAGTGGCGGACCGCTCCATTGATCCCCGGATCCTGGAGAGCGCCCGAACAGAGTTCCTGGCAAGCGGCTTTGAAAAAGCGTCCCTTAAGACCATCTGCGAGGGGGCTGGAGTCACCACAGGAGCGCTGTATAAGCGCTACAAGGGAAAGGAGGAGCTGTTCTGTGCGGTGGTGGAACAGACGGTTTCGGACCTGTACGAAGTGGCCCATGCCCGGGGGGATAAGGACCCCACGGCCATGTCCAACCAGGAACTGATCAAGGCGTGGGACATGGATGGGGCGGACATGATATGGTGGTTCCGTTTCCTCTACGACCGGCGGGACGACTTCTATCTGCTGCTCTCCTGCTCCCAGGGAACCCGGTACGCCAACTTCCCCCACGATTGGGTGGAGCTTCTGACGAAGGCCACCAGCGCCTATCTGGCGGAGGCCCAGCGGCGTGGCCTGTGCCGGAACGATGTAGAGCCAGCGGAACTGCACATCCTGCTGTCCGCTTTCTGGACCACGATTTATGAGCCCTTCATCCATCACTTCACCTGGGAACAGATCGAGGCCCACTGCCGGATCGTCTGCGGCCTGTTCAACTGGCATGGCGCGCTGCATTTTCAGAAATAGGGAAAGCCTCTCCAGCGGAGAGGTTTTTCACCGGCCAAGAGTTAGCGATAACTAATCTCAAAAAAGGAGGTTCGACTGTGTTTCAAAAAGTTTTGGAGTATGCGGGCGAGTATCGGAAGACCACCTATCTCTCTATGGCGGTGATGCTCATCGGCATCGTCATGAATGTGCTCCCCTTCCTGTTCATCTACCAGCTGATCCGTCCCCTGCTGCTGGGGGAATCGCTAGGGATCGGATACGCGGTCTGGCGGGTGGCTGCCATCGCCGTCTGCGGGGTCCTATACGCTGTCCTATATGTAAAGGGCCTGTCCCTCTCCCACCGGGCGGCCTACAACACCCTGAAAAACCTGCGGGCTTCCCTCCAGGGAAAGCTGGAGCGGCAGCCCCTGGGCGTGATCCAGGAGAAGGGCGTGGGCGCCTTGAAGAAGATGTTCATTGACGACATCGACTCCATCGAGCTGCTGCTGGCCCATGCCCTGCCGGAGGGGCTGGCCAATCTGGCGGTGCCTGCCTTCGTCTTTCTCGCCATGTTTTTCGTGGACTGGAAGCTGGCACTGCTCTCTCTGTGTGCTCTGCCGTTGGGTCTGGTGGCTATGATGGCCATGTACCGCGCCGGCACCAGCAAGATGGGTGCCTACTACGCCTCAGCCCAGAAGATGAACAACACCATCGTGGAGTACATCAACGGCATGGAGGTGGTGAAGGTCTTCAACCGGGATTGGGAGTCCTACCAGCGCTTTGAGCAGGATGTGCGGGGCTACCGG
>DVLB01000092.1 GCA_018715695.1 Candidatus Galloscillospira stercoripullorum
TTCTTGAACGCTGTGAGCAGGCTGTCCGAGATGTAGACCTCCGCCCGGCCGGTGTAGGGCTGGGCTCCATCCGGCAGCCGGTCGGTGGTGAAGTCCTCCGCCGGCACCTCCATCATCTGGGCCCGGATGCGAGCGACCATGTCCCGGCTCACCAGCGTCACCGGCGCTCCCTCGTCCATGAGGCCCCGACACACCTTCAGCACCCTTCCCGCCCGGCTGCCGGGTTCTATCCCTTGGGGAAGGGCCGCGTCCACATGGTTGACCTCCAGGCGCACGGTGCCTCCACTGGGCAGGGTCACGCCTTTTACCAGGTCTCCTTGGAGCCGTAATCTCTCCAGGAAGCGGAGCACATGTCGGGCGTTGTTTCCCGCTTCACCGTCAGCCCCCTTCCGATCATCCAACTCCTCCAGCACCGCCAGTGGCAGCACGATGTGGTTGTCCTCGAAGGACTCCAGAGCGTAGGGGGCCTGGAGGAGGACATTGGCGTCCAGCACATAGGTCTTCTGCATACGTTGCGCCTGCCTTTCTTCTTTGCTGTCTTATGACCATTGGGCGCGGCATCCACAAAAACAGCGCCGGTCCGCCCTGTAAGGGCGCAAACCGGCGCTGATCATACTCTGTCGATTTTGATCGGGCTGTCTGAAACCGTACTCCATACTGCCGCTCCCAATCGATGCCTACCGCATCTGTGTTCAGTATAGCAGACGCCTTTCCCAGCGTGCGACGGTATTTCAGTAAAGAAACCGTCAAATCCATGTGAAGCGCGTTTGCTATGAACCCGGTTTCGTTCCAGACCTCCTCTGCCTACAAGAAATTTACACATTCCCTCTTTCGGATTTTACAGTCGTGGGATTATACTAAATCAAATAGGGAGAACGTACCGCTCCCTTTCCAAAACAAAATCGCAGGAGGAAACAGCGTGAGAAAAGCAAGACGGCCGGCAGCCATTGCCATGGCCCTCGCCCTGGCGCTTCAGCTGGGCACTGTGGTGCCAGCGGCGGCAGCGGGCATCAACTCGACCGCTGGGTATGAAAACGGCAATTCCCCCCTGAATCTGAACCTGATTGCCCGGTACGCCTCCGGCCAGTACAACGTGGACGGCGGCGTCATGGAGATCGTGGCCTACAGCCAGAGCAATGGCTATGCTTACGCCATCAACGGCCAGAGCGGTCTGCTGGCGGCGATCCCCCTGGGGGATCTCACCGCCGGGATCTCCGTCGCCCGGCTCAGCGGCACGGACATCGACGTGAAGGCCCTGGTGGAGGCGGCGGACAGCTCATTCCGCTATGGGGACATGACCTCCGTGGCCATCTCTCCGGACAACACCATCCTGGCCGCCGCCCTCCAGGCGGAGGGATATCATGACGCCGGCCGGGTAGCCCTGTTCGCCTGCAATGCCGACGGCTCCTTGACCCTGAGGGGACTGGTGGAAACCGGTGTGCAGCCGGATATGGTGACCTTTGCCGGCAGCAGCACCGTCCTCACCGCCGACGAGGGGGAGCCTCGGGAGGGCTACGGCGACGGAATCGTTGATCCCAGGGGCTCGGTTACTGTGGCAGATGTGTCAACCCTCACCAGCGAGGTGGTGGGCTTTGACGCTTTCGACGCCCGCCGTGACGAGCTGGCCTCAGCCGGGATCGTGCTGAAGAAGGGAGTCGATCCCTCCACGGACCTGGAGCCGGAGTATATCGCCGTATCCGGCGGCAAGGCCTATGTCACCCTGCAGGAGAACAATGCCATCGCCGTGCTGGATCTGGCCTCCCGTACCTTTGACGGGATCTACTCCGCAGGTTTTGAGGACTACAGCGTCACCCCCATTGATATCGACAAGAAGGATGACGCCTATGCGCCCAGGACCTACGGCAGCCTCATGGGCATCCGGATGCCCGACGGCATCGCCGCCTTCCAGGTGGACGGCAAAACCTATCTGGTCACCGCCAACGAGGGCGACGCCCGAGAGTGGGGCGACGAGGATCTGGGCACCTTCTACCTCAGCGAGGACGAGCAGGACTTCGGCGAGGAGGGCGTGACCTCCCCCACTGGAGCCATCACCGGGGAGAACTCCGGCCTGGAGGGCAAGGTGGTCTTCTTCAAGGTGGAGGACTTTGACGGCTTGGACAGCGGCAAGGACTACCTCTTCGGCGGCCGTACCTTTACCATTTATGAGGCCGGGGAGAACGGCGTCACCGAGGTGTTCACCAGCGGCAACGACTTTGAGACCCTCACCGCCCGGTACCTGACCGATTACTACAACTGCTCCAACGACAACACCGTGGTGGATGACCGCTCTGGCAAGAAGGGACCGGAGGCGGAGAGCGTCACGGTTGGTACGGTGGACGGCCGCACCTATGCCTTCGTGGCCCTGGAGCGCACCGGCGGCGTCATGGTCTATGACGTGACCGAGCCTGCCTCCGCCCAGTACGTGAACTACATTAACACCCGGGATTTCGCCTCCATAGTGGAGGGCTCCGAGGAGTATGAGGACGGGGAGCTGGACAAGTGGGTCACCGGCGGCGATGTGGCCCCCGAGGGTCTGCTGTTCCTGAGTGATGCCGTCAGCCCCACCGGAGAGGCCCTGCTGCTGGCAGCCTGTGAGGTATCCGGCACGGTGGCTGTCTATCAGGTGGGCGGCGAGCCCCTGTCCGTCCTGCCCTTCACCGATGTGGAGGCCCGGGATGCCCAGGCGGTGCGCTATGTCTGTGAGAACGGCCTGATGGCCGGCGTCAGCGCGGACCGCTTTGAGCCCAATGGGACGCTGACCCGGGGCGAGGCGGTCACGGCCCTGTGGGCGCTGGAGGGCCGCCCGGTGGTGAATTATCTGATGGACTTCTCCGATGTGGACCCGGCGGCCTCCTATGGTGAGGCCGTCCGCTGGGCCGCCTCCCAGGGGATTGCCGGCGGCTACGGCGGCGGGCCGTTCGGCCCGGACGATCCCATCACCCGGGAGCAGCTGGCGGTCATGCTCTATCGCTATGCCCAGCACAATGGCTACGACACCACCCAGGGCGGCATGGCTATTCGTGAGTTTGGAGACTTCACCCAGATCTCCGGCTACGCCGTGGAAGCCATGACCTGGGCGGTGGAAGCCGGGGTGCTCACCGGGAACTCCTCGGATACGCTGGCCCCCGGCCAGGCGGCCACTCGGGTACAGACCGCCCAGGCCCTGTTTGCCCTGTCTCAGATGGCTGAATAACCATCTGAAACCAGGAGAGGTTGGAAAATGAGCAGTTTGGAGAAAGCGCGCCGGAAACTGGAAAAGGCCGGATTCACCGGCCAGACGCTGGAGCGGGCCATGGAACTGCTGGAGCGGACGAATGCATCCATTCTGGCCGAGCTCCTGGTCAAGATGGTGACCAGTCAGGAAAAAACGCCGTCCATGGCGCTGTACGAGGCGGAGATCAAAATGCGGGAACTGGAGACCAAACTGGGGCTCTCGCCCAAGGAACCGTCCTAAAAAAGAACAAAATGAAGTAACGGGGAGTAGGCATATGTGCCTTCTCCCCGTTACTTTTGTGTCCTATCCTGCCATAGAGGATCTTCATGCGCAACCCATCCAAGGGAACACAAGACCGCCCATCCGTTTCTTTACATACATTTGACAAAGATTTGACATCCAGACGGTTGCGCTTCCCTTTCACAGCCGCTAAACTCTACAATAGCGTTTTCTACCCTTTGAAATTTTCTGCTGTGACCCCGAAAATCCGGCGGCGGCCCCGTATTCTTCTGCCGGAGGGGGATGGAGGGATGCCAATGGTGCGCACGGAGCACGACATCGTTTCCCAGGTGCAATCGGCCAAGACGGATTCAGAGGCGGCGGATGCCCTCATCCGTCAATACATGGGCTTTATCCGCTCGGAGACGGTGAAGTTTCTCCACACCGCCCCGGAAAACGGCCATGAGGACGAGCTGAGTATCGCCATGCTGGCCTTCTATGAGGCGGTGCTGGCCTATGAGAAGAGCCGGGGCGCCTTTCTGCCCTACGCCGCCCGGGCCATCAAAAACCGGCTCATCGACCACTACCGGACGGAGAAACGCCACGGCAACGTGATCTCCTTCCACACTCCCCTGGGCGGAGAGGAGGACGGCGGCGAGCTGCTGGACACCATCCCCGACACCGTGGACCATGCCAGGGACTATGTGGTGCGCACCGCCAGCCGGCGGGAGATCCAGGAGTTTTCCGAGAAGCTGGCCCAGTTCGGCCTGGCCTTTTCCGACGTGGCGGACAACTGCCCCCGGCAGGAGCGGACCTTCGCCGCCTGCCGCCGGGTGCTGGACTTCGCTCGGACCCAGCCGGAGTTGCTGAAGCGGGTGGAGGACACGGGCAAGCTGCCCATGGGGGAGCTGGCCGCCGGCTCCGGCACCGACAAGAAGACCATGGAGCGGCACCGGAAGTACCTGGTGGCCATCCTGCTGGCCTTCACCAACGGCTATGAGATCATCCGGGGTCACCTGTGCCAGGTGGGCCCAAAGAGAGGGGGCGACGAGGCGTGAACTATCTGGTCATGGAGGTGCATCCAGCCTATGCGGTGGTGCTGGACGAGGAGGGCCGCTTTTTGAAGGCCGCCAATCTGCGCTATCAGGTGGGGGACACGGTGCGGGACATCGTGGAGCTGCGGCGCCCCAGGGAAAAACGTCCCGCCCTGTGGAAGCCCATGTCCGGCGTGGCCGGTCTGGCCGCCTGCCTGTGTCTGGTGTTCTTTGGATATTACCAGCCCAATTTCACCCCCTACGGCGCCCTGCGCATCCAGA
>DVLB01000093.1 GCA_018715695.1 Candidatus Galloscillospira stercoripullorum
GTCCTGTGTTATACTCTTGCTCATGAAGGATATGGCCCCCTCTCGTTGAGTTGTTGTCCGCAACTTCAACTTTAACCGATGAGGCCTTATCCTTCATCCTTTTTTATTCAACTGTCCAACATGTATTGTACACCTACAATATCAATTCTGAGTGCAGGGGAAAACGGTTGACAAGCGGGGAAAATGTGATACAATATCAAGGCTAAAGGCCATGACGAAGCCAAGCGGGCCACGCCGCGACGAGCGAGAGGGGACGGTGAGAGCCCTCCGCGACACGGACCCGCGCGCCACTTTTGAGCCGCCCGCGACGAGCGGGACGTGAGTCCGCGTTATGGACGCAATGAGATGTGCTGGAGCGATTTTCCGGCATAATCAGGGTGGTACCGCGAAGTGAGCGCTTCGCCCCTGTGCACGGGGGCGAAGCGCTTTTTTTCTGCCCCCGGAGCGGCGCTGTGTGGGCGCCGAAGATTTTAGAGGAGGTCATTTCCATGGAACCCAAGAAGTACGGTCTCAACGAGCTGCGGGAGATGTTCCTGAAGTTCTTTGAGACCAAGGGCCATCTGCGCCTGCCCAGCTTTTCCCTCATCCCCCAGAACGACGCCAGCCTGCTGCTCATCAACTCCGGTATGGCGCCCATGAAGCCCTTTTTCACCGGTGAGCAGGAGCCTCCCCGCCACCGGGTGACCACCTGCCAGAAGTGCATCCGCACCGGCGATATTGAGAACATCGGTCACACCGCCCGCCACGGCACCTACTTTGAGATGCTGGGCAACTTCTCCTTCGGGGACTACTTCAAGACCGAGGCCATTCACTGGGCCTGGGAGTTTCTGACCAGCCCCGAGTGGGTGGGTCTGGACCCCAACCGCCTCTATCCCTCCGTCTTCGCCGGCAACGAGACTACCCCCGCCGACGACGAGGCCTTCCGTATCTGGCATGAGGAGATCGGTGTTCCCGCCGACCATATCTTCAAGTTTGGCAAGGAGGACAACTTCTGGGAGCATGGCTCCGGCCCCTGCGGCCCCTGCTCCGAGATCTACTATGACCGGGGCGAGAAGTGGGGCTGCGGCAAGCCCGGCTGCACTGTGGGCTGCGACTGCGACCGGTATATCGAGGTCTGGAACGTGGTCTTCTCCCAGTTTGACAACGACGGCGAGGGCCACTATACCGAGCTCAAGCAGAAGAACATCGACACCGGCATGGGTCTGGAGCGTCTGGCCTGCGTGTGCCAGGACGTGGCCTCCCTCTTCGACGTGGACACCGTCATGAACATCACCAACAAGGTCAGCTCCATCACCCACGCCCACTACGGCGAGACCGCCGCCAAGGACGTGTCCCTGCGGGTCATTACCGACCACATCCGCTCGGCCACCTTCATGATCTGCGACGGCGTGCTGCCCTCCAACGAGGGCCGGGGCTATGTGCTGCGCCGCCTGCTGCGCCGGGCCGCCCGCCACGGGAAGCTGCTGGGCGTCAACGACCCCTTCCTCTACGAGGTGTGCGACACCGTTATCCACGAGAACGAGGGCCACTATCCTGAGCTGCGGGAGCGGCAGGAGTATATCACCAAGGTCATCCGGGTGGAGGAAGAGAACTTCGCCAAGACCATCGACGGTGGCCTTAAGATCTTCAACGATATGCTCTCCGGCCACCAGGAGAAGGGGGAGAAGGTATTCTCCGGCGCTGACGCCTTCAAGCTCTACGACACCTATGGCTTCCCCATCGACCTGACCATGGAGATGGTGGAGGAACAGGGCATGAGCGTGGACCAGGAGGGCTTCAAGGCCCTCATGGAGGAGCAGAAGGTCCGGGCCCGCAAGGCCCGGGAGGCCCTGGGCGACCTGGGCTGGGCTGGCGTGGAGTTCGGCAAGGACGTGAGCGAGACCGCTTTCGTGGGCTACGATAACACCGCTATTGACGACGCCAAGGTGGTGGCCCTGGTGGTGGAGAACGAGCAGGCCGAGGAGCTGATGAGCGGCGTGGAAGGTATCGTGGTGCTGGACAAGACCCCCTTCTACGCCGAGATGGGCGGCCAGGTGGCCGACCACGGCACCATCACCACCCAGAGCGGCGCTCAGTTCCAGGTCACCGACGTGCAGAAGAACAAGGGCGGAAAGTTCATGCACTCTGGCAAGCTGACCGGTGGCGTCATCAAGCTGGGTGACACCGTCACCGCCGCCATTGACGTGAAGCGCCGCCGCGCCATCATGCGCGCCCACTCGGCCACCCACCTGCTGGACAAGGCCCTGCGCACCGTGCTGGGCGACCACGTCCACCAGGCCGGCTCCCTGGTGGAGCCCGATAAGCTGCGCTTCGACTTCACCCACTTCTCCGCCCTCACCGCCGAGGAGCTGGGCAAGGTGTCCGCCATGGTCAACGAGGCGGTGCTGGAGGGCTATGACATCCACACCGACGTGATGCCCATCGAGGAGGCCAAGAAGAAGGGCGCCATCGCCCTCTTCGGCGAGAAGTACGGCGACACCGTCCGGGTGGTGGACATGGGCGAGGGCTATTCCGTAGAGTTCTGCGGCGGCACCCACCTGGACAACACCGCCAAGGTGGGCGTGTTCCACATCGAGAGCGAGTTCTCGGTGGCCAGCGGCGTGCGCCGCATTGAGGCCACCACGGGCGAGGCGTCCCTGCGGGTGATGAACCAGAACCAGGAGAAGCTCTTCGAGGCGGCGGCGGCCCTCAAGACCAAGCCCAGCGAGCTGCGGGAGAAGGCGGAGCAGACCATCGCCGAGCTGCGGGAACTGCGGCAGCTGGTGGAGAAGTTCAAGGCCAAGGAGGCCGCGGGCGAGACCGAGCGGTTCCTCATGGGCGGCCACTCCGTGGGCGAGCTGAAGGTCCTTACGGCCACGGTGCCCAACGCCGACGCCAATAAGCTGCGCCAGATGGGCGACATGCTGCGGGATAAGCAGCCCAACGTGGTGGCGGTGCTCTCCGCCGTCAACGACGGGAAGATCACATTCCTGGCGGTCTGCGGCAAGGAGGCGGTGACCAAGGGCGTGAAGGCCGGCGACCTGATCAAGCAGGTGTGCTGCTGCTGCGGCGGCAAGGGCGGCGGCAAGCCGGACAGCGCCATGGGCGGCGGCTCCGACGTGCTCAAGCTGGACGACGCTTTGGCCCAGGTGGACGACTTCGTGGCGGAGAAGCTGGGGCTGTAAGCCGCCCATGGCGCTCTGGCGCGCTTGCCGCCCTTGCCGAACAAAATGGCGGCAAGCCCTCTTGGAAACCCAAAGCGAGCCCAGCAAAGCGGGTCGCTTTGGGAGAGGAGGCGCAAGGGAGCGCAGCGAGGGATGGCCGCCAGGCCGTCCTGAGAGGAGCGGACTTTGTGCCGACGAGGGCGGCGGCTCTGATATTCTCAAGCTGGACGATGCGCTCGCCCAGGTAGACGACTTCGTGGCGGAGAAGCTGGGCGTATAAGTTATTTTGAGACTGGAGAAATCCCTCCGGGTGTGGTAGAATAAATCCAAACGACCTGAAAGGAGGCTCTTCCCATGTCTGATTGTCTGTTTTGCAAGATCGCGAACGGCCAGATCCCGTCCAACAAAGTCTATGAGGATGAGACGGTGTACGCCTTCTACGACATCGACCCCCAGGCGCCCACCCACTTCCTGGTGATCCCTAAGGCCCATATCGCCTCGGTGGCGGAGATCACGCCGGAGAACGCCACGGTGGTGGCCCATATCTTCGCGGTCATCGCCAAGGTGACCCGGGACCTGGGCCTTACAAGCTACCGGGTGGTGTCCAACATCGGGGAGCAGGCGGGCCAGTCGGTCCACCACCTGCACTTCCATGTGCTCGCCGGCCGGGATATGACCTGGCCGCCCGGCTGAGACTGTCGAAAAAGGCCCTTGGCCTTTTTCGACAAAAGGCTGCATGACGGACGGGGCTCGATTTCTGGCGAAATTGTCGCCCTGTCCGTCATGAGAGGAGTCATTTCCGAGGCACATGTCCCCGGAAATGACGGATTCTGATTTTATTCCGCCGCGTGCGCGCGACGGAACTCTGCGAGGCTTCCCTGCAGGGGAGTCTTTTGACAAGCCGAGCCCTCCCTTGCTGGGGAGGGCTCTTTTGCGGCAAGACCTTCCGTTTTCCGCCCCAGGGGGGTACATCCAATAGGGGGGACCGCAGTCCCCACTGATTGGTCGTTTTAGGGAAAAGGGGGGCGTTGGGGGGAAAGGGGAATCGAAACCCCTTTCCCCCCAACTGGCCATTGCCTACTTTCGGCCATGCGAAAGTAGGCCCCCGGAGGGTGCGCCCAACGAAAATCCAGCCTTGATAAAAACCAAGAAAATGGTAAAATACAATCGTATAGTTGGTTATCGCCCGCGAAAACCTACCGAATGGTAGTGTTAAGCGGGTGATAAATATGTATTTCAGAAGGCTGGCTGATATACGAGTTGATAAAGACCTCAAGCAAAAGGAAGTGGCGGCTATCCTCAAAATGAGTCCGGAGGTCTACCGCCGGTACGAGAAGGGCCTGCGGGAGATTCCGGTGTGGGCGCTCATCAAGCTGGCAGACTACTACCAGACCTCTACGGACTACCTGCTGGGCCGTACCGACAACCCGTCAGCGCCCCGTGCGTAAGCTGGCTGTTTTTGGCTTCGCCTTTGCCGCTGGGGTATTTGCATCGGCGTACCTGCTCCCGGGAGAGTTCCTGCTCCCGGCAGGGGTGGTCTGCGCTCTGCTGGCCCTGCCCTCGCTGCTGCTGCGCGGGGAGCGGCGCACGGCGGCCTTTCTGGCGGCGGCGGGACTTTCGGTGGGCCTCCTTTGGTGCTATGACTACGGCACATTGGTGCGCGCGCCCGCCCTTGACCTGGCGGGGGAGAAGCTAACGGTGGAGGCTGTGGCTGACGGCTACCCCCAGGAGACCGACTATGGCGGCTCCCTTACCGTCCGGGTGGCCCTTCCCCAAGGCGGAGAGACCCGGGCGGTACTCTATCTGGATGAGGGAGCGGCTTCCATCATGCCGGGTGATAAGCTCACCTTTACCGCCTCCTTCCGCGCAGCCGACACCATGGCGGGCGAGGAGAGCGACTATTATTTCTCCCGGGGCGTGTATCTGCGGGCCTATGCCGACGGCGCGCCGGAGGTGGAGCGGCCGGAGTTTTTCCCTGTGCGCTACTGGCCGACCGCCCTGGCACAGAAGCTGCGTGAGGTGCTCGCGGCGATTTACCCGCCGGAGGTGGCAGGGCTCATGGCGGCGCTGACCACCGGGGAGCGCAGCGGACTGCCCGACGATTTTTACGCCGCCCTCCAGCGCTGCGGCATGGCCCATGTGGTGGCGGTGTCGGGGATGCATTTGGTGTTCCTCTCCGGGCTGGTGCAGACCCTGAGCCGGGGCGGAAACCGCCGCAGGCGGGCACTGATCACCATCCCGGTGCTGCTGCTGTTCATGGCCCTCACAGGCTTTCCGGCCTCGGTGGTGCGGGCGGGGGTGATGCAGATCCTTCTGCTGCTGGCGCCCATCTTCGGCCGGGAGCGGGACACGCCCACCGCCATGGCCCTGGCGGCCCTGGTGCTGCTGGCGGCAAATCCGGACAGCGCCGCCGACGTGGGCTTGCAGCTCTCCTTCTGCTCGGTGGCGGGCATACAGATGTTCTCCCGCCCGCTGGCCGAGAGAATGGAAAAGGCTTTGGGACTGGAAGGGCGGAAGAAGACCGCTGCGGACCTGCGGAGTAGGCTGCGGATGCTGTGGGTGGGCCTGATCCGCTTCGCCGTGGGCAGCGTGGCCACCACCCTGGGGGCGCTGGCTTTCACCACGCCGCTTACGGCCAGCTATTTCGGTACCCTCTCCCTGGTAGCGCCCCTTGCAAACCTGCTGGGACTGTGGGCGGTGTCCTGGTCTTTCGCGCTGGGGCTACTCTCGGCGGTGCTGGGCCTTATCTGGCTGCCCCTTGGAAAGCTCCTGGCCCTGGTGGGGATCTGGCCCGCGGAGTACCTGCTCCATCTGGCTCCCGCTCTGGGAAACCTGCCCTTCGCCTCACTGAAGCTGGACAACTCCTACCTGTGGCTGTGGGTCTTTTTTGTCTACGCCGTTGTGGCGTTTGTGCTGCTGGGGAGAAAGGATGGGGTGCGCCCCATCATCCCGGTGTCGGCCTGTACGCTAACGCTGGTGGCCGCCCTGATCCTGGGGATGATGACTCACACCGGCTCCGATTTGACCGTGTCGGTGCTGGACGTGGGGCAGGGCCTGTGCGTGGTGCTCCACTCGGAGGGGAAGACCGTAATGGTGGACTGCGGAGGCAGCAGCGGCATGGAGGCCGCTGACGCGGCGGCGGCTTATGTGCAAAGCCTGGGGACCGGGCGGGTGGACCTGCTGGTGCTCACCCACTGCCACGACGACCACGCCAACGGGGTGAGCGAGCTTTTGGAACGCTTGGAGGTCTCCGCTCTGGCGCTGCCGGATGAGGAGGAGGACATCCCGCTCCGGGAGGAGATCCTGGCGCTGGCGGAGGAGAAGGGGAGCGAGGTGCTGCTGTTTTCCGAGGACGGGAGCGTGAGCTTCGGCGCGGCGTCGCTGCGGATCTACGCTCCGCTGGGCAAGGGGGAGACCAACGAAGCGGGGCTCTCCGTGCTGGCCACCTGCGGAAGCTTTGACGTTCTCATCACCGGGGACATGGGCGAGACGGTGGAGAAGCGGCTGGTGCGCTACGGCGACCTGCCCGACATTGAGCTGCTGGTGGTGGGCCACCACGGCTCCAAATATTCCACCGGCGAGGAGCTGCTGGAGGCCACGCGGCCGGAGTACGCAGCCATCTCGGTGGGCTACAATACTTACGGACATCCTGCCGAGGAGACGCTGGAGCGGCTTGCCGCGGCCGGGTGTGCTGTCTACCGTACAGACCAAATGGGTACGGTGAGCGTGCGGGTGACAATGGGAGGATAGGACATGGCATACAAGAGTAAGACTGACGACACGGCCTACCGGCAGCTCAAGAAGGACCTCTCTTCGGGAGAGATCGGCAGGCTGTATGTCTTCCACGGGGAGGAGGCCTATCTGCGGGACCACTATCTCCGGCAGATGAAGGAGAAGCTGCTCCCGGGGGGGATGGAGGAGTTCAACTTCCACACCCTCAGCGCCAAGGAGTTTACGGTGAAGGCCCTCTCCGAGCTCATCGACTGCCTGCCCATGATGAGCGAGCGGACCATGATCCTCATCACCGACTACGACCTTTTCAAGGGAGGGGAGAAGGAGGAGCTGGGGGCGCTGCTCTCCGATCTGCCCGAGTATGTGTGCGTGGTGTTCCTCTACGACCTCATCGAGTATAAGGCCGACCAGCGCACCAAACTGGCGGGGGTGCTCAAATCCAACGGACTTGTGGTGCAGTTCCACCGGCAGGGGCAAAACGACCTGATCAGCTGGATCGCCCGGCACTTCCGCGCCCTGGACCGGGAGATCAGCAGCGAGGACGCGGAGTATCTCATTTTCCTCTGCGGAGACCTGATGAACGGCCTGGTCACCGAGATCGGCAAGGTGGCGGCCTACGCCTCCCACCACCGGGTCACCCGGGAGGACATCGACGCGGTGGTCACCCCCCAGCTCACCGCGGTGGTTTTTCAGATGACCGACGCCATCGCCGCCGGGGACTTTGACAAGGCAGCGGGGGTGCTGGGCGACCTGCTGCACATGCAGGAGGCGCCCATCAAGCTGCTGTCCATCCTGGGACTGCGTCTGCGGCAGCTCTACACCGCCCGCCTGGCGCTGGAGAACAAAAAGGGCCCGGGGTATCTCATGGAGCTGTGGGACCTGCGCTGGGAGTCCCAGGCCCAGCGGCTTTTGCAGTCGGCCCGGCGGTTTTCCCTGCCCTGGTGCCGCCGGGCGGTGGAGCGCTGCGCCCAGACCGACCTGGCCATGAAGTCCACCGGAGCCGACGGGGAGGAGCTGCTCATCTCCCTGCTCATGGAGCTGGGGCTGAAAAAGAGCAAATAAGGGGGTTGGGGCGTGCTGAAGATACGGGAGGCCATCGTGGTGGAGGGCAGGTACGATAAGAACACCCTCTCCCAGCTGGTGGATACGCTGATTCTGGAGACGAAGGGCTTTGGCATCTTCAAGGATGAGGAGCGGCTCGGACTGCTGCGCCGTCTGGCGGCGGAGCGGGGGCTCATCATCCTCACCGACTCTGACGGGGCGGGCTTCGTCATCCGCAATTTTCTCAAAGGGGCCATCGACCCGGCCCTGGTGAAGCACGCCTATGTCCCCGACCTCATGGGCAAGGAGCGCCGTAAGCGCCAGCCGGGCAAGGAGGGCAAGCTGGGGGTGGAGGGTATGCGCCCGGAGGTGCTGGAGCAGACTCTGCGCCGGGCGGGAGCCACCGTCCTGGAGGAGGAGAGCGCGGCCAACCCAGGCACGCCCATCACCAAGGCTGATCTCTATGCCGCCGGTCTCACCGGCGCCCCCGACTCCGCCGCCAGAAGAAAGGCCCTGCTGCGCCGCCTGGATCTGCCTGAGCACCTGGCCGCCAACGCCCTGCTGAGCGTGCTCAACGCCCTGTATACCAGGGAGGAATTCCTGGCGCGCACCGCGGAGGAAAAACGGTAAAAATTTTTTCTGAAAACTTAAAAAAGCCTCTTTACAAACGCTGCGGTCTGTGCTACTATAATCACGCAAACAGTAATCATTATCGCTAAGGAGAAGAGATGAAGCGAGCCGTCCGATACAGCGAAAAACGGGAGGCCATTCTGCGCCTACTCCAGAGCACCCAAAGCCACCCCACGGCGGACTGGATCTACCAGAGCCTCAAGCCCACCCATCCGGACCTGAGCTTGGGGACGGTGTACCGCAACCTGGCCTTCTTTCAGGAGCAGGGGACGGTGCGGTCGGTGGCGGTGGTCGGGGGACAGGAGCGGTATGACGCCGATGTGAGTCCCCACAGCCACTTCATCTGCGACCGGTGCGGCGCGGTACTGGATCTGCCGGAGATCCCGGTGGACCGGGAGCTGGACCGGCAGGTGAGCGAGAGCCGCTGTCTGCGGGTAAGTCATCACGATCTTGTGTTCCACGGCACGTGCAGTTGCTGCACGGAAGAATGATATGAATCAAATAATAGGAGGAAAAGAGTTATGAAGAAGTTTGTCTGTTCTGTCTGCGGCTATGTCCATGAGGGCGACAAGGCCCCCGATTTCTGCCCCATCTGCAAGGCTCCCGCTTCCAAGTTCGTGGAGCAGGGCGGTCAGCGCAGCTGGGCTGCCGAGCATGTGGTGGGCGTGGCCCAGGGCGCTCCCGAGGAGATCATGCAGGGGCTGCGTGAGAACTTCCAGGGCGAGTGCACCGAGGTGGGCATGTACCTGGCCATGGCCCGTGTGGCTCACCGCGAGGGCTATCCCGAGATCGGCCTGTACTGGGAGAAGGCCGCTTGGGAGGAGGCTGAGCACGCTGCCAAGTTCGCCGAGCTGCTGGGCGAGGTGGTGACCGACTCCACCAAGAAGAACCTGGAGATGCGCGTTGACGCCGAGAACGGCGCCACCATGGGCAAGTTCGAGCTGGCCAAGAAGGCCAAGGAGCTCAACCTGGACGCCATCCATGACACCGTCCACGAGATGGCTCGCGACGAGGCTCGCCACGGCAAGGCTTTCGAGGGCCTGCTGGCTCGGTACTTCGGCTAAGTTTTTGCGCCTGAGAGGGCTGCTCCTGCGGGCCTCGTCACCAAGTGTTTTTGCGCAGCAAAAACCTTGAAATGGACGGGCTTTGCCCGGCCATTTGAGTGAGATACGGGGTCCCCATGGGACTAGTCCCATGGGGCGGCCCGACACGGCAAGGCCTTCGAGGGTCTGCTGGCTCGTTACTTCGGCTAAGTTTCCGCGTCTGAGAGGGCTGCTTCTGCGGGCCTCGTCACCAAGTGTTTTTGCGCAGCAAAAACCTTGAAATGGACGGGCTTTGCCCGGCCATTTGAGTGAGATACGGGGTCCCCATGGGACTGGTCCCATGGGGCGGCCCGCCACGGCAAGGCTTTCGAGGGCCTGCTGGCTCGGTACTTCGGCTAAGAAAAACCTGAAAAGGGGGCGGAACGCCGTTCCGCCCCCTTTTTTCAAAACACCGGAAGGGAGGGAAAAGAATGGACAAGTATACCTGCCCCTGTGGCTATGAGTACGACCCCGCCGTGGGCGATCCCGACAACGGCGTGGCCCCCGGCACCGCTTGGGAGGACGTGCCCGCCGATTGGGTGTGCCCCGTGTGCGGTCTGGGCAAGGAGATGTTCACCAAGGGCTAAGCCCACACAACTGCATCAAGTGAGTCAGGGAGGCGAAGAGTGATTTCGCCTCCCTGCGTGCATTTTCCAAAAAGAGTATTTTGAGAAAAGAAAAATAGCGGAAAACTGAATATCAGAAAATATTGTTCTTGAAGGAGCGTGCTTACTATGGTAGTCTCTTATCAGGAAAGTTTTTGCGGAAGAAACTGCTAAAAGGAGGAACGTTCAAATGAGCTATATTTTCGGACATCCAGAGATCAAGCAGGTGGGGACCCAGGGCCAGGGACCGCTTTTTGAAGGGAAGCGGTGCCTGGTGACCGGGGCGTCCTCGGGCATTGGCTACGGCATCGCCGAGCGGCTGCTCCAGCGGGGGGCAGGCGAGGTGTGGCTGTGCAGCCGGAACGAGGGACGCATGCGCGCCGCCGCGGAAAAGCTGAATAAAGCTTACGGTCGGGTCCGCTGGACCGCCGTGGACGTGCGGGACGCGGCGGGCCTTGCGAAGTTTGCCGACGACATGGCGGCGGAGGGACCCATTGATTTCCTCTTTGCCAACGCGGGCGTGAGCATGATCCGGGCTTTTGAGGAGACCACCCGGGAGGAACTGGATTCGGTGATGGAGCCCAATTTCTACGGGGTGGTCAACGCCGACCAGGCGGTGATCGGCCATATGCTGCGCCAGGGCGGCGGGCATGTGCTCAACGTGGCCTCCATGGAGGGGTATACCCCTAACGGCTATCACTCGGCCTATGTGGCTTCCAAGCACGCGGTGATAGGGCTCACGGAGTCCCTGCGTTACGAATACGCCTCCCGCAACATTCGCTTTTCGGTCATTTGCCCCGGGGCGGTGGTGTCCAACATTTGGGGCAGGGACGACCAGGGCAACGTACATCCCGAGGTCAAGGCTCCGGAGGGGGCCCTGACCGAGCTGGAGTCGGCGGATGAGATTCTGGCTGGTATCGAGGAGGGGCGCAACATCATCCTGGTAACGGACACGGCGCGCACTACCTGGGAGAAGCAGCGCCAGGCTCCGGAATCCGCCGAGCGCTGGGCGGTCAGATATACCGAGCGCAACCGTCAGGCTGCGGAGCGCGCCAAAAACAGCTAATACGTCCCGGGTGCAGTTTGCGCGGCGCCCGGAGACGGAGGAGAGAAGAGTAAAAAGGAGGACAAAGGAATGAAACTGTGCAGAGTGCGCCGGGGCGGCGCAGAGGCCTATGCCGTTGTGGAAGGGGACCGGGTGGAGCTACTCTCCGGCGAGCCGTTCGGGGAGATCGTGAGAACGGGGGAGAGCTGGCCGCTGAGCGAGGTAGAGCTGCTCTCTCCTGCGGCGCCCAGCAAGGTGGTGTGCGTGGGCAAGAACTATCTGGACCACGCCAAGGAATTTAACAGCGAGCTGCCCGCCGAGCCGCTGATCTTCCTCAAGCCGTCCACGGCGGTCATTGGTCCGGAAGGGACGGTGGAGTACCCCTCCTTCGGTACCCGGGTGGACTTTGAGGGAGAGTTGGGCCTGGTCATCGGCAAGAAGTGCAAGGGCGTGCGGGCCGAGGACTGGAGAAGCGTGGTGCTGGGCTTCACTTGCGTCAACGACGTGACCGAGCGGGACATCCAGTTCAAGGACGGCCAGTGGACCCGGGGCAAGGGCTTTGACACCTTCTGCCCCATTGGCCCCTGGATCGAGACCGAGCTGGACCCCTCCGACCTGCGCATCCAGACCCGGCTCAACGGGGAAGTGAAGCAGGACAGCCGCACCTCCAAGCTCATCTTCTCCCTGGGACGCATCGTGGAGCATATCACCGCCTTTACCACTCTGCTGCCCGGGGATGTGATCGCCACCGGCACCCCCGAGGGAGTGGGTCCCATGAAGCGGGGCGACACCGTGGAGGTGGAGATCGAGGGCATCGGCGTGCTGCGCAGCCATGTGAAGTAAAGCGCGCGATCAACAAAAAACAAGCAAGCAAGAGAAAAGGCCCCCGAAACGGCTTTGTGCCGTTTCGGGGGCTGAGACTGTCGATAAACCCTCTTGGCCGAAGGATTCGGAGGGAAAGATAGTGTGAAAGAAAACCGTCAGGGTTGTCTTTCGCGTCTAGTCAAACCACTTTTTGAACCTTTTTTGAAGGTTCAAAAAGTGCAGCAGCCTGGCGAAAAGATTTTTTCGACAGGCTGAGGCCCCCGAAACGGCTTTGTGCCGTTTCGGGGGCCTTTTTGTGTGCTGGAGAAAAGGACGGAACGATCAGGCGTCCACCACGTCGCCGTGGAGGGCCTGAGACTTGGTCTCCACCGTGAGCTCGCCGTCCTTGCAGTCCACCACCAGGGTGGAGCCGCTCTCCACCTCGCCGGCGATGATCTTGCGGCTGAGCAGGGTTTCGACGGTGTGCTGCAGGTAGCGGCGCAGGGGACGGGCGCCGTAGAGAGGATCGTAGGCGCTGTCGATGATGTGCTCCTTGGCCGCTGCCGTCAGCTCACAGTGCAGGCCCTTGTCGGCAAGCCTGCGGTTGAGGCCGGAGAGCATCAGGTCGATGATGTGGGTGATGTTGTCTCGGGTCAGAGGCTTGTAGAAGACGATCTCGTCCAGACGGTTGAGGAACTCCGGCCGGAAGGACTGCTTGAGCAGGCCGTTTACCAGGTCCCGGGCCTCAGCGCTGATCTCGCCGTCGGGGCCGATGCCGTCCAGCAGGTACTGGCTGCCCAGGTTGGAGGTGAGGATGAGGATGGTGTTCTTGAAGTCCACGGTGCGGCCCTGCCCGTCGGTGATCCGACCGTCGTCCAGAACCTGGAGCAGGACGTTGAAGACGTCGGGGTGGGCCTTCTCCACCTCGTCGAAGAGGACAACACAGTAGGGGTGGCGGCGTACCGCCTCGGTGAGCTGGCCGCCCTCCTCATAGCCCACATATCCGGGAGGCGCTCCGATGAGCCGGGAGACCGAGAACTTCTCCATATACTCGCTCATGTCGATGCGCACCATGTTTTTCTCGCTGTCGAACAGGGCCTCGGCCAGGGTCTTGGCCAGCTCGGTCTTGCCCACGCCTGTGGGGCCCAGGAACAGGAAGGAGCCGATGGGCCGGTCGGGGTCGGCGATGCCGGCCCGGCTGCGAAGGATGGCCTCGGACACCAGGCGCACCGCCTCGTCCTGACCCACCACCCGCTGGTGGAGGATGTCCTCCAGGTGGAGCAGCTTCTCCCGCTCCCCCTCCATCAGCTTGGCCACGGGTATGCCCGTCCAGCGCTCAATGATGCGGGCGATCTCCTCCTCGGTGACCTTATCCCGCAGCAGAGAACGGGCCTTGCTCGCATTGGCAATGGCCTCCTCCGCCTCCAGCTGCTTGCGCAGCTCGGG
>DVLB01000094.1 GCA_018715695.1 Candidatus Galloscillospira stercoripullorum
ACAATGGCGAACACCATGCCCTCCTCGCCCAGCACCGCCTGAATCAGGGGCAGGCCCATAAAGCCGATGTTGCCGTACATAGCCCCGTAGCGCAGCACCGCCCGGGTATCCGGCCCCTGCCGGTGGAAAAACAAACAGGCCAGCAGGGCGGAGAGCAGGTACAGCCCCAGGGACAGCGCCATGCACAGCCCCATAACCTTCATCAGCCGGGGGCTGCGGGGCATCTGCAGGGTGTCTATCATCAGGCAGGGCACCACCACGTACAGCAGCAGAAAGGTGACCTGAGACAGGGTCTCCCGGCTGAACTTGCCCGCCTTGGTCAGGGTATAGCCCACGGCCATCATCAAAAACAGGGTCCCCACCTGAGAGGCCACCAGCAGAAAATTGTCCGCCACGCCGCATTCCTCCTCCGATTCTCCCGGACAAACGTAGTTCCATTATACCTGTTCCCCGGGAAATTGCAAACCGGTTGACAAAGCCGCCCCCCTGCGGCTATACTGAATTGCTGATCTTACATGGAAGGAGGGGGCGTCATGGCCGGTCATACCGGACGGCAAAAGGGATACCTGAAGCTGTTTGCCTCCTATTACAAGCCCCATTGGAAGCTGTTTTTATTAGATATGGTGTGCGCGCTGTGCATCTGCATTGTGGACCTGCTCTTCCCCATGGTGTCCCGCTGGTCCATGCAGACCCTGCTGCCCCAGAAGCTGTTTGCCGCCTTTTTCGGGGTGATGGCCGCCCTGATCGGGGCCTACGTGCTCAAGGGCGGGCTGTACTACATCGTCACCTACTGGGGCCACCTGCTGGGTGTGCGGATGGAGGCGGACATCCGGAGGGACCTGTTTGCCCACATGCAGGACCTGTCCTTCTCCTTCTACGACAAGAACCGCACCGGCCAGCTCATGAGCCGGGCCACCAACGACCTCTTCGAGATCACCGAGCTTGCCCACCACGGGCCTGAGGACCTCTTTATCTCAGTGGTCACCCTGGCGGGCGCTTTCTGCCTCATGTGTACCATCCAGTGGCGGCTGGCCCTCATCGTCTTTGCGGTGGTGCCCCTGTTCGTGCTCTTCACCATTTTCCAGCGGAGAAAAATGGTGAAGGCCTCCTTGGAGGTCAAGCAGAACATGGCGGGCATCAACGGGGAGCTGGAGTCGGCCATCTCGGGGATGCGCACCGCCAAGGCCTTTGCCAACGAGAAAGCCGAAAACGAGAAGTTCCGCCGCTCCAACGAGCGCTTCAAGGGGGCCAAGCGGGGTTACTACAAGGCCATGGCCGGGTACATGGCGGGGCTGGAGTTTGCCCTGCCTGTGATGAACGTGCTCACCATCGCCGCGGGAGGCTATTTCATTCTCCGGGGACAGATGGACTTTGTGGACCTGGTGACCTTCTCACTGTATATCTCCACCTTCCTCACCCCCGTGCGCAAGCTGGCCGCCTTTGTGGAGCAGTTCTTAAACGGCATGGCGGGTTTCAAGCGCTTTTTGGAGCTCATGGGCACCGAGCCCGCCATAAAGGACGCCCCCGACGCCCGGGAGCTGGGCACCGTCAAGGGGGACATCCTGGTGGACGACGTGTCCTTCCGTTATAACGACGACGAGGAGGTTCTCTCCCACGTCTCCATCCACATCGCCCCCGGGGAGACGGTGGCGGTGGTGGGCCCCTCCGGGGGCGGCAAGAGCACCCTGTGCCAGCTTATCCCCCGGTTCTACGACGTCACCGGCGGGCGCATCCTGGTGGACGGGGTGGACGTGCGGCAGGTAAAGCAGCGCTCCCTGCGGCAGAACATCGGCATCGTGCAGCAGGATGTGTTCCTCTTTGCCGGCACCATCCTGGAGAACATCCGCTACGGCCGTCCCGACGCCACCGAGGCCGAGGTGGCTTGGGCCGCCAAGCAGGCCGAGATCTACGACGACATCATGGCCATGCCGGATGGCTTTGAGACCTATGTGGGCGAGCGGGGGGTCATGCTCTCAGGCGGACAGAAGCAGCGGGTATCCATCGCCCGCATCTTCCTGAAAAATCCCCCCGTCCTCATCCTGGACGAGGCCACCTCCGCCCTGGACACCGTCACCGAGGAGCGTATCCAGAGCGCCTTTGACGCCCTGGCCAAGGGCCGCACCACCCTCATCATTGCCCACCGGCTCTCCACCATCCGCGGCGCCGACCGCATCATCGTGGTGGACCAAAACCGCATCCTGGAGGAGGGTACCCACCAGGAGCTCATGGCCCTGGGAGGCGAGTACGCCGCCCTCTACAACGCCCAGCGGCGTCCTGCGGAATAAGAAAAAGCTGCCCCGGCTCTTCTCAAAGAGCCGGGGCAGCTTTTATTTGTCAGGAAGCCTTGGGGACTTTCAGGGCCCGCATGGCGTTGAGAATGGCCAGCACCGCCACCCCCACGTCGGCGAAGACGCCCATCCACATGGAGGCAAAGCCCGCCGCCACCAGCAGCAGCATCCCCAGCTTGACCCCCAGGGCAAAGACGATGTTCTGCTTTGCGATGGCCAGGGTGCGCCGGGCGATGGACACGGCCAGGGGGAGCTTGGAGAGGTCGTCGTCCATAAGGACCACGTCGGCGGCCTCAATGGCCGCGTCGGAGCCGATGCCCCCCATGGCAATGCCCACGTCGGCCCGGGAGAGGACCGGGGTGTCGTTGATGCCGTCCCCCACATAGACCAGCTTTCCCCGGCGGCCCTTTTCTGAGAGCAGACGCTCCACCTGTTCCACCTTGTCGCCGGGAAGGAGCTGGGCGCAGACCTGGTCGATGCCCAGCTCCTTGGCCGCCGCCTCTCCCGCCGAAAGACTGTCGCCGGTGAGCAGGACGGTCTTCTCCACGCCCTCCGCCTTCAGGGCGGAGAGGGCCTTGGGCGCCTCGGGGCGCAGCTGGTCGGAGATGAGCAGGCAGCCCAGGTACCGGTTCCCCACGGCCACATGGACCACGGTGCCGGGAAGGGCGCCGTCGTCGGCGGGGAGGGTGAGGCCTGCCTCCTCCAGAAGGCGGCGGCTCCCGGCCAGCACCGCCGTGCCGTCCACCACGGAGCGCACCCCCCGGCCGCTGCGTTCCTCCACCTCCCTGACCCGCGAAGGGTCCAGGGGCTTCCCCCAGGCCTCCCGCAGGGCCCGGGCGATGGGGTGGCTGGAGTGGAGCTCGGCGAGAGCGGCAGTCTCCAAAAGCGCCGTGCGGTCCTCCGGAGAGCAGCGGACCTCCGTCACCCGAAACACCCCCTGGGTGAGGGTACCTGTCTTGTCAAAAACCACCACCCGGGCCTTGGCCAGGGCCTCCAGATAGTTGCCGCCCTTGACCAGGATTCCCTGCCGGGAGGCTCCGCCGATTCCGCCGAAGAAGGACAGCGGCACCGAGATTACCAGGGCGCAGGGGCAGGAGATCACCAGAAAGGTCAAAGCCCGGTTCAGGCTCTCCCGCCAGTCCATGGGAGAGAGCAGAGGGGGCAGCACCGCCAGAACCACGGCGGCAAGCACCACCGCGGGGGTGTAGTACCGGGCGAAGCGGGTGATGAACTGCTCGGCCCTGGCCTTTTTGCTGCTGGCGTTCTCCACCAGGTCCAGAATTTTGGCCACAGTGGAGTCCCCGAAGACCTTGCTCACCCGTATCCGCAGCACGCCGCTCAGATTCACGCAGCCCGAGATCACCTCGTCCCCCGGACCCGCCGTCCGGGGCAGCGACTCGCCGGTGAGGGCGGCGGTGTCCATGGCCGAGGTGCCCTCCAGCACCTCGCCGTCCAGAGGAATCCGCTCCCCCGGCCGGACCACGATGACCTCTCCCACGGCCACCTCCTCCGGGTCCACCTGCGCAAGGGCCCCGTCCCGTTCCACATTGGCCCAGTCGGGGCGAATGTCCATCAGCGCGGCGATGGACTGCCGGGACTTGCCCACCGCGTAGCTCTGGAAGAGCTCCCCCACCTGGTAGAAGAGCATGACGAACACCGCCTCAGGGTATTCGCCGGTGCCGATGGCGCCCACGGTGGCCAGAGCCATGAGAAAATTTTCGTCAAAGACCTGGCCGTGGGCGATGCCCTCCAGTGCCTCCCACAGCACGTCATGGCCGATGACGGCGTAAGGGACGAGGAAGGCCGCCAGCCGGAGAGGACCCTCCAGGGGGAGCAGGGCGGCGAGGATAAGCAGGGCGGCGGAGATGAGAATGCGCGCCAGGGTGCGCTTCTGCCTGCGATCCATGCCCCTCACCTCCCCAGGATGACACAGTGGGGCTCGATGCGCCGGCAGATCCGCCCGGCCTCCTCCACGATGGCCTCAAACCGCTCCTCGTCGGCCTCCAGCGTCAGCTTCTGGGTTATGAAGTTTACCGACACGGCGCTGACGCCATCCAGCTTCCCAATGGCCCGCTCCATTTTGGCAGCACAGTTTGCACAGTCCAGATCCTTCATCCGATAGGTCTTTTTCACCGTGATCTCCTCCTCAAAAAACGCGCTTCATTCGCTGATATGCTCCATGCCCTGCCCCAGGATGGTGTGGACATGGTCATCGGCCAGGGAATAAAAGACGGTCTTGCCCTCCCGGCGATACTTGACCAGCTTGCTCTGCTTGAGGGCGCGCAGCTGGTGGGAGATGGCGCTCTGGGTCATGCCCAGCAGCTGGGCGATGTCGCACACGCACAGCTCCGCTTCAAAGAGGACGTAGAGGATCTTGATGCGGGTGGAATCCCCAAAGATCTTGAAAAACTCCGCCAGATCATAGAGGATCTCCTCGTCTGGCATGGTCCGGTCCACCTGGTCCACTGCACTCTGATGGACGTGGGCCTCGGCGCAGCGCTCAGCGCCGGAACGCTCCTGGTCAGTCATATGCATCCTCCTCATACAAACGATTGAACGATTGTTCATATGTTATTATATACAAAAGGGCGGAGTTGTCAACCCCGCCGTGGAAAAATTTTGGCCCGGACAAAATGTGCTCCCCGGGCAATATGTCCCGGGGCGCACGTTGTGGTGGGGTCAGGATGGGGATCGGTCCAGGAAGAGCTGGTTGTGTCGCTCTCCGGCGAAAGCCTTGGCCATGGAGACCCTGGCCTTGTCCAGCACCGCCTGGTCCAGATGCCGGGCCCCGGTGGGGCACACCGAGACGCAGCGCATGCAGGTGATGCACGCCTTATCGTCGGTCTGGTCGAAGTGGGGAGCGGTAATGGCTCCGGTGGGGCAGGCTGCGGCGCACTTGCCGCACCGGACGCAGCCTTCCCCGCCTGCCGGGTGGATAGGCAGACCGCCGGGCTTGGTATAGGGACGGTGGCCGGGTACCGACACCGTGTCGGGCAGGGCGTTTTCTTCCGCCAGGGTGCGGAGGGTGCGGGCAAAGCCGGAGAGGATCTCCTGGTCGGCCTGGTCAGGCCGGCCCTGGCCGAAGACGCGGAAGATGGAGTGCTCCGCCAGGGCGGCGATGGCCGCGCAGCAGCGGAAGCCCAGACCGGTGAGGGTGTCGGTCAGCTCCAGCAGGGCGTCGTCAAAGGCCCGGGCGCCGTAGACCGCCACCGGGACGGCCCGGGCGCCGTTGGCGGTGAGAGCCTCCAGTCGCTTTACCGCCAGGGCAGGCACCCGCCCGCCGAAGACCGGGACGCCCACGAAGCAGAGGTCCTCCCGGGTGAAGGCGTGCCCGTCCGGGATACCCGCCAGCAGGTCCAGGGTGGTCGCCTCTCCGCCCCAGGCGCCGCACAGAATGTCCAGCACCCGCTTTGTGCCGCCGGTGGGACTGAAACAGATCTCGTAAACCATGATTCTTCTCTCCTTTCCTTATGCCCGGTCGGTGAAAACGTATTGTTCCATGCGCCCCAGGGCCTCCTCCACCCGGCTCCGGGGGAGGGCCAGATTCATGCGCAGGTGACAGCTCCCGTGGAACATCCGGCCGTCCTGCACCGCCACCCCCACGTTCCAGCACCGCCGCTCTACCTGGTCGATGGTCATGCCGTGCTCCTCGCACCAGCGCGAGCAGTCCACAAAGAGCATGTAGGTGCCCTGGGGATGGGTGGTCTCCACGCCAGGGAAGCGCCGGGAGATATAGTCTACGGCAAAGCGGACGTTACCGGTGAGGACCTTGCGCAGCTGCTCCACCCAGGCCTCCCCCTCGGGGGTGTAGGCCCCCAGCAGGGCGTGCATGGACAGCACGTTCATCTCGTTGTAGTGGCTCAGGGCAGACTCCTTCTCCATGCGGTGGCGGAGCCAGGGATTATAGACGATGTGGTAGGCCCCCACCAGTCCCGCCAGGTTGAAGGTCTTGGAAGGGGCGTAGAAGGCGGCGGTGTGCTCCCTGGCCCAGGGGCTCACGCTCTGGGTGGGGACATGGCGGTTCCCCTCCAGGATGAGATCGGACCAGATCTCGTCGGAGATCACCCACACGTCGTACTTTTCAAAGAGGGCCATCACTTCCTCCAGCTCGCCCCGCTCCCACACCCGGCCCATGGGGTTGTGGGGGGAGCAGAGGATGGCGGCGTGGATCTTGTTTTCGGCGATCTTGCGCTCCATGTCCGCAAGGTCCATGCGCCACACCCCCGCGCCGTCCCGGACCAGGGGGGAGTGGACGATGGAATAGCCGTTGCTGGTGAGGCTCTTGGTGAAGCCGATGTAGGTGGGGGAGTGGAGGAGCACCTTGTCTCCCCGGGAGCAGAGCACGTTCAGGGCGCTGAGCACACCCCCCAGTACGCCGTTTTCGTAGCCGATGTGCTCAGCGCGCAGGTTTTCCGCGCCGTTTCGGCGGCTGTGCCAGGAGATAATTTTCTCGTAGTACGCCTCCGGGGGCGAGAAGTAGCCGAAGGCCGGGTGGGCCGCCCGGTCCAGGATGGCCTGGGTGATAGTGGGGCAGGTGGGGAAGTTCATGTCCGCCACCCACATGGGGATGGGGTCAAAGCCCGGCTTGGGAGCGCCGGGGGCGAAGCCTTTGCCCAGGCCGTCCACGGCGATGGCGTCCCGGCCGTGCCGGTCCATGATGGAGGTGAAGTCGTAGCGCATGGTGGAAGCTCCTTTCTTTCCCGGGCCCGGAAACATAGAGGCCCGGCGGCCCCGGCGGGGCCGCCGGGCGCCGGGCGTCCGGGGTGCGTGTATGAAACGGAGGGGGCGGTGCCGCTCAGGTCCGTTCCACCGGCAGCAGGCAGCCGTCGGCGTCGTACTTGAGGATGGTGATGTCGGCGTGGGTGTTCTTGGCGATGGACTCCATGCGCATTTGCTCGGTGATGCCCACCACCAGGGTGTAGGCCACGCCGTGGCGCTTGGCCCGGCCGGTGCGGCCGATGCGGTGGATGTAGTACTCGATCTCCTCGGGCACGTCGTAGTTGAAGACCACGTCCACGTCGTCGATGTCCAGACCCCGGGCGGCCACGTCGGTGGCCACCAGCACCCGCAGCTTCCCGTCCTTGAACTTCTGGAGGGTCTTTTCCCGGATGCGCTGCTGGATGTCGCCGTGGATGGCCTGGGCGGTGAAGCCACGCATGTTGAGAAGCCCGGAGAGCCGGTCGGTCATGTTCTTGGTGTTGCAGAAGGCAATGGCCCGCTCGTAGCCGCCGTGGGTCAGCAGGGCGGCCATGGTGTCCACCTTGTCCCCCCGGCCCTCCAGGTCGATGCGGTACTGCTGGATGTCGGGCCTGTTCTCCTCGTCGGGCCGGACGGTGATCTCCACGGGGTCCCGCTGGTAGACCCAGGAGATGTCCATGACCTCCCGGGAGATGGTGGCCGAGAACATGCCCAGATTGCGGCGGTTCTTGATCTGGTCCAGGATGCGGGTCACGTCCCGCACAAAGCCCATGTCCAGCATCCGGTCGGCCTCGTCCAGCACCACGGTCTGCACGCCGTCGAGCTTCACGGTGCGCCGCTTCATGTGGTCCATGAGCCGGCCCGGGGTGGCCACCACGATCTGGGGGTTTTTCTTCAGAGTCTTGATCTGGCCCTCGATGGGCGCGCCGCCGTACAGGCACACCGAGCGCACCCCCTCCTTGAACTCGCACAGGTCCCGCAGCTCCTCCTGGATCTGCACGGCCAGCTCCCGCGTGGGGGCCAGCACCAGGGCCTGGACCGAGGGGTTCTCAGGGTCGATATGCTCCACCATGGGGATGCCGAAGGCGAAGGTCTTGCCGGTGCCCGTGGGGGCCTTGGCGATGACGTCCTTCCACTCCATGAAGTAGGGGATGGCCCCGGCCTGGACCGGGGTGGCCTGGACGTAGCCCTTCTTGTCAATGGCACGCATCACCTCTGGGGAGAGATGAAGGTCCGCGTAGCGGACCGTTTCGTTGACTTGCTCGCCGTTGATTTCCATACTCAAACGTTCCTTTTCCTGCAAATTGCAATTCAGTATATCATACAAAGGGGGAACTTGCAACGGAAATCCCCCTTTTCCGCCGGGGAAAATGGGATAGGGGCCTTGTTTTATAGGTAAAATGTTGATATACTATTTGGGCGTTTATTCCATAGTGTGATAGATAAAGGAGCTTGACATGATTACAGTCTCTGATCTGGGCCTGCAGTACAGCGGCCAGCCGCTGTTCTCCCATGTGGACCTGCAGTTCATCAAGGGCAACTGCTACGGCATCATCGGCGCCAACGGCGCGGGCAAATCCACCTTCCTGAAGATCCTCTCCGGCGAGCTGGAGCCCACCAGCGGCGAGGTGTCCATCCTGCCCAATACCCGCATGTCCATCCTCAAGCAGGACCAGAACGCCTACAACCAGTATACCGTCATGGATACGGTCATCATGGGAAACCAGCGCCTCTACGACATCGGCAAGGAGAAGGAGGCCCTCTACGCCAAGGAGGAGATGACCGAGGAAGACGGCATCCGCGCCTGCGAGCTGGAGGAGGAGTATGCTGAGCTGGGCGGCTGGGAGGCCGAGAGCGACGCCTCCCGCATCCTCCAGGGCCTGGGCATCCCCGTGTCCATGCACTACGACGTGATGGAGAACGTGGACGGCCGGCTCAAGGTGAAGGTGCTCCTGGCCCAGGCTCTGTTCGGAAACCCCGACATCCTGATGATGGACGAGCCCACCAACAACCTGGACATAGGCGCCATCAACTGGCTGGAGGACTTTTTGCTGGACTTTGAGGGCACCGTCATCGTGGTGTCCCACGACCGGCACTTCCTCAACACTATCTGCACCCACATCGTGGACATCGACTACAACAAGATCAAGATGTATGTGGGTAACTACGACTTCTGGTACGACGCCTCCCAGCTCATGCAGAGCCTCATGAAGGCCCAGAACAAGAAAAACGAGGAGAAGGCCCAGGAGCTCAAGGAGTTCATCTCCCGCTTCTCGGCCAACAAGTCCAAGTCCAAGCAGGCCACCGCCCGGCGCAAGCTGCTGGAGAAGATCACCCTGGAGGAGATCCCCGCCTCTTCCCGGCGCTATCCCTGGGTGGCCTTCAGCCCCGACCGGGAGGTGGGCAAGGACATCCTCTTCGTCACCGACGTGAGCAAGACCATCGACGGGGTGAAGGTGCTGGACAAGGTGAGCTTCATCGTGGGCCACGGGGACAAGATCGCCTTCGTGGGTGACAACGAAAACGCCCACACCGCCCTCTTCAAGATCCTGGTGGGAGAGATGGAGCCCGACGAGGGCACCGTGAAATGGGGCCAGACCGCCACCTTCTCCTACTTCCCCAAGGACAACACCGAGTTCTTCCAGGACTGCGACGACAACCTGGTGGAGTGGCTGCGCCAGTGGTCTCCCGACCCCCACGAGGCCTATCTGCGGGGCTTTTTGGGCCGGATGCTCTTCTCCGGGGACGACGTCTATAAGAGCGTGAAGGTGCTCTCCGGCGGCGAGAAGGTGCGGTGCATGCTCTCGCGGATGATGCTCTCGGGGGCCAACGTGCTGCTGCTGGACCAGCCCACCAACCACCTGGACCTGGAGTCCATCGCCGCGGTCAACAACGGCCTGGAGGCGGTCAAGTGCAATGTGCTGGTCTCCAGCCACGACCACCAGCTGGTCCAGACCGTGTGTAACCGTATCTTCGACTTCACCGACGACGGCAAGCTCATCGACCGGAAGATGACCTACGACGAGTACCTGGAGTCCATGGCCCAGAACGGCTGAGGCACGCCGCCCCGGACGTATTCTAATTTTTCCTGAGTGAGGTCTTGCCACAATGCGAAAAGAGATCCTTCTGCCCGCCCTGGCGGTGGGCGGCGGCGCGGCGGGCTTTTTCCTGCGCCGCTGGGAGCTGAATACCGCCTTTGAGGCGGACACCGGCCTGCATATCCCCGGCGCGCCGGCCAGCGTGGTGCTGATTTGCATCCTGGTGGCGCTGGCGGTGGCCTTTGCGCTGCTCTCTCTGGACCGCCGCCGCGCCGCCCCGGGCGGCTATACCGGAGCCTTCGGTGCGGTGGGCAACACGGTCTGGGCCGTGGTCATGACGGCGGGGGCGCTGCTGCTGCTCTGCGGGGCCGTTCTGGACCTTCTGGGCCTGCCGGAGGTCTACGCCGAGGCGGTCATCGATGCCCAGGTCACCCATACAAACCCCTTCTTCGCCATCCTGGCCCGGCTGCTGCTGGGAGCTCTGGCTCTTCTGAGCTTCCCGGCAGTGCTGCTTACCGTCAAGCGGGGCTACCGGGGTGGGGACGAGGAGCGGTACAGCGGTGCGCTGCTCTTCCCCGCCTACACCTGCTGCGTCTGGCTCATTGAGGCCTACCAGCTTCGGGCCTCCGACCCGGTGGTGCTGGACTATATCTATGAGCTGCTGGCCATCATGGCCGCCATGCTCGCCCTCTACTTCATCGCCGGCTTTTCCTTTGGCAAGGGGAAGAGCGTCCCGGCCAGCGTGTTTTCCGCCCTGGCGGTGGCCCTGTCCCTGACCACCATGGCCGACGACCACCCCATCTATGTGCGATTGCTCTATGGCTTTGTGATTCTCTATCTGACCGCCCATCTGGCGGCCCTCCACCATAACCTGCATCTGCGTCCCACCCGGGCGGAGGGGAACGCGGACCAGGACCTCGGGCCAAAACCGGAAAGTGAGGAGACCTCCCATGAGTGAGAAAAAGACCTACTACATCACCACTCCCATTTACTACCCCAGCGACAAGCTGCACATCGGCCACGCCTACTGCACCGTAGCCACCGACGTGCTGGCCCGCTACAAGCGCCTTTGCGGCCATGAGGTCATGTTCCTCACTGGCACCGACGAGCACGGCCAGAAGATCGAGGACAAGGCCCGGGAGGCCGGCGTCACCCCCCAGCAGTTTGTGGACCGGATCGTCACCGGCGAGAAGGGGGTGCTGGACCTGTGGAAGCTGATGAACATCTCCAACGACCGCTTCATCCGCACCACCGACGACTACCATGTCTCCGCCATCCAGAAGATCTTCAAGCGCATGTATGAAAACGGCGACATCTACAAGGGCACCTACAAGGGCAAGTACTGCAAGCCCTGCGAGTCCTTCTGGACCGAAAGCCAGCTCGTGTACGGCAAGTGCCCCGACTGCGGCCGGGAGGTG
>DVLB01000095.1 GCA_018715695.1 Candidatus Galloscillospira stercoripullorum
TGGATCACGATGGTCTCCCCGTACCGCTCCTCCAGATCCTCCCGGGCCGCCTGTTCCTCCCGGGCCTGCCAGTCGGCGTCGGCGCTGGTGACCGTGATGGACACCGTCTCCCCGCCGGAGAGGTAGCCCATATCGATGGCCCGCTCCACCAGCTCCCCGGTCACGTCCTCCCGGTCCTTGCCGCTGTATTCGTAGCCCGCAATCAGGCTCTGGCCGTCCTCATTGAGCCCCTCCAGCTCCAGCACCCGGTCGGTGCGGCTGAGGGTGAGCTCCACATCCGGGTTGATCTGGATGCGCAGGGCGCCGTAGGGGGTGAAGTTTGGCTGGTAGTAGCCAAAGAACACCAAGCACAGACAGGCGGCCAGGCCAGCCACGCCGGACAGGGGCTTCCACAGGGCGGGGCGTTTTTCCCTGGGGTGCCGCAGCTCCACGATGTCCCGCACTGTGTCCCCCACCTGATAGCGCAGGTTGGCGGCCTTCAAAAAGCGGCCCTCCTCGTCCAGCACCACCGCGTAGGCCGGATGCACCTCCATGACCAGATAGCTCACGCCTCGTCGCCCCCTCTCTTGGGGCCCACCTGGCACAGGTGGCCCCGGATGATCTCATAGCCGTTGGTGAAGGCCAGCAGGATGGCCACCAGGTACTTCCGGTGCCGCTCCATGGTCTTCCTGTCGGTGCCGGAGCCGGCGGACAGCTCCCCCATGGGCAGCTTGCCCGTGTCCTCCACCCGTTTCAGCAGCTCCGGCTGGGTCCGGGCGAAGTCCAGCACCCGGCGGCAGGCGGCGAAGGTCCGCTCCTGCCGGGGGCAGTTGTCCGCCACATCGGAGAAGGTCAGGCCGAACTGGGCCAGCTTCTCGGAAAACTCCTGGATCTCCCGCCGGCTGGCGGTGCGCACCGCATAGTCCCCGGCGTGGTCCACGGTGTCGGGGATGGTGTCCAGCAGCTCGCCGCCGTCCTCCTCCCCGCCCAGGGGGGTGTGGAGGGAGATCACGTTGCCGTGGCGCTTCTCCGTCCGGTAGTGGTCGATGAGCCGGTTTTTAATAGCACGGGCGGCGTAGGGCAGAAAAGCGCCCCGGCTCTTCTCATAGGCCAGCACCGCCTCATAGAAGGCCAGCATGGCGATGCTCAGTTCGTCCTCATGGCCGTTTTCCGGGGCGGTATGAAGAAACTTCACCGTCTCCGAGCGGATAAAGCCCATGTACTGACGGATGAGGGCGTCCGCCGCCTCCGAGTCCGTCTTGGCCGATCGTACCTGGGAAACGATGTCGTGCTCTGTGCGCACCATTGCCATCCCTCCATCCCCCTCCGGCAGTAGGATACGGACACGCCGCCGGATTTTCGGGGTCACAGCAGAAATTTTCAAAGGGTAGAAAACACTATTGTAAAGTTTAGCGGCTGCGAAACGGAGGCGCGACCGTCTGGATGTCAAATCTTTGTCAAATGTATGTAAAGAAACGGATGGGGCGGTTTTGTGTTCCCTTGGATGGGTTGCGCGCCAGGGTTCTTCGTGGTAGGATGGAGGCACGCACACAGAAAGGAGCGCGCGGGATGAAACAGATCTTTTCTTTCGGTTTGACAGCGGCGCTTTTGCTGGCCTGCCTGACCGGCTGCGGCGGACAGGCGGGCGGCGCCGCGCCCGGCGGGACGGCCCCCTCCGGCGGCCAGACTCCCCCGGCGTCCTCCGTTCCGGAAACGCCCGCCGGCCAGGGGCAGACGCCGCCTGTGTCCCCCGACCCGGAGAGGGGAGTCGCCGCCGGGGAGATCAGCCGGGAGGAGGCCCTGGCCATCGCCCTGGACAATGCGGACGTGCCGGAGGGCGACGCCTACAACATCAAAAACGAGACCGACAGCGACAATGGCATCCCCATCTATGACATCGAGTTCGAGACCGACTACGGCGACTACGACTTTGAGGTGGCCATGGCCGACGGTCGCATCGTTGGTGCGGACTACGAGGTGGACGAGGAGTGGCTGGACGCTCTGGACGGCAGCCCTGTCACAGCGGAGGAGGCCACTTCCATCGTGGCCGGCAAGGTTTCCGGCGCCAGTGCGGCGGACGTATCTGTCTGGGAAGAGTCCGGCGACGGCCGGGGACGTTACGAAGGGGAGCTGTTCCTGGACGGCATGAAGTACGAGTTTGAACTGGACCCCCGGACGGGGCGGATCTTCGACTGGACCGCCGATCTGAGGGACTGACCGGCACAGAAAAGCAGCGGGGAGAAGGCACATCTGCCTACTCCCCGCTGCTTTATTTTGCTGATGTTTAGAATGGCTCCTTGGGCGAGAGTCCCAGTTTGGCCTCCAGTTCCCGCGTTTTGGTCTCCATCTCGTACAGCGCCATGGAGGGCGTTTTTTCCTGCCTGGTCACCATCTTGACCAGGAGCTCGCTCAGGATGGACGCATTCGTCCGCTCCAGCAGCTCCATCGCCCGCTCCAACGTTTGCCCGGAGAATCCGACCTTTTCCAGCTTCCGGCGTTCCTTATCCAAACGCTTCATGGTCTTCACACCCCAATTCGCCTGGTTATTTGGTGAATTGGGACAGGGCCAGCAGCGCCTGGGCAGTCTGCACCCGAGTGGCTGCCTGGCCGGGGGCCAGCGTGTCCAAGGAGGTCGCGGTGAGCACGCCGGCCTCCACCGCCCAGGTCATGGCCTCCGCAGCGTAGCCGGCGATCTGGTCATAGTCGGCGAACTCCCGGACGGCCATGCCGCCCTGGGCGGTGTCATAGCCCTCATGCCGGGCGTAGCGGTAGAGCATGACCGCCAGCTGCTCCCGGGTGATGGGATCGTCCGGGCCGAACAGGCCGCCGCCGTAGCCGCCGGCGATCCCCTCGGAGGCGGCCCAGCGGACGGCCTCGCCATAGGAGGCCGCCGGGTCCACATCGGAGAAGTCCATCAGATAATTCACCACCGGGCGGCCCTCCAGCGCC
>DVLB01000096.1 GCA_018715695.1 Candidatus Galloscillospira stercoripullorum
CGGTGAAGTTCCACCTGGATTTCGACGACGAGAAGTACGCCTACTCCGACGTGGTCTCCTCTCTGGACGGCGTGACCTATGCTCGGGTGACCAACCTCTTCGATTTTTCCGATATCAACCGCTATTCCGGCCGGGGGGACAACAGCGTCGAGTACTATGACCGGGACAACTGGGCTGCTGTCTCCATGGACATTGAAAACGGCGCGGTGCAGCTCTCTCTGACTGAGCAGATGGTGCGGGAGATGTACGCCCAAGTGCCCGAGGGCGTGGGCAAGTACACCATGGACAACCAGATCCCCCAGGCGTACAGTCAGCCCATCCCCCAGGACGACGGGGAGTATCCCACCTACGGCCAGAGTGCCGGGCTCATGCTGGTGGATATGCGGGTGGATGACAACGGAGACCCCATCAGCTTCTTCGATCCCCTCTGGGACACATTCCTGGACCAGCTTACCTGGGAAGAGACCGTGCTGCTCTGCTCCAACGGCGCCCATCTCACCGAGGCCATCGCCAGCATCGCCAAGCCTGAGACCAACGACGAGAACGGTCCCAACGGCTTTGGCGGCTGGGCGCTGAAGAACGGCTACTACACCAACAACACCGGCCTTGCCTACCGCATGGAGGCCGCCGCAGGCCATGTGGACGCAGAGGGCAATCTGACTGCGGACGCCGACCAGGACGGCTACAAGAAGCCTACCGGCTTTCCCGCCAACGGCATCCTGGCCGCCGCCATGAACAAGACCCTGTCCTATGAGGTCGGTCAGATCATCGGCGAGGACGGCATCTGGTCCGGCTGCTCCAACCTCTACGGCCTGGGTCTGAACATCCACCGCTCCCCCTATCTGGGCCGTACCTGCGAGTACTACTCCGAGGACGCCATGCTCACCGGCCTGGTGGGCGCCGAGGAGACCAAGGGCATCGAGGAGCACGGGGTACATGTGCTCAACAAGCACTGCGCCCTCAACGACCAGGAGGACAACCGCCACGGTGTGTGCGGCTGGATCAGCGAGCAGGCTCTGCGTGAGAACTATCTGCGGGCCTTCGAGCTGCCCATCACTGAGGGCGGCGCCTTTGGAACCATGGCCTCCTTCTCCCGCTTCGGCACCTTCTCCGGCGCCGCCTGCAAGGAGCTGGGCACCGATTTCCTGCGGGGCGAGTGCGGCATGAAGGGCTTCATCGTCACCGACGCTTACGGAGACATGGACGGCAGCCAGAGCGTCAACCCCTATTTCGAGCAGGCCTACGGCACCTTCGTGGGAGGCAGCGATCTGCCTGACGGCGCAGGTCCCAAGACGGACAACCACTTTGTCAAGTTTGAGGAAGGGTACAGCGAGATGGCTTGGGCCATGCGCCTGGCAGCCAAGCGCATCCTCTTCTCCGTGGCCCACTCCAGCGCCATGAACGGCATTTCTTCCACCACCACCGTGGTACCCATCACCCCCTGGTGGCAGACCGCCCTCTATGTGGCTGACGGGGTGCTGTGCGCCCTCTTCGCGGCCAGCATGATCTGGACGGCCGCCGCGCTGGTGCAGGAGTATCGGGGAAAGCGGAAAACTGTGCGCAACTAAACAAGGGATAGCCATAAAGACTGAGGGGGGACCAAAAAGAGAAGAAAATATATCGTAAAAGCTGCCATGTGCGCAACATTGGCGCTGCTGCTGGCGGCATGTTCGCCCGCCGCGGAACAGAATCCGCCGTCTCCCACAATCCACGCTCATGCCTATGGCCAGTGGACCGTTGTGGAAGAGGCGACCTGTGCGGAGGAGGGGCTCCAGAGACATACCTGTCCGTGCGGTGATACGGAAGAGCAGACGATCCCCATGTCCATGCACCAGTATGATGACACGGGGGAGTGCGCCCTGTGCGGAAGCATCGATCCGGACTCATACGGCAATCATGTGGCGGTGCAGGAATGGGACAACACGCTTCCGTTTGCCTGCAGCATCATGAATGGGTCGGAGGAGCAGACCATTCGGGGCACCTACTATCTGCCTGGGGACTGCTCCGACTTGGATGATGTGAAGGGAAGACATATTTTCTTCGTGTGCCATGGAATGCACTCGGACTCCTCAAAGGACAGCATCAAGATGATCGCGGTTCGCCTGGCCAGCAACGGGATTCTGGCCATTACCTTCGATTTCCGGGGCGCGACCAAGACCAGCATGAGCGACGGCACCCATCTGGACCTCTCTCTGCGCACGGAGATGGATGATCTAAACAGCTGCATTGATTATGTGAAGAGCCAGGCCTGGGCGGCAGAAAGCGACATCTCCCTTTTCGGCATCAGCCAGGGAGGCTGCGTCTCGCTCCTGACGGCGGCAGAGCGGGTGGAGATGGACGACATCACCTGTGTGGCCACATGGTTCCCTGCTCTTTGCGTGCAGGCAGATGCCGTGCGGTTTTTGGAAGAGAACAACATGACCCTTGATGATCTGCCGGATCCCCTGCCCGCGCAGGGCTATGGTATGGCCTCTGGCGCCGCCAAAAAGATCTATGCCGATGTCATCGACTGGGACATCATTGAGATGATTTCGGCATATGATAACCCGGTCTTCCTGTCTCACGGTGACGCCGACGGCCTGGTGCCCATCACATGGGCTGAGCAGGCAGAGGAGAAATTCAACGCAGTTGGCGAGAAAAACTGTGTATTCGACGTGGTGGAAGGTGGCGATCACGGCTACAATGGCGAAAACAAGCTCAAAGAGCTGGACCGCAGCTGGGCGTATATCCGCGATCTGCTGGAGATCGAAAGCAACAACCGCCCCGTGGAGGAGGGGACGCCTACCCCTCCCTTCCAGTTCGGCGGCTGAATAAAGCGGAGGGTGGCCGGACCCCATCCCTCCCGGGGCCATGGGGCGAGACAGTACGCTGGGGCGCATGGGCGCCCCGGCGTACTGTCGCATCCCGGCTTTGCGGCCTGACGGCGGCTTCCGCGCGCTTCGCTCCCGCCGGTGGGGAAGCGAATGATGATATTTATGCCACAGACCGTTGCCCTTGTGGTATAATAGCTGCGGAGCCGCTATTATACCCGTGATCCCGGCACAATTCGTTCCCGCCAGGCGGCGGAACCGCGGCCTAACGCTGGGTTTATCCGCGCTTTTCGCCGGGGCGCCAGGCGGCGGGACAGTTGGCGGCGGTGTGATGACGTCATCCAAAGCACAAGAGAGCATGGAGGCGGTGAGGTTTATGCTGAATGTGGCGGTAGTGGACGACGAGGCGGCCGAGCGGGCGCGGATCCGCGCATGCCTGGACTATATGGCCGGAGAAAAGGGCCTAGCCTTCTGTGTGGACGAGTTCTCCTCGGCGGACAGCTTTGTCATCCAGTTTGAGCGGCAGTATGACATCGTGTTTATGGACATCGAATTCCCCTCCGGCATGGACGGCATGGCCGCCGCCCGGGCCATGCGGGAGACCGATGAGACGGTAGTGCTCGTCTTTGTGACCAACATGGCTCGGATGGCGGTGGAGGGCTATGAAGTGGAGGCCCTGGACTTCATCGTCAAGCCCGTGGAGCGGGAGCCATTCCTGCTCAAGATGAGCCGGGCCCTCAGCCGGGTGGTGCGCCGTGCCGAGCACTATGTCACCCTGAAGGAGGGAGGAGAGATGGTGAGCCTGCGGGTCAAGCTCATCCGCTACCTGGAGGTGGACGGCCACTATGTGGTCTACCACTCCCGGGAGGGGACCTTCTCGGAGTACAGTACCCTGGCGGCGGCGGAGAAGAAACTGGACGACCCGGCCTTCGTCCGCTGCGACCGGGGGTGCCTGGTGAATCTGCGGATGGTGACCCATGTGGGGAAAAACACCTGTACAGTGGATGGGCAGGAGGTCCTTATCGCCCGGACCCAGCGGACCCAGTTCCTCAGGACCTATGCCGCCTTTCTCGGCGGCGCCTTTGTGGAGGGCTGAGTATGGAACTGCTGACCAGGTTCTCCTATGCTGCTGAGATTTGGCTGGGCGCCCTGCTTTTCCTGTGGCGCTATCCCCGGCGCAGCGTCTTTCCCCTGCGGCTCCTGGCCGCCGCAGCGGTCTCCCTGGCGGTGGGCGCTCTGGGACAGAGTATGCAGTGGCACGGACAGACGGCGGGGTTTTTGGGCTATCAGCTCACCATTTGGACCGTGACGGCGACCCTGTACGGCTGCTTTGAGGGCCCCTTCCTGCCCATCCTCTCCGCCTGTGTGGCCGGGGTGGCCGCCCAGCACATTGGACATCACCTCAGCCGTATCGCCCTGCTTGCTCTGGAGCGGACCATGTGGAGCCCCGGGCTGGAGTGGGGCGCGGTGGCCGCCGTCTATCTGGTGCTGGCTCTCACCCTGGGGCGGACTCTGGGAAAGCGGAGCTGGCATGCGTACTACGACCCGCGGGTGAGCGCTGTATCGGTGGTCATTATCCTCATCTGCACGGGGATCACCCGCTTTCTGCGCCTGGGGGAGCCCCTCAACGCCTATGCCGTCATCTGCACATCTCTGTACGCCATCGTATGCTGCGGGCTGGCCTTGTTCGTGCAGTTTTTCCTCTGCTATTTCGTGCAGGTGAACAGCGAGTACCTGCTCCTTCAGCGCATCAGCCAGGCGGAGCGGAGGCAGTACGAGTCCAGCCGGGAGAACGCAGAGCAGCTCAAAATGCAGTATCACGACCTCAAGCACAAGCTGGTGTCCCTGGGAGGCCAGCTCCCCAAGAGCGAGATCGATTCCATGCGGAGCATTATCGACGCCTACGACAACACCTACCACACCGGCCTGGACCCCTTGGATCTGGTGCTCAACGAGCAAAACGCCCGCTGCCGCAGCCGGGGCATCACCCTGACGTGCATGGGGGGCAAGGAGCTCTCCTTTGTGGATAGTATGGACATATATTCCCTGTTTGGAAATATTCTGGAAAATGCCATCACGGCGGTGGAGAAGATCGAACCGGCGGAGCGGCGGCTCATCAGTCTGGTCATTGAGCGCAGAGGGAACTTCGTATATATCGACGGGGTGAATTTCATGGAGGGCCCGGTCCCAGACTTCGCCGACGGGCTTCCCCAGACCACCAAGACGGAGGAGCTAGGCTACCACGGCTATGGACTCAAGAGTGTCCGGGCCATCGCAAGAAAATACGGCGGGGATGTGGCGGTCCACGCTGAGGACGGCATCTTCCGCCTGAGCGCCTTTCTTATGGACGAATAGGCCGTCCCGAGTCCCGCCGCGGCACACATGGAAAGGGCAGGGGGACAGAGCGTGCGCTCTGTCCCCCTGCCTTATGTTATGCGGCCGCCGCGCGTCCATCACGTCACAGCACATACTGCGCCGCGTTGATGACCTTGGTATCCAGTGCACCCTTTAGGCTTCCCAGAGCGGCTTTGATGGAGTTGCCGGCGGTGTCCTCGTCTTCAGGGCCGGGCCTTCCGATCTCGCCCACATCCTCGCTGACCATGGCCACCGCGTCCTCCAGCTCGGCGCTGCACCG
>DVLB01000097.1 GCA_018715695.1 Candidatus Galloscillospira stercoripullorum
TTTACCCGTGAGAATATCGCAATCCTGGACGAGGCCCAGACTTACCTCGCTGAATTTACCCATGACCGCGCTGACAACGCAGTGAGCGATTTCAAAGATGGGCTCCGCAGGCTCTTTTATGGGGCCGAGCAGAAAAGCCGGTCCGCCCCCTTCGAGGCACTGACCGGCGTATTCTGGCTGCTCATGGCTGTTGTATTCTACTTTGTGGTGCGGGCTATGATCTTCCAGATTGTTGGCCTGCCGGTGCGAAAGAAACGGCGGGAGGCGGCACTTCAGATGATGCTGGAGACTGCCGGAAAGCTGCAGACTTAAAAAAAGGCCGCCTCGGTTCCTCGGGACGGCCTTTTTGTGCTTAGTCATCGAATTCGCCGGGAATGCCGTCCTCCTCAATAGGCGGCTCGGCGTCCGGCATCTTTTTCATGGCGGCCAGGGCGGCTTCCCGGATTTTGGACTCCAGTTCACAGGCGACCTCCGGGTTATCCTGGAGGTACTGCTTGGCAGCCTCTTTGCCCTGTCCAATTCGGACTTCTCCCATCGAGAACCAGGAGCCGGACTTCTGAATGAGGCCGCGGTTAACGGCCAGATCTACCAGTTCACCCCACTTGGAGATGCCCTGGCCATACAGAATGTCAACTTCGGCAGTGCGGAAAGGCGGCGCTACCTTGTTCTTGACAACTTTGATACGGGTACGGTTGCCGACCAGCTCGTTGCCGCTCTTGAGGGCCTCCACGCGGCGGACATCAATGCGGATGGTGGAGTAGAACTTCAGGGCCCGGCCTCCAGTGGTGACCTCCGGGTTGCCGTACATGACGCCGACTTTTTCCCGCAGCTGATTGATGAAGATGACGATGCAGTTGGTTTTGCTGACGGCGCCGGCCAGTTTGCGCAGCGCCTGGCTCATCAGCCGGGCCAGCAGGCCCACATGGCTGTCCCCCATGTCCCCCTCGATCTCCGCCCGGGGAGTGAGCGCCGCCACCGAGTCCACCACCACCACGTCGATGGCTCCGGAGCGCACCAGGGCCTCGCAGATCTCCAGGCCCTGCTCGCCGGTATCCGGCTGGGAGATGAGCATGGAGTCGATGTCCACCCCAAGGGCGCGGGCATAGGTGGGGTCCAGGGCGTGCTCGGCGTCGATGAAGGCCACCTCGCCTCCCCGCTTCTGGGCCTCGGCCACCACATGGAGGGCCAGGGTGGTCTTGCCCGAGGACTCAGGCCCGTAGATCTCGATGATGCGCCCGCGGGGCACGCCCCCGATACCCAGCGCCAGGTCCAGGGACAGCGAGCCGGTGGGGATGGCCTCCACCACCACGCCCGTGTTCTCCCCCAGGCGCATGATGGAGCCCTTGCCGTAGGTCCGCTCGATCTGGGCCATAGCCGTCTCCAGGGCCTTCTTCTTATCCGAGGCAGGCGCCGCCGCCTCCATCACGCTCTTGCGTTTATCCGCCATCTACGTCTCAATCCTTTCCCGCCGGCGGTCTGGCCCCCGGCTTCTGTGTCCCATATGTTACGCTTTTATCTGTCCGATAAACCGGACTTTCTTTTTTCGCTCATCGGTTGGCGGTGCCCTCCACCACCCGCCATATGCCCCGGGTGTCCTGGAAGGTCTGCACATTCTCATAGCCGTTCATGCCCAGGATAAGCTCCACGTCGGGAGCCTGGCCCATGCCCACCTCGAAGAGGAGGGTACCTCCCAGGCGCAGGGCGCTGCTCCACTTCCCGGCGATGGCGCGGTAAAATTTAAGTCCGTCCTCCCCGCCGTCCAGGGCCAGCCAAGGCTCATAGTCCCGCACCGACACGTCCAGCCCCGGCAGGTCGCCGGTGGGGATATAGGGCGGGTTGCAGGCGATGACGTCGAAGTCCCACAGGCTGGAGGAAGGGGACTCCAGCGCGTCGGCCAGGACGCAGGTCACCCGGGCGTTGAGGCCGTTGCGCCGGACGTTCTGCTTGCAAAGGCGCAGAGCCGCCTCCGACACGTCGGCCAGGACCACCCGGCACGTGGGCACCTGGGAAGCCACCGCCAGACCCACGCAGCCGCTGCCGGCGCACAGGTCCAGCACCCGGGCCCCCTCGCCGGCGGCCCGGGCCAGGGCGATAGCCCGCTCGGCCAACACCTCCGTGTCCGACCGGGGGATGAGCACGTCCCGGGACAGGTCCAGGGGCAGGCCGTAAAACTCCCACTCCCCGATGATGTAGGCCACCGGCTCCCCCGCCAGGCGGCGCTGCACCAGGGATTCCACCCGCTTTTCCACCTCCGAGGAGACGTAGAGGGAGCTGTCCCGGAAGAACTGCTCCCTGGTTTTGTCCGCGGCGTAGCACAGGATCTCCCGGGCCTCCAGCTGAGCGGCCTCCACCCCCGCGCGGCGCAGCCGCTGCCGGGTATCCAGATATAGGTTGTTGTAGGTGATCGCCATCCCGCTCACACACCTGTCTCTATTTCTCTTACCAGCGGTCCTTGCCCTTCTCCTCCGGAATCACCGCCTTGAGGGCCGCGATGCCCACCTCGATCATGGAGTCATCCGGCTCAAAGGTGGTCCAGTTCTGCAGCCACAGTCCCGGCGCGGTACAGATCCGGGTGAGGAAATTATCGTGCCCGCCCATATAGCGGTTGATCTCATAAGTCACGCTCACCACCGCCGGCAGCAGCAGCAGGTGGACCAGGGTGCGCAGCCACACGTTGGTGAACTGGAAAAAGGCGAAAAACACGCTGGAGAACAAAATGGACACGAAAATAACCACGAAGAGGAAGCTGGTGCCGCAGCGGGGATGGTGCATAGGCTGCGCGCGCACGTTCTCCACAGTGAGCGGCAGGCCCTTTTCGTAGCAGAAGATGGTCTTATGCTCCGCCCCGTGGTAGGAGAAGGTCCGCCGGATGTCCTTGAGGCGGGAGCAGAACATCAGGTAGCCCACGAAGATGACCACCTTCAGAATACCCTCGATGAGGTTGCGGCCCCACAGGGGAAAGCCGGGGAAAAAGTAGAGCAGGCCCCCGGTGAGGAAGGTGGGCAGCACAAAAAACAGCAGCACCGAAAAGGCTGCGCCCAGCACCACCGCCAGCGTCACAAAGAAGGACGCCGCCTTCTCGCTGCCCAGGTGCTTTTCCAGCCACGCTTCGAACCGGGAGGGCTCCTCCGGAGCCTCCTCTTCCTCCTCGGCGAACTGGGCCGAGTACATCAGGGCCTTTACGCCGTTTGCCATGGAGGAGCCGAAGTTGACCACCCCCCGCAAAAAGGGCAGGGCCAAAGCCGGGTGCTTGTCCTTGATGAGCACCCGCTCCTCCACCTGCTGCTCCAGTTCCCCGTCCGGCTTGCGCACCACCACGGCCTTCTTCTCCGGGCCCAGCATCATGATGCCCTCGATGAGGGCCTGGCCGCCGATCATGGTGCGAAACGGCGTTGCACAGGATCGATTTTCTTCCGCCATGTATTGATGTTCTCCTTGGTTTACCGGCCCGGCCGGCCCTCGCCGCGCCGCGCCTTTTCTTGGCCTTCATTGTACCAAACCCGTCCCCTGATTGCAAGGGGCGGAGGCACTTCTTAGAACTTATGTTCCAATCGGCAGGCAGATGGTGACCTCACACCCGCCTCCCTCGGCATTGCCGATGCGCAGCTCACCGTTGTGGCGGGTGACGATCTCCTCGCACACCGCCAGGCCGATGCCGCTGCCCCGGGCCTTGGAGCTGCCTTTATAGAACTTGGTCTTGACGTGGGGCAGCTCCTCTTCCGGAATGCCGGGGCCATAGTCCCGGATGACGATGGCCACCTTGTCCTCCCCTTCGGGGCGGATGGCGGTGTCGATCCGCCCGCCGCTGCCACCGTGCTTGGCGGCGTTGTCCAGCAGGTTGGAAAACACCTGCCGCAGCCGCTCCGGGTCAGCGGGAATGAGGGGAAATTCCTCGGGGCAGTCCTGGTAGCGCAGGATGATGCCCTCCTTGCGGAAAAATTCCTGGTAGGTATAGACCGCGTCCTCAAACTCCGCCTTGATATCCACCGGCTCGATGGACAGATTGAAGCGCCCGTCCTGGATGCGGGAGAATTCCAGCAGCTCCTCCACCATGTTGGTCAGCCGCCGGGCCTCCGATACAATGATCCCCATGCCCTTCTGAGCGTCGGCACTGCTCCGGTCGGCGCTGTTCATCAAGGTCTCCGCCCAGCCGTTGATGGCGGTGAGGGGGGTGCGCAGCTCATGAGAGACCGAGGAGATGAACTCGTTTTTCATCTTCTCCGCCTCTTTGATCTTCTGGGACATATCGTTGATGGTGTCGGTCAGGTCGCCGATCTCATCGTCGTACTTCTTCTCGATCTGAATGCCGTAGGAGCCCGCGGCGATACGCTTGGCAGTTTCGGCAATGCGGGAGACCGGCTCCACGATGGAGCGGACGAAATACAGATTGGAAAAGTACACCAGGGCCAGGATGGCCGCCCCCACCGCCAGCGCCATGCCGATGATGAGGATAATCTGCCGGTCCACCAGGCTCAGAGAGGTGACCATGCGGATCACCCCCACCACCTGCCCGTCGTAGCGAATGGCGCAGGACACCGCCAGAATGTGCTCCCCGGTGCTGGGGTCCCGGCCGGACCAGGCCGTGGGCTCGCCGCTGCTGCCGCTCAGGGCGCTCTCGATATCCGGCGTGCCCGGATAGGTTCCCGCCTTGAGGCCATAGGAGGTCAGGCGGATGGAGCCGTCCGTGTTGAGGAATTGCAGTTCCAGATGGTCGGCCTCATCGAAGATGTCGTTGATGTAGTTGTTGGCCATCTGGTAATATCCGCTCTGGGTGGTGTCGTTGAAAAAAGGCACCGCTGTGGACACACGGCTGATGGTGGAGGAGCTCATAGTGGAATAATAATACCCCGTCAGCGCCACCGAAAAGGCCGCCACCGCCAGCAGCACAATGAGAAACACCGCGCCGATGGAATTGAGCATCCAGCGCCGGCGGATACTTTTGGATTTTTTCTCCTTGAGTTTCATTCTCATACCCCGTTCCCGGCGGCCGCTCCTTCTCTCAGAATCCCCACTTATAGCCGTAGCCCCACACGGTGGTGATGTAGGTGGGGTTCTGGGCGTCGTCCTCGATCTTCACCCGCAGCCGGCGTATATTCACGTCCACGATCTTCAACTCGCCAAAATAGTCCCGGCCCCACACTGCGTCCAGGATCTCCTCCCGGGAGAGGGCCTTGCCGGCGTTATCCATGAAGAGCTTGATGATAGCGTACTCCACCTGGGTCAGCTTCACCCGCACGCCGTTTTTCTCCAGGGTGCGGTTGCGGGTGTTGAGCATGAAGGGCGGCTGGCGTATCTCCGCGGGGTCCTCCGCCGGTATGCTCGCCCCGGTGCGTCGGCACAGCGCGTCGATACGGGCGGTGAGCTCGGCGGGAGAAAAGGGCTTGGTCACATAGTCGTCGGCCCCGGTCATGAGCCCGGTGACCTTGTCCATCTCCTGGGTACGGGCGGTGAGCATGATGATGCCGATCTTGCTGCCGCTGGCCCGGATGCGCCGGCAGACCTCGAACCCATCCATGTCGGGCAGCATGATGTCCAGCAGCGCCACCTGGATGTCCGGGTTGCATCGCAGCTGCTCCAGGGCCTCCTCCCCGCTGGCGGCCTCGATGGCCTCATAGCCCGCCCGCTGGAGGTTGATCACGACGAAGCTGCGGATGTTGGCCTCGTCCTCCAGCACCAGTACCTTTCTCAATTCGCTCTGCCTCCTTGTTTGTTCCCGTTCAGCCGTCGTCGGAGAAGCTCTCGGTCACCAGCCGGAAATGGTCCAGGATGGTCTCCTGATCCAGTCCGCAGTCCCAGTCAATCTCCGTAAACTCCGCGCAGTAAATGGTATCGTCGTCCATATCCAGTACGAACCGCTCCCCGATCTTGGCCCGGCTCTGCCGGTTGGCACCGGTGAGCTTGTAGATGGTGAGAAACGGCTGTGCCGCCACCGGCAAGCCCATGGCGTCGGTCTCATCGCTCTGGTAGGAGAAAATCACCTGCCGCTCTCCCAGTACGGTCTGCTCCCGGGTGGTGACGGTGATGAGTCCTTCCCACTCGTCAGGCAGAATGAAATACCACAGGTCGATGTCCCGCTCATTGTGGTAGGTCGTGAACGCCGACCAAGGCTCCCCTTGGGCGTCAAACTGCCGCCAGCTGCAGAAAATATCTCCGCTGGAAGAGCCGTAGGCCGCGGAGAAGGCCACCGGCATGGGCACCTCAGTAAAACCATCCCCATTGATGTCCTGGGGGATCATGTCCACGTTCTGGCGCACAGCAACGGCACTGTACTGCAGCTCACTGTCCATCGTCACGTTGACCAGGGCCTCATCCTGCCAGGCGAACACGTCGGTGACCCCTCCCTCCCCAAAATAGGAGGTGACGAACAGGGCGGGGATCATCTCGTCCGAGCGCAGGTAGCCCTGTTGGGGCGTGGTGGACACCAGTCCGGTGACACCCAGGGACATGGGCGCGGCGGAGGCCATGCGCAGCGTGTCTCCCTCTGACTGCCAGCACTCCACCCGGTTGGTGCCGTCCACCGTGTTGACCTGGAGCACCAGCAGTTCCCGCAGCCCGTCCCGGTCCACGTCCATCAGGCGGTAACGGCTGTATCCCATGCTCTCCATAATCTGTACCATGCTGCCGCCCTGGGTGGTGTAGGCGGCCAGGTTATGCACGTTGGCTGAGAGCTGCCAGCTCACCAGCATCTCCTTGGCGGGAGAGCCATTTATGTTTTCATAGTCCACCGAGTCGATGGCGTTTCCATCGCCCTCGATCACCGCCCCGATGTCGTAGCCCTCTTCACCCCGGCGGAAGATATAGATCTTCAGGGGGCGCTCCTCCCCGCTGGTCCGGAAAAAGGCGATGGCCTCGCTCACGCCGTCACCGTCCAGGTCCTGGAGCTGCACGGTCTGGGTATTGTCGCCGCTGACGGGGCTTATGAGCTCGGCTCCGCCGGCGTAGATTCCGCCCACGGCGGTGACCTCATTGATTTTCTCCTGCAGATCACTGAACTCGTCGGGCAGGCGCGGCAGGGCATAGAGCTCCTCCGGCGAGCGCAGCGAGCAGCCGCTGAGCATCCCCGCCGCAAGGGCGAAGAGGAGCAGCAGGGTCCATATTCTCTTCACGGCGGCACCTCCCCGGCTGGCATGATGTTTCCCGTTCATCATACCACATCCGCCGCCGTTTGGATACGCCCTTTTCCCCTTTTCTTAAAAATTATGTTCCCTCTTCTCCGTCTGTCCGGATTTCCCCTTGCCATCGGGCGCAGTCTATTGTATAATGGCTGAGTTACATCCGGGCCGGTGTGATGGAATTGGTAGACGTGACGGACTCAAAATCCGTTGATGGCGACATCGTGTGGGTTCGAGTCCCACCACCGGCACCAAAAATCGACAAGCACCGCCAGGGGCTTGTCGATTTTTACTTATTCACTCTTCACTTTTCACTCTTCACTAAGTTTGTAGGGTCGATTTTTGGAAGAGAATAGGTAATAGTGAATAGTGAAGAAGTAAGGTGTGCCGCAAGGCGGCACGGATTTTATATTTGGGGTGATGACAATGCCCAGTCCGCTTCAAGATAAATCCAAAGCATTTGCGTTGGAAATCATCAAAGTGTGCAATGAAATCAAGCGCACCAAACGCGAAAGCGTCTTGACCAATCAACTCATCCGCTCGGGAACCAGCATCGGTGCCAACATCCGGGAAGCCATGTATGCCCACGGCAAGGCCGATTTTATTGCGAAATTACAAATCGCATTGAAAGAATGTTCGGAAAGCGAATATTGGCTGGAGCTGCTCATCGAAAGTGGCTACTATGACGATTCTGCCGTTTTGAACCAATGCACCGAGGTCAAGCGGTTGCTGATTGCTTCCATCAACACAGCGAAAAAGAATCAGATATAAGGGCATCTATACTGTTTCGCTGTTCCAAAAAGAAAGGCACTCCTGAGCGTGTCTTTCTTTTTGGGTTTCGGCGGCCAGAAGCCGCCTCCACCCCCCTGATTTAAACGCTCGGGCGAAGTGAATTTGCCCTGCGCCAAGGTTTTGGTCCCCTGGCCCAAAACACTTGTACAGCGCAAAAGCGCCGCCCCGCTGTGCGGGGCCCCGGTTTCTCGGTGGCATCTATACTGTTGCGATTATTACCTATTCACGCTTGACTTTTCGTTAAATTTACAGGTCCAATAGGGGAACGTAAATAGGGAATGATAGAGAAACGAGGTAGAGAGATGGATATCTCCTTCGGGGCAAGAAATGACACAAATTGATGTTTATATCCAGCACTGTTTCAACGTTCCCTGTTTTCTGTCTTCCTCACAGAATGCGCAGCGTCGAACAGGCGCCGAAACGGCACCGCCCGTATTAATTTTCTATGGATACAATGCCATAATGAAGCAAACTGCAAAAGAGGTGGTAACGATGAAAAAACGGCTTTTCTTCTCATTCCTTACCGCAATACTGTTCACCCTCGCACTGTCCTCCTTTGCTTTCGCCAGCACCTCCCAGGTCACTTACGATGTGGAGGGCGGCAGGATCTTCTTCGACACCGCCACCGGCACTGTCACTGGCTGCGACCCCGGCGTGAAGTCCGCGGTGATCCCCGCACAGATCAACGGTGTGACCGTTACCGCGATCGGAGAAAACGCCTTCTGGTACTGCCGTTCCCTGACCGAGGTAGTGCTCCCCGAAACCGTCACCCAGATCGGCGCAGCCGCGTTCCGAGACTGCATCCTCCTTTCCCGCCTGAATCTGCCCACTGGCCTAACCGAGATCAGCGACTGGGCCTTTGCCAACACCGGCCTGACCCAAGTCACCATCCCCGATGGCGTCACCACCATCGGTATATGCGCCTTCTACGACTGCGACGAACTCACCGACGTCACCATTCCAGACAGCGTCACCTCCATCGGCGCCTCCGCCTTCCGCAGCTGCGCCTTCACCAGCTTCTCCATCCCAAAGGGAATCACTGTCATCGCCGAGGGCACCTTTGAAGTCTGCACCTCCCTCACAGAGCTCTCCATTCCCAGAACGGTCACCACCATTGAGAAGGACGCCTTCTCCGGCTGCGGTTTCACCAGCTTCATGGTGCCCGATCACGTCACATCCTTGGGAGAAGGGGTCTTTGACGGCTGCAAAAACCTCAGAAGTGTCATCTTCAGCACCTCGATCACCGCCATCCCCCGGCTCGCTCTGCGCGACTGCACCGCACTGGAGGAGGTCATCATCCCCGGCAGCGTGACCTTCATCGGCGACCGGGCTTTCTCCGGCTGCACCTCTCTCACCGGCATCACCATCCCCGGCAGCGTCACCTCCATCGGTGACGAGGCCTTCCGCAACACCGGACTGCTCTCCGTCTCCCTGGGCAGCGGTATCACCACCGTGCCGACCGGCATTTTTTCTTCCTGTTACGAGTTGAAGCGGGTCACGCTTCCCACGACCGTGAAAACCATTGAGACCTATGCTTTCTATGGCTGCGAGGAGCTCAGCAACCTCGTCATCCCCGCCTCCGTGACTACCATTGGGGATGATGCATTTAATTACTGCAATAAGCTTGTCGTGTACTACACGGGCAGCGCCGAGCAGTGGCGCAGCGTCAAGACGGGCGCGAGAAACTACCTGGGCGAAGAACTGGGCGTGCGGTATGAGGATCACTGGGCCGATGTCTACCCCTACCAGCCGGTGTCTGGCTTTGCCGATGTGGTAAGCGGCGAGTACTTTGCTGACGCAGTGACCTGGGCCACCAGCCGTAACATCGTCACCGGCACCAGCGCCACCTTCTTCTCCCCCTTCGGCCTGGTCACTCGGAGCCAGGCTGTCACCATCCTGTGACGGGCCATGGGCTGCCCGGAACCGGCCTCACTGGAGCCCCGCTTCGTGGATGTGACCAACCCCGACTCCTATTACTACAAGGCCGTTATTTGGGCTGCCGAGCAAGGGATCGTGCATGGCACCGGAAACTCTTACTTCACCCCCGCCGACCAGCTCACCAACGTGGAGATGATGGCCATGATCGGAAAAGTCGAGGGGCGCATCGACCTGATGCACTGGGCTGACTCTGCCATCGAGTTTGCCGAATCCGGAGGTCTCACCGATGGACTGGACGACATCAACCCCAAAAATCCCTGTTATCGTTCCGATATGGTCTACATGCTGTGGAAGTGGATGACTGCGGCGTAAGCTGAGCGTCCTTCCGTGTTCCCCGGACGGTCAGCCCGGAAAAACAATAAAAACCCGAACCTGCCCACGCAGGTTCGGGTTTTTAACTGTCTGAAAAAAACACGCGTTTACCCCGGCTGAGAGAGCCGTTTCCGGGTGAGGTACCCCTCCAGGATCAGGGTGGCCGCCACCGCGTCCACCGACTTCTTATGGTCCTTCATTTTCTTGCCCCCGGTGTGTAGGATGGCGTGGGCCTCGATGGTGGTTCGCCGCTCGTCCCACAGCACGGGGGTAAGACCCACGGCCTCCTCCAGCTGCCGGGCAAAGGTCCGGTAGAGCTCGGCCCGGGGGCCCTCGGTGCCGTCCATATTGCGGGGGAAGCCCATGACCAGCTCCTCCACACCGTGCTCCTTCGCCAGACGGGCCACCTCCGCCGCCACCACTTCGCTCTTTCGGCTCTGGATGACGGTGGTATATCCCGCCAGCAGCCCCGTGGGGTCGGAAATAGCCACCCCCGTCCGGGCGTCGCCGTAGTCGATTGCCATAATCCGCATGTTCTTCCTCCTATCCCTTTTTCCGGCTCACTGCCGCCGTGACGGCCACGATGGCCACCGCCATCACCAGTAAGGTCCCCAGACTGAAGCAGAGGCTCTGGACGTCGGTCAGGGGAAAAAGTGCGTTGCCAGCCGCCATCACTGCCCCGGCGGCCATCATCACCGCGCCGCCGGTCTGCTGACATCTGCGCCAGTTCTCGTCGCTCTTCATACTCCAGGGAGTGCGCACCCCCGCCCAGCCGTTGCGCCGCAACTTGGGCATGGCGTTGCCCAGGGGGAGGAACAGCACCCCCGTCACCGCGAACAGCCCCCGGCAGAGGGCACCCTGGGGCAGGGTCCCGCCACCCGCCATAGCCAGGCGGTAGGCCGTAAGGAGAAAATAGAGGGTCATCACGTTGAACACGAAGAGCATCCCGCAGCCTATCCACCCCATGAGCCGCTGGACAGCCCTGGCGTTCTCCTTCCCCGTCTGCTCTCGCACCAGCCAAACGCCCCCCCGGTAGGCACCCCCGATGACCAGCACCATGGCAGGCAGGATCAGGTTCTCGTACTTACTGCCCCAGCGGTCGATCTCCCCGGCGAGATCGTAGTGCATAGGCACCTGGTCGGGCAGCACCGTCAGCGCCGCCGCCGTCACCGCCAGGGGAAGGAACATCAGCGTCCAGTACACCGTCCGCCACGCGCCGGTGCGTCCGGCGCCTTCGGCGGTCCTTTCACCCTTCCCCTTCACTGCCCGGCCTCCTCTCTCTCCCGCTCCGGCGCCGCCCCGGCACCGAACTGGCACAGCCAGAGGGCCGCCTCCTCCAGCACCGAGGTGTTGAGACCGTAGTAGATGAAATTCTTCACTCGCCGCTCATACACCAGGTCCGCGCCCCGGAGACGGGCGAGATGGTAGGACATGGCCGCCGCCGTCATGTGAAAGTAAGCGGCGATCTCCCCGGCGCTCTTCTCCCCCTGCCGCAGCAGCACCAGGATCTCCCGCCGCACCGGGTCGGCCAGGGCCTTCATGGTCTCGGAAACCCCCATATCTCCGCCCCCCTTTTCCTTTCACCCCGATTATACCTGCTCCCCCTCCACACCGTCAACAGCTATTTCAAAATATTTTTAATTACTTTGCTTGTTCACAGAATCTTTGCTTTACTTTCCCCCTGAAAGCGGGTAGAATACCCTTACCATGTAAATCTTTCTTGTAGGGAGGGCTATACGTGCGCTCTGTGGACGGCTGGCTGGACCGTTTTTGCTATAAACACCCCAGGCTGGGAATCCCCAACCTGATGCTCATCATCGTGGTGGGCAATGTGCTGGTCTACTTTATGGATATGTTCAGCTCGGGGATGTTCTCCGCCCTGCTCTATTTCTCCCCGGCATCCATTCTCCATGGACAGGTCTGGCGCATCATCACCTTCATCTTCGTGCCTGCCTCCTCTGGTAACCTCTTCTTCTTCGTCCTCTCCCTCTACTTCTACTGGTGGATCGGCTCCATTCTGGAGCGGGAGTGGGGCAGCACCAAGTTCACCGTCTACTACCTGATGGGCGTGGTGCTCAACATCCTCTACGGCTTTATTATGTACCTGCTCCCCTTCGGCGGCAGCGGATACGTGTCGATGGATTATGTTAACCTTTCTCTCTTCTTCGCCTTCGCCACCCTCTACCCGGATATGCAGGTGCTGCTCTTCTTTATCCTGCCCATCAAGATCAAGTGGCTGGCCTGGTTCGACGCGGCTGTGTTCCTCTTCTCGGTGGTGAGCAATCTGCTGGCGCTGCGCATCACGCTGGCCCTGCTGCCCATCATCGCCATCCTCAACTACCTGCTCTTCTTCTCCTCCACGCTGCTCTCCGCCCTGGGCCGGTCCCGGGACCGGGTGCGCCACCAGACCTCCCGGCAGACCATCAATTTCAAAAAGGCCACCCGGGAGGCCCAGCAGCACAAGGGCTATCTCCACAAATGCGCCGTGTGCGGCAAGACCGACACCGACTATCCCGACGAGACCTTCCGCTACTGCTCCCAGTGCGACGGCTACTACTGCTACTGCTCCGAGCACATCCACAACCACGTCCACATCAAGTGAGCCATGGGATACGAAACGCAGCGGCTCCACCTCACTCTGGCCCACCCCGCCCTGGCGGTGGGGGTGAGCGCCTTCTACCGCCGCAACCGGGAGTTCCTGCGCCCCTTTGAGCCGGCGCGGGATGAGGACTTCTTCACCACCCGCGCCCAGCGCTCCTACCTGGCCCAGGAGGCCCGCTTGGCCCGTCAGGATAGGGCCTACCGCTTTTACCTGTCCCGCAAGGATGACCCGGGGCGCATCATCGGCCTGGTGGGCCTCAACAACGTGGTCCGGGGAGCCTTCCAGTCCAGCTTTGTGGGTTACAAGATGGACCGGCAGCTCCTCTGCCAGGGCTATATGACCGAGGCCCTCAGGCGGCTGGTGGACATCGCCTTTGACGACCTACTCCTCCACCGGCTGGAGGCCAGCATCATGCCCCGCAACACCCCCTCCCTCCGGGTTGCGGAAAAGGTGGGCTTTCGCAGCGAGGGGCTCTCCCCCGGGTACTTACAGGTAGACGGCGTGTGGGAGGACCACATCCGCATGGTCCTGCTCAACCCCCGCCTCTGACCGTCCATAGGAAAAACGGCAGCTCCCACGCAAAAGCCGCCCGCAAAAACAGGCGAGGCTTGGACACCCGAACGGGTCTCCAGGCCTCGCCGTTTTCTCTCTTTCGTAATGGTAAAAACTAACAAGATCCGCCCTCCAGAATTGACAATATCTGGGTGTTATGATATAATATGTTTAAGAAGTGTGGTCGATCGTGTGGCTCCAAGAGCCGTTCCCACGCCATGCTCTGGGAATGGTGCGAGAACGCTAAACCGCCCAGCATCATAATAGGAGGAGAGGGGTGAGTCCCGTGGGCTATCTATTCGTACTCCAAACTTCTTCCATCTAGCTCATTACCCACGACAGAGTCTAAGGCCAATGATATTCGCAGAACATGTGTGCAGTGACACTAACTTAGGGCTATTAACGCTTTTATTCTCATCTGTTTATTCTGCTTACTTTCGATGTGTGCAATTAATAACTCAACACAGGATAGATAACAATGCTATTATCCATGTAAAACATCACTTACTGCCGTGCTTTATCGATAACACCGTTTTGGGAGGTCATCTCAATGGATGTCGTCGTGGCGATCTGCTTGCTCCTCCTCCCCTTCCTGATGGCAGGAATGTTCCGCGCGGTATTGTTGCTGGAGAAGAAGGATAAGGGCTTGGGGCCCATCCCTTATTGCATCGCTATGGGGGTCGCATTGCTCCTCATCTGGATCGGGATCTCCTAATGCTCCCGGCGTACGAAACCGGCCGCCGCCCCGGTGCGTAAGCACTGAGGCGGCGGCCGGTTTTCATAAAGCGTTGGGAATTCTGCGTCCCTGTGGCGCATTTCAGGGCCGAGGGCTTACTGATACTTGCTCCGGACCACGTCCATGAACTCCCGCACCAGCTTTTTGTCGATACGCTCACCGGTCTTGAAGCCCCGGCCCACGATGACAGCGTCGGCGTACTCCAGGTAGTCGAGCACATTGGTGGTCTTGACCCCGGAGCCCACGATGATGGGGAAGTCGCCGATAGCCTCCCGCATGGATTTCACGTCCTCCACGGTAATGCGCTTGTTCTCGTCGTTCTCCGTGACGATGATGGCGGCGGAGTCGTGGTTGATGGCGTTCTGGGCGGCCTCGTTGATGGGGATATTGGGCACGCCGTAGGTCTCCTGGGTGTGGACATCGGTAAAGAGCAGGGTCTTGGCGGGATACCGCTTCTTCAGGTCCATGAGCTGCGTGGAGCAGGCCTCGATATACCCGAAGGAACCGGCGCGGTTGTCCACAAAAGCCTCCACGCGGATGAAGTCGGCGTCCACAGCGTAAGCCATGGCCCACTCCTGCTCGAAGGCGTTCATCTCGATGTTGACCCCGAAGGGGATGGTGCAGAAGGTGCGGATCTGCGCCGCCACCCGGAGCATGAGGGAGTAGGCCTCCAGGGAGATGCTGGTGCTGTACTGGGGCCAGTCACTGAAGTTCTCCAGGGCGATAGCGTCCACGCCGCACTCGATGAGGGCGCGGGCGTCCTCCAGGGCGTTTTGCACGATCTCTTCCTTGTTGCCCTGGTAGGAGGCGTTGCCGGGCAGGGGCAGCAGGTGCACCATGCCGATGACCATTTTTTTATCAAAGAATTTGTCTTTCATGTCTTCTCATCCTTTCCTAAATTCCCCTGGCGGGAAGTGCCCGTTTTTCTCTCTCGCTCAGTCCACCAGCATGCCGCCGTCCACCACCAGGTTGGCCCCGTTGATGTGGCTGGCCGCCGGGCTGCTGAGAAAATAGACCGCCTCGGCGATCTCCTCCGGCCGGGCCGCCCGGCCGGAGGGGCCCAGGTGGATCTCTCCGTTCTCCCCCAGGTCCCGGTAGTTGTCCAGGGTCCGGCGCATCATGCCCGTGTCCACCCAACCGGGCGAGACCGAGTTGACCCGGATACCCCGGCCGCCGTACTCGTTGGCCACGGTCTGGGTCATGCCGATCACCGCCCACTTGCTGGAGCCGTAGCCCACCTCCAGGGTGTAGCCCCGCATTCCGGACACCGAGCCGAAGTTCACGATGGCTCCGCCCCCCTGCTCCACCATGATGGGCAGCACGGCGTGCATCATCAGGAAGGTGCCAAAGACGTTGACGGCGTAGATCTTCCTGAAATTTTCAAAGGTATAGTCCACCGTGGGGGCGTAGCGGCCCACGATGCCGGCGGCGTTGACCAGCACGTCGATGCGCCCCAGCTGGGCGCGCAGCTGCGCCACCGTCCGGGCCACCTGCTCCTCATCGGAGATGTCCAGCTGCCGGCACACTCCCTGCTCCCCGGTAAGCTCCAGGCTGGCCGCGGTCTGCTCCAGGCGGGCCAGATCCACGTCCACCAGAGCGACCCGGTAGCCCTGATCCCGGAACTTCCGCACCAGCTCCGTCCCGATACCTCCGGAGGCGCCGGTGATGACACACACTGGCTTGTTCATATCCATATCACAGTCTTCCTTTGCTGTATTGCTCCGCAGCCGTCAGCCCAGGCGCTCTGTAAGCCGCGCCACCCGCGCCGCGTCCACGGGATTGGTGACCAC
>DVLB01000098.1 GCA_018715695.1 Candidatus Galloscillospira stercoripullorum
CCTGCGGGAGGCCCTGACCGCCTTTGCCACCGCCACCCAGAAGCACGTCACCGGCACCGTGAAGCTCAAGCTCTACAAGGGCAACATCATCACCGCCGGCGTCACCTCTCCCGAGACCCTCTATTCTGAGAACCTGGTGACCTTCGAGGAGAGCGACTACAATCAGAACGACGCCACCGGCTTCATCAACCTCTGGGGCCTGCCCGACACGGTGCAGGCGCTGCGGGAGCAGGGCAAGCTCTGATTCGAAGGGCGTCGTTCTGGTTCCCGGCGGAGCCGGGTCGGCGCGAGTGCGCCGCACAAGCGTTTTCGCACGGCGAAAACCTTGGCGCAAGGGCGAATTTACTTCGCCCGCGCAAGTGAGATCCCAAGGGGCCCCCGGCGGCTTTGCCGCTGGGGAGACGACGCCACCGGCTTCATCAACCTCTGGGGCCTGCCCGACACGGTGCAGGCGCTGCGGGAGCAGGGCAAGCTTTAATACAAAGGCTCAACTGAAAATCAGCGTACAGGCCGGAAGGCGGGGTTTCCCGGGAGGGACCCTGCTCTCCGGCCTGCCGCCGAAGCGCGAAAAAAGTGAGGTAATGGGTATATGAAACTCTGGGCAGGCCGGTTCCAAAAGGAGACCGATACACTGGTCAACGACTTCAACTCCTCCATCACCTTTGACGCCCGGATGTACCGGCAGGACATCGAGGGGTCCATGGCCCATGCGGCCATGCTGGGCAAGCAGGGGATCATCGAGCCCCACGAGGCCGAGAAGATCATCGCGGGCCTCCAGGCCATCCTGGCTGACATCGAGGCGGACAAGGTGGAGTTCTCCCTGGACAATGAGGACATCCACATGAACATCGAGGCCATCCTGACCGAGCGCATCGGGGACACGGGCAAGCGGCTGCACACCGCCCGCTCCCGCAACGACCAGGTGGCCACCGACTTCCGGCTCTACGTCAAGGGGGAGATCCCCAAGATCATCTCCATGTGCCTGGAGCTGGAAAAGGTGCTGGTGAAGAAGGCGGAGGCCAACCTGGACACCGTCATGCCCGGCTATACCCATCTCCAGCGGGCCCAGCCCTCCACCTTCGCCCACTATATGATGGCATATGCCAACATGATCCGCCGGGACGTGACGCGGCTGGAGGACTGCCTGGAGCGTATGGACGAGTGCCCCCTGGGCGCCGGCGCCCTGGCCACCTCCACCTACCCGGTGGACCGGTTCCAGACGGCGGCGGCCCTGGGCTTCAAAAAGCCCACCGACAACTCCATGGACTCGGTGTCCGACCGGGACTTCGCCATTGAGTTTCTCGCCGCCTGCTCCATTTTGATGATGCACCTGTCCCGCTTTTCCGAGGAGATCATCCTCTGGTGCTCCTGGGAGTTCAAGTTCGTGGAGCTGGACGACGCCTATTCCACCGGCTCGTCCATCATGCCCCAGAAGAAGAACCCCGACGTGGCCGAGCTGGTCCGGGGCAAGACCGGGCGGGTGTACGGCTCCCTGGTCACCCTGCTCACGGTGATGAAGGCCCTGCCCCTGGCCTACAACAAGGATATGCAGGAGGACAAGGAGTGCGTCTTTGACGCCATTGACACGGTGGAGATGTGCGTCCCCGTCTTTACCGCCATGCTGGACACCCTGTCGGTGGTGAAGAAGAACATGCGCACCGCCGCCGCCGGCGGCTTCATCAACGCTACCGACTGCGCCGACTACCTCACCAAGAAGGGGATGCCCTTCCGGGAGGCCTATATGATCGTGGGTCGGCTGGTGAATATGTGCATCAAGACGGGGGAGACCCTGGACACCCTGCCCCTCAAGGACTTCCGTTCCATCTCCAACCTCTTTGACGAGGACGTGTACGAGGCCCTGGAGCTCAAGACCTGCGTCAACGGAAGAAAAGTCTATGGCGGCCCGGCCAAGGAGGCCGTGGAGCAGCAGATCGCTAATATCAAGACGTTTATCGAGGCGAGAAAGGTATGAAACCAAAGGTATACATAGACGGGAAGGAAGGCACCACCGGCCTTCAGATCTACGAGCGGCTGGGTAAGCGGGAGGACATCGAGCTGCTGCTCATCGACGAGGACAAGCGCAAGGACAGCGCTGAGCGGAAGAAGTTCCTGAATGCGGCCGACCTGGTGTTTCTCTGCCTGCCCGACGCCGCCGCCGTGGAGGCGGTGTCCATGATCGAAAATCCCGACACCCGGGTCATCGACGCATCCACCGCCCACCGGGTACTGCCCGGCTGGGCCTACGGCTTTGCGGAGCTCTCCGCCCTCCACCGCTCCATGATCGCCGCCGGGAAGCGGGTAGCCAACCCGGGGTGCCACGCCACCGGCTTTGTGAGCGTGGTCTACCCCCTGGTGACCCTGGGTATCCTGCCGGCCGACGCCTATCTCACCTGCTTCTCCCTCACCGGCTATTCCGGCGGGGGGAAGAAGATGATCGCCCAGTACGAAGCGGAGGACCGGGACGCCCTGCTCTCGAGCCCCGCGCCCTATGCCCTCTCTCAGGGCCACAAGCACCTGCCCGAGATGCGCGTGCGCTGCGGCCTGGAGCGCACCCCTGTCTTCGTGCCCATCGTGGACGACTACTATAAAGGGATGGCCACCACCGTTACCTTCCACCGGGAGCAGTTGCGGGGGATCGACAGCCTCTCCCGGCTGAGAGAGGCGCTGCTGGACTTTTACGCCGGGCAGAACCTGGTCCGGGTAGCCCCTGGGGACGGCGGAGGCAAGCTCTACGCCGCCGAGCGGGCGGGGAAGGACGACCTGGTCCTCACCGTGGCGGGCAGCGACGAGTGCTTCACCGTCACCGCCCTGTTTGACAACCTGGGCAAGGGCGCCAGCGGCGCGGCGGTGCAGAATATGAATATCATGCTGGGCCTGGACGAGCGTACCGGCCTTTCACTGTAAGGAGAGTTGGAACAATGAAGCAGATCACAGGCGGCGTGACCGCGGCCCTGGGCTTTACCGCCGGGGGTATCCACTGCGGCGTGAAGAAGAGCAGCAGCCCGGACAAGAAGGACCTGGCCATGATCCTCTCGGAGAAGGAGTGTACCGCCGCGGCGGTCTACACCATGAACCGGGTGAAGGCGGCCCCGCTGTATATCACCATGGAGCACCTGGAGGACGGCGTGGCCAGGGGCATCATCGCCAACAGCGGCAACGCCAATGCCTGCGCCCCCGAGGGGCATGAGAACGCCAAGCGGATGTGCGCCGCGGCTGCCGCGGCCGTGGGGCTTAAGGAAAACGACTTTGTGGTGGCCTCCACCGGCGTCATCGGCCAGACCCTGAACATCTCCGCCATCGAGGCGGGGATGGGCGCCCTGGCTGCCTCCCTCAAGAAGGAGGGCGGCTCCGACGACGCCGCTCACGCCATCATGACCACCGACACGGTGAAAAAGGAGCTGGCTTTCACCACCGTCATCGGGGGCAAGACGGTGACCATCGGGGCCATCGCCAAGGGCTCGGGCATGATCCACCCCAACATGGGCACCATGCTGTGCTTTATCACCACCGACTGTGCCATCACCCACGAGATGCTCTCCGACGCCCTCCACGAGGTGGTGCCCCGTACCTTCAACCGGGTCACCGTGGACGGGGATACCTCCACCAACGATATGTGCGTGGTGCTGGCCAACGGTATGGCGGGCAATGCCCTCATCGAGTGGAAGGATGACGGCTATACCCTCTTCCTCCAGGCCCTCCACACCCTCTGCCGGGAGCTGGCCCGGTCCATCGCCGCCGACGGCGAGGGGGCAAGCCGCCTGGTGACCTGCCGCGTCCACGGCGCGCGCAGCGAGGAGAGCGCCGAGCGCCTTGCCAAGGCGGTGGTGAGCTCGCCGCTGACCAAGGCGGCCATGTTCGGCGCCGATGCCAACTGGGGGCGGGTGCTGTGCGCCATGGGCTACTCCAAGGCCCCCTTCCGGCCCGAGTATGTGGACGTGAAGTTCTGCTCCGACCTGGGGGAGATCCTGGTGTGCCGTCAGGGCGCCGGTGTGGACTTCGACGAGGAGCGGGCCAAGAACATCCTCTCCCGGGACGAGGTGGTCATCGATGTGGACCTCCACGAGGGAGAGGAGGAGGCCGAGTGCTGGGGCTGTGACCTCACCTATGACTATGTGAAGATCAACGGGGACTACCGCACCTGAGGGGCCCTGATACGGAGAACGAGAGAAGAGAGGAAGAAAGCGCTATGTCCGACCATGTGCAGCAGCGGGCGGAGGTCCTGGCCGAAGCCCTGCCCTATATCCAGAAATATTCCGGCAAGACCGTGGTGGTCAAGTACGGCGGCAACGCCATGATCTCCGAGGAGCTCCGCCAGGCGGTGATCTCCGACATCATCCTGCTCCACCTGGTGGGCATCCGGGTGGTGGTGGTCCACGGCGGCGGGCCTGAGATCAACGAGATGCTCCGCAAGATCGGCAAGGAGTCCAAATTTGTGGACGGCCTGCGCTATACCGACGCGGAGACCATGGACATCGTGCAGCAGGTGCTGTGCGGCCGGGTGAACAAGAACCTGGTGGCCACCCTCAACCGCATGGGCGGCCGGGCGGTGGGCCTGTGCGGCATGGACGGCGGCCTGTTCCAGGCCAAGGTCCTGGACGAGCGCTACGGCCTGGTGGGGGAGATCACCCGGGTGGACAGCGCGCCGGTGCTGGACTGCCTCAACGCCGGGTATATCCCGGTGGTCTCCACGGTGGCCCAGGGGGAGGACGCGGAGACGGCCTACAACATCAACGCCGACACCGCCGCGGCCAAGCTGGCAGTTGCCCTCCACGCCGAGAAGCTCATCCTTCTCACCGATGTGCGCGGTCTGCTGCTGGACCCCAAGGACGAGGAGACCCTCATCCCGGTGGTGCCCCTGTCCCATGTACCCGCCCTGGTGAAGGACGGCATCATCTCCGGCGGCATGATCCCCAAGGTGGACTGCTGCGTGGAGGCGGTGCGCTCCGGGGTGCGCAGCACCATCATCCTGGATGGCCGGATCCCCCACTCCATCCTCATCGAGCTGCTCAGCGACGAGGGGATCGGTACCATGCTTTTATAAGGAGGGAACACCATGGACCATCAGCAGCTCAAGGAGCTGGACAATACCTATTTTATGCCCACCTACGGCCGCTTCGACGTGGACATCGACCACGGCCACGGCGCAACTCTCTATGATCTCTCGGGCAAGGAGTACATCGACTTCTCCAGCGGCATCGGGGTCAACTCCATCGGCTGCGCCCACCCCCGGTGGGTGGAGGCCATCGCCGCCCAGGCTGCCAAGCTGGGGCATATCTCCAACCTCTTTTACACCCAGCCCGGGGCGCGGCTGGCCAAGATCATGTGCGAGCGCTCGGGCATGGCGGGGGTGTTCTTCTCCAACTCGGGGGCGGAGGCCAACGAGGGGGCCATCAAGCTGGCCCGGAAGTGGTCCTTTGACAAGTACGGCAAGGGCCGGGGCACCATCATTACCCTGAAAAACTCCTTCCACGGCCGTACTGCTGTCACCTTGAAGGCCACCGGCCAGGAGGTGTTCCACAACTACTTCTACCCCTTCCCCGAGGGCTTCCGTTACGCCGAGGCCGGCGACATGGCCAGCCTGGAGGAGGTCTCCGGCCACGACGTGTGCGCCGTCATGCTGGAGCTGGTCCAGGGCGAGGGAGGCGTGCGGCCCATGGAGAAGGCCTATGTCCAGGCCCTCTCGGCACTGTGTGAGCAGCGGGACTGGCTGCTCATCATCGACGAGGTGCAAAGCGGCATCGGCCGCACGGGAACCTTCTTTGCCTACCAGCAGTACGGCATTGTTCCCGACGTGGTCACCTTCGCCAAGGGGGTGGCCGGGGGACTGCCCATGGGGGGCTTTTTGGCAAATGAGAAGTGCCGGGGCGTGCTCACCGCCGGCACCCACGGCTCCACCTTCGGCGGAAACCCCGTGTCCGCCGCCGCCGCCCTGGCGGTGATGGAGGTCCTCAGCGACGAGACCATCGCCGCTGTGGCCGAGAAGGGGGCCTACCTGCGGCAGAAGATCGCCGAGCTGGGGCTCTCCTGCCTGGGGGACACCCGGGGCCTGGGCCTTATGATCGGCGTGGAGGTGAAGGGGGAGCGCAGCAACAAGGAGCTGGCCGCCCTGCTCATCCAGAACGGCCTGCTGGCGCTCACCGGCGGCAAGGACCTGCGGCTGCTGCCGCCGCTGACCATCACCCGGGAGGAAATGGACAAGGGCCTGGCCATCATGGCGCAGGTGCTCAGATAAGGAGGAAAACGAGATGAAAAAGGATCTCTTGAAGCTGCTGGATCTCACCGGAGAGGAGATCAGCCATATTCTGGACGTGGCCGACCAGATGAAGTACAACCAGAAGCACGGCATCAAGCACGACTATCTCCAGGGCAAGACCCTGGCCATGATCTTCGAGAAGAACTCCACCCGCACCCGGGTGTCCTTCGAGACGGGGATGTTCCAGCTGGGCGGCCACGCCATCTTCCTCTCGGGCAAGGAGAGCCAGATCGGCCGGGGGGAGCCCATTGAGGACACCGCCCGGGTGCTCAGCCGCTACTGCG
>DVLB01000099.1 GCA_018715695.1 Candidatus Galloscillospira stercoripullorum
GATGGGCTTGCCAAACTGGATGCGCTCCTTGGCGTACTCCAGGGCGTTCTCATAGGCACCCTGGGCGATGCCCAGCGCCTGGGAGGCGATGCAGATGCGGCCGCCGTCCAGGGTGGCCATGGCGATCTTGAAGCCCTCGCCCTCCTTGCCCAGCAGGTTCTCCTTGGGCACCTTCACGTCGTTGAAGATGAGCTCGGCGGTGGAGGAGGAGCGGATGCCCATCTTGTCGTAGTGGTCGCCGAACTCGAAGCCCTTCCAGCCCTTCTCCACGATGAAGGCGGAGATGCCGCGGGTGCCGATGTCGGGGGTGGTGACGGCGAAGACCACGTAGGTGTCCGCCTTGGGGGCATTGGTGATGAAGATCTTGCCGCCGTTGAGCAGGTAGTGGTCGCCCTTGTCCACGGCAGTGGTCTCGGTGCCGCCGGCGTCGGAGCCGGCGTTGGGCTCGGTCAGGCCGAAGGCGCCGATCTTCTCACCCCGGGCCAGGGGCACCAGGTACTTCTGCTTCTGCTCCTCGGTGCCGAAGGCGAAGATGGGCCAGGAGCCCAGGGACACATGGGCAGAGAGAATGACGCCCGTGCCGCCGTCCACCCGGGACAGCTCCTCCACGGCGATGGCATAGCTGATGGCGTCCAGCCCCGCGCAGCCGTACTCCTTGGGATAAGGGATGCCCATCAGGCCCATCTCCCCCAGCTTCTTCACTGCTTCGGCGGGGAACTCGTTGGCCTGATCCAGAGAGAAGGCGATGGGCTTCACTTCTTCCTCGGCAAAGGCCCGGATCTTGGCGCGCAGCTCCTCATGCGCCTGGGTGGTCTGGAATAACATGTCGCGTCCTCCTTTTTATAAAGTGGATAAATTTTATCTATTTTCAGGGTAAAAGAAACACTACGTTGGTTCCCGCAGGATCTCCGCCAGGGTGTGGGCTTTCAGCTCCCCATTCAGCTTTTCCTGAATGGCGGCCAGATGACAGTGGACGGTGCAGCCGCCGTGGGCCTCCCGCCAGGTACACCGGTGGCCCGGCACTGTGCAGCCGCTGAGCCGGCAGCTCTCCCCCATGGCCTCCATCAGGTCATAGAGGGAGGTCTTTTCCAGATCGGCCAGCAGGCGGCAGCCGCCGTCGGCCCCCCGGGTCACCTCCACAAGGCCCGCCTTGGAAAGCTTCTTGAGGATCTTGTACGCAAAGGGCTGGGGCACCAGCTCCCGCTCCGCCGCCTCCGCCGCGGTGTGCCGCTCCCCGTCGGCCAGGGTGCGCAGCAGGCGGATGGCATAATCGGTCTCCCGGGTGATCACCGGCGTCCTCCCTCCCTTCTGTACTGTTGAGTATAACATATCATTCTGGATAAACTTTGTCAAGTATGGTTTCCCAGTTTCGTCAACTTGCTGAAAATGGGCCAAAAAAGCCCCCCGCGCCCGAAGGGCGCGGGGGGCTGAAAGCCTTGTCTCAGAACAGATGCACGGTGGTGATCAGTCCGGAGAACACGATGGAGACGGTGGAGCACAGCTTGATGAGGATGTTCAGGGAGGGGCCGGAGGTGTCCTTGAAGGGGTCGCCCACGGTGTCGCCGATGACGGCGGCCTTGTGTTGCTCGCTCCCCTTGCCGCCGTGGTGGCCCGCCTCGATGTACTTCTTGGCGTTGTACCAGGCGCCGCCGGCGTTGGCCATGAACACGGCCACCACGAAGCCGGTGACGGTGACGCCGCCCAGCAGGCCCACCACGGCCTCCGCGCCCAGAATCAGGCCGGTGACCACGGGAACCACGATGGCCAGCAGGGAGGGCACCACCATCTCATGCAGGGCGCCCTTGGTGCACAGATCCACACAGGAGGCGTAGTCGGGGTCGGCCTTGCCCTCCATGATGCCGGCGATCTCCTTGAACTGCCGGCGAACCTCCACCACGATGGACTGGGCGGCCCGCTGCACGCCGCTCATGGTGAGGGCGGCGAAGAGGAAGGTGAGCATGGCGCCGATGAACAATCCGATGAGCACCGGGGGATTGGTGAGGCTCAGGTCAAAGGTGAAGCTGTTGGCCTTCACCACGTCCACATAGCTCACCAGCAGGGCCAGAGCGGTGAGGGCGGCGGAGCCGATGGCGAAGCCCTTGCCGGTGGCGGCGGTGGTGTTGCCCAGGGAGTCCAGAGCGTCGGTGCGGTTGCGCACCTCCTCGCCCAGGCCGCTCATCTCGGCGATGCCGCCGGCGTTGTCGGCCACGGGGCCGTAGGCGTCGGTGGCCAGGGTGATGCCCAGGGTGGAGAGCATGCCCACGGCGGCGATGCCGATGCCGTACAGGCCCATCTCAAAGCTGCCCATGCCGCCGGCGGCCACATAGCTCACCAGAACGGCGATGCCCACGATGAGGATGGGGGCGGCGGTGGACTTCATGCCCAGGGACAGGCCGCCGATGATGGTGGTGGCGGCGCCGGTCTCGGTGGAGTCGGAGAGGACCTGGGTGGGCTTATAGGTGTCGGAGGTGTAGTACTCGGTGAAAAAGCCGATGGCGCAGCCGCCGATGAGGCCGGCCAGGATGGCCACATAGACGCCCCAGTTGCCCAGGATGAACCAGGTGAGGGGGGCGGCGGCGATGGCGGCCAGGACAGCGGCGGTGTAGGTACCCTTGCGCAGGGTGGCCAGGAGGGTGCGCTGGGTGGCGTCCTCCTTGGTGCGGATGAGGAAGGAGCCGATGATGGAGCACACGATGCCCACCACGGCGATGGCCAGGGGCAGGAGCATGGCGTTGGCGGCCAAGCCGGAGGCGCCGTAAGCGGCAGCGCCCAGGGCGAAGGCGGCCAGGATGGAGCCCACATAGGACTCATAGAGGTCGGCGCCCATGCCGGCCACGTCACCCACGTTGTCGCCCACGTTGTCGGCGATGGTGGCGGGGTTGCGGGGGTCATCCTCGGGGATGCCGGCCTCTACCTTGCCCACCAGGTCGGCGCCCACGTCGGCGGCCTTGGTGAAGATGCCGCCGCCCACACGGGCGAACAGAGCCATGGAGGAGGCGCCCACGCCGAACATGACCATGGTCTGGGCGATGGCGGCGAACTCCTGCTTGAAGCCGTAGCGCAGGATGAGGAACCACACGGTGATGTCCAGCAGGCCCAGACCCACTACGGTGAAGCCCATGACCGCGCCGGAGGAGAAGGCCACGTTGAGGCCCCGGTTGAGGCTCTCATGAGCGGCGTTGGCGGTACGGGCGTTGGAGCTGGTGGCGATCTTCATGCCGATGAAGCCGGCCAGGGCGGAGTAGAACCCGCCGGTGACAAAGGCGAAGGGGACGAAGGGGGACACAAAGCCCACCACGGCCAGAATGGCCAGAATGATGACCATGACGATGAAGAACTTGACAACGGTGGAGTACTGCCTGCGGAGGTAGGCACTGGCGCCTTGACGGATGGAAGATGCGATCTTGCACATGAGGTCGGTCCCCTCAGAGAAACGGAGGACCTTGCGGGTCTGGAAAAGTGCGAATAAAAGTGCCAGGGCTGCGCCGATTAGTCCGATCCAGAAAAGGTTTTGCGGATTCATTTTACCACTCCTTTGAGGATTGGCGGAGAACGGTGCCCGCCGTTATGTGATATTAATTCTAACATATGATTTCTGTTTTGCAAGCCAAAAAGAGGAAAAAATCATAATCGCAGAAAATTTTCACATGCCGAAAAGGAGGGAGAGCGGGATCAGGAGCGCTTCCAGGCGTTTTTGCTGAACAGGACCATGATGGGGACGATCTCCAGCCGGCCAATGATCATGCACAGGGAGAGAGCCACCTTGGACAGGATGGAGAAGGCGGAGTAGTTGCCCATGGGTCCCACGGTCTCCAGGCCGGGGCCCACGTTGCTCAGACAGGAGACCACGGAGGTGAAGGTGGTGCCGAAGGAGAAGTCATCCAGGGCCACCACCAGCCCGGCGGTAAAGAGAATGAGCAGGTAGGCCGCCAGGAAGAGAAGGACGGAGCGCAGGGCGCTCTCCTCCACCACCCGGCCGTCCAACTTGACCACGTTGACGCTGCGGGGGTGGATGACCTGGTGGATCTCCCGCTTGAGACCCTTGAACATGAGCAGCACCCGGGAGCATTTGAGACCGCCGCCGGTGGAGCCGGCACAGGCGCCGATGAACATGAGGATGACCAGCAGGAACCGGGAGAACTCGGGCCAGAGGTCGAAATCGACGCTGGAGTAGCCGGTGGTGGAGATGATGGAGGCCACCTGGAAGGCGGCGTGGCGGACGGTATCCCCCAGGGACATGCCCCCCTGGGAGGTGGAGAGATTGACGCTGATGAGCAGGATGCTCACCGCCACCACCCCCAGGAAAAAGCGCAGCTCGTCGCTTTTGAGCACCTGCTTCCACTTGCCGCACAGCAGCAGGAAGTACATGGCGAAGTTGATGGAGAAGAGGAGCATGAACACGGTGATGATGATCTCGATGGCGGGATTGCCGTAAGCTCCTATGGAGGCGTTTTTGATGGAAAAGCCGCCGGTGCCCGCGGCGCCGAAGGCGTGGACCACGCTGTCAAAGAGGGGCATCCCGGCCAGCTTCAGGCAGAGGATCTGGATCAGGGTGAGGGCGCAGTAGATGCCGTAGAGGATCTTGGAGGACTGGCTGGTCTTGGGCACCAGCTTGGACACGATGGGCCCCGGGCTCTCGGCCTTCATGAGGTGGAGGGTGCGGTTGCCCAGGGAGGGGAGCAGGGCGATGGTGAGCACCAGCACCCCCATGCCGCCCAGCCAGTGGGTGAAGGAGCGCCAGAAGAGGATGCCGTAGGGCAGGCCCTCCACCGCCGGAAGGATGGAGGCTCCGGTGGTGGTGAAGCCGGAGGCCGACTCAAAAAAACAGTCGGCGAAGGTGGGGAAATACCCGCAGAAGAAGAAGGGCAGGCCGCCGAACAGGGAGATGAGCATCCAGATGAGGCCCACGGAGAAAAAGCCCTCCCGGGCGTAGAAGTGGTCCTTGGGCTTGAGCAGGGAGAGCAGGCCGCCGGCGATGAGCAGCAGGGGGATGGTGTAGAGGAAGGGCCGGGGGTCCTCCCGGTAGGCCAGGGAGACCAGCAGGGGCAGGAGCATGCAGAAGCCCTCCACCAGCAGCACCTTGCCCGTGAGCTTGAAAACCAGCTTGAAATTCATCTGTTAAGCCCCCAGATCGGTCTCAAAGATGTCGTTGATGTCCAGAATGCCCTGGTCCCGGGAGACGATGATGACGGTGTCCCCCTGGGAGAGGACGGAGGAGCCCTCCGGGATGATGATGCGGTTGTCGTGGATGAGCACGCCGATGAGGATGCCCTTCTTGAGCCGCAGCTCCCGCAGGGGGCGGCCCAGGCGGCTGGAGGAGCTGTTGATGACGAACTCCATGGCCTCGGCCTGGCCGTCGGCGATCATGTAAAGGGCGTTCATCACGTTGCCCTTGGAGTTCTCCATTCCCCGCACAGTCTGGAGGATCTGGTTTGCGGTGATGAGCTTGGGGGAGATGACGCTGTCCAGCCCCACCGAGTGGGCGATGCTGGCGTAGTTCTGCCGGTTTGATTTGGCGATGACCTTGGGAATGCCCCGCTGCATGGCGTACAGGGAGATGATGAGGTTGTCCTCGTCCCGGTCGGTCAGGGCCACGAAGGCGTCGGCGGCGGCGATGTTCTCCGACTCCAAGAGCTCCTGGTCGGTGCCGTCGCCGCAGATGACCATGGTCCGGGGCTGGGCCTCGCTGAAGGCCAGGCAGCGCTGCTCGCTCAGCTCCACCACCTTGACGTGCATGCCCATGTTCTCCAAAATGTCGGCCAGGTAGCGGGAGATGCGCCCGCCTCCCACCAGAAACACGTCCTTGATCTTGGGGACATACCGGCCCAGCAGCTTGAAAAACTGGCTCATGCCCACGGGCTGGCCGATGAGGTAGAGCTTGTCGTCGGCCTGGGGGACGAAGGAGCCGTCGGGAATGATGACCTGGCCCTCCCGCTCGGCGGCGCAGAAGAGCAGGGGGAGGGCCTTGACCTTGCCGGGCAGGGCGGAGAGAGGCTGGGAGCAGATGAAATCGTCGGCCTGGACCCGGAAGCCGATGAGCTCCACCCGGCCCCGGTAAAAGGTGTCGATGTTGGCGGCGGAGGGAAAGCGCAGCAGCCGGGAGATCTCCACGGCGGTGGCGTTTTCCGGGTTGATGATCATGTCAATGCCCATCTCCCGCTTGAGGCTGGAGAGCTCGGCGGTGTACTCCATGTCCCGCACCCGGGCGATGGTGTACTTGGTGCCCAGGCGCTTGGCGGTGAGGCAGCAGACCATGTTGACCTCGTCGGCGTTGGTGGCGGCGATGAGGACGTCGGCGGTGTCCGCCCCCGACTCCCGCAGGGTGGTGATGGAGGCGCCGTTTCCCTTGACGCACATGACGTCCAGGGTGTCGTTGGCCCGGCGCAGGGCGTCGTCCCGGGTGTCGATGATGGTCACGTCATGGTTTTCCCTGGAGAGGTGCTGCGCCAGAGTGAAGCCCACCTTGCCGTCGCCTACAATGATGATTTTCAATACGATCCCCACTTTGTATTTCTTTTGAATTTTGCCCCTTTTGGGAAGTGATCAAAGCGGCACTATCATACCGCATATCGCGCCGATATGCAAGAAGCAGCTGCAAACTCCCGTGAAAACGGCGCCGCTTTGGGAGAAAATGACGGGAAAACTTGCGCAGGGCCGGGAAAACAGGTATACTGAGCAAAGAGGAAGAAAACCAAACTTATGAGGTGATCGACATGCATGAACAGCAAGAGCAATTCCACATCAAATGCCGGAGCGGGGACGTGGGGCGCTACTGCATCCTGCCCGGCGATCCGGGCCGGTGCGAGGCCATCGCCGCCCTCTTTGAAAACCCGGTGAAGGTCCGCTCCAACCGGGAGTACACCACCTATACCGGCACGCTGCTGGGCGAGAAGGTCAGCGTCTGCTCCACCGGCATCGGGGGCCCCTCGGCGGCCATCGCCATGGAGGAGCTCAAGAACATCGGGGCGGATACCTTCGTGCGAGTGGGCACCTGCGGGGGCATCCACCTGGACGTGAAGGCGGGGGACGTGGTGGTGGCCACCGGCGCGGTGCGCATGGAGGGCACCAGCCGGGAGTACGCCCCCATCGAGTTCCCGGCGGTGCCCAACTTCACAGTGCTCTCCGCGCTGGTGAAGAGCGCCGGCGACCTGGGCTACCGGTGGCACGCCGGAGTGGTCCAGTGCAAGGACTCCTTCTACGGCCAGCACGACCCCGGGCGTATGCCGGTGAGCTATGAGCTGCTCAGCAAGTGGGAGGCGTGGAAGCGGCTGGGGGTGCTGGCCTCTGAGATGGAGTCGGCGGCCCTGTTCACCTGCGCCGCCGCCCTGGGGGTGCGGTGCGGCTCGGTGTTCCATGTGATCTGGAACCAGGAGCGGGAGGCCGCGGGCCTCTCTCAGGAGGAGAGCCACGACGTCTCCGCCGCCGTGAAGGTGGGGGTGGAGGCCCTCAAAAACCTCATCCGGGCGGACCGGGGAGAGGGCTGAGTTTGCCCCAGGACATAAAAAGAGAGCGCCCGCCGCTAAAATGCGGCGGGCGCTTTTTGTTCCATGGAGGGTTTCTCAGGCCTTGAGCTTGGCGGCGGTCTCTTCGGCCAGGGCGGCCACGGCCTCCAGATCGGCCTGGGTGGGGGTGAAGGTGACCCGGAAGGGGGCCT
>DVLB01000100.1 GCA_018715695.1 Candidatus Galloscillospira stercoripullorum
CAGCCTGTCGAAAAAGTCTTTTCGACAGGCTGTTGCACTTTTTGAAACTTCAAAAAAGTTTCAAAAAGTGGTTTGATCAGACGCGAAAGACAACCCTGACGGTTTTCTTTCACACTATCTTTCCCTCCGAATCCTTTGGCCAGAAGGGTTTATCGAAAACCTCAGCCGCCCGCCGGGATGCTTCTCCCGGCGGGCGGCTTTTTCTTGTATGGGGGCGGTTCATCAGCCCCGGCACTTCTGGAGCAGGGCCTCCCACTTCTCGTCCACATAGTCCTGGGCGGCTTTCAGGGTCCACTCGTTGCCCGGCTGGAAGCAGTGCTTGAACCGGCCCTGGAGCTTCATGAACTCGGTGACCGGCAGCTTCTTCTTGGGCTCGTAGGAGAGCATCCACTTGCCCTCCACCACCTCGAACAGGGGCCACACGCAGGTCTCCACCGCCAGGCGGCACAGCTCGGGCAGCAGCTCCGGGGAGTACTGCCAGCCCCGGGGGCAGGGGGTGAGGACGTTGACGAAGGCGGGGCCGGGGGTGTAGATGGCCCGGTGGGCCTTCTCGTGGAAGTCCTTGAAGTTGCCAAGGAAGGTGGTCTGGGCCACATAGGGGATGTGGTGGGCGGCCATGATCTCGGTGAGGTCCTTCTTGTCCTGGACCTTGCCGGTGGAGACGCTGCCCGAGGGGGAGGTGGTGGCGCTGGCGAAGCGGGGGGTGGAGGAGGAGCGCTGGATGCCGGTGTTCATGTAGGCCTCGTTATCGTAGCAGAAGTAGACCATATCGTGGCCCCGCTCCATGGCCCCGGAGAGGGACTGAAAGCCGATGTCGTAGGTGCCGCCGTCCCCGCCGATGGTGAGGAACTTGTAGTTGTCCTGCACCTTGCCCTTCTTTTTCAGGGCCTTGTAGGCCGCCTCCACGCCGCCGCAGGTGGCGGCGGCGTTTTCAAAGGCGGAGTGGATGTAGCTGTCCTCCCAGGCGGTGTAGGGGTAGAGGAAGGAGGAGACCTCCAGGCAGCCGGTGGCGTTGCAGATGACCGCCTTGTCCCCCTCGTCCAGGGCCCGGGTCATGGCCCGGCAGACGATGCCCGCGCCGCACCCGGCGCACAGCCGGTGGCCGCCCACGAACCGCTCAGGCTTGGAGAGCTCCGCTTTGTGGTTGTATGCCATCTCACAGCACCTCCTCTGCGTTGCTGCGCTGCCCCATGTGGAGGTAGCGCTCACCGGTGACGCCGGTCTCGGCCATTTTCAGCAGGTGGCGATAGACCCGCTCGATGTCCTCCACCCGGCAGTCCCGGCCGGCCAGGCCGTAGACCACGTCGATGAGCATGGGGCGCACCGGCAGGTCGTAGCAGGCGGCGCAGGTCTCGGCGAACAGCGGGCCGCCGCAGCCGGAGTTGCCCTCGCTCTTGTCCATCACCGCCACCGCCTTCACATGGGCCAGTGCCTTTGCCAGCTCCTCCATGGGGAAGGGGCGGAACACCCGCAGCTTGATGAGCCCCGCCTTGATCCCCTGGGCGCGGAGATTGCGGATGCACGCCTTGGCGGTGCCCGCGGTGGAGCCGATGAGCACCAGGGCCACCTCGGCGTCCTCCATCTCGTAGCACTCAAAGAAGCCGTACTTGCGGCCAAAGGTGCGCTCAAAGTCGGCAGCCACCTCCAGGATGACCTCCTTGGCCGCCTTCATGGCGTTTGCCAGCTGGACCTTGTGCTCCATGCAGTAGGGGCAGGTGTCGTAGGGTCCCACCGCCAGGGGGTTTTCGTGCTTGAGCAGGAAGTTCTCCGGGGTGTACTCCCCCACGAACTTCTTCACGGCCTCGTCCTCCTCCAGGAGGATGTTCTCCACCGCGTGGGAGGTGATGAAGCCGTCCTGGCAGATCATGATGGGCAGGCGGACCCGGGGGTCCTCGGAGATGCGCATGGCCTGGAGGTAGTTGTCGTAGGCCTCCTGGTTGTTCTCCGCGTAGATCTGGAGCCAGCCCGAATCCCGGGCCCCCATGGAGTCGGAGTGGTCGTTGTTGATGTTGATGGGACCGGTGAGGGTGCGGTTGACGCAGGCCAGGGTGATGGGCAGCCGGGCGGAGGCGGCCACATAGAGCATCTCATACATGAACGCCAGGCCGCAGGAGGAGGTGGCGGTGACCGCCCGGGCTCCGGCGGCGGCGGCGCCCACGCAGGTGGACATGGAGGAGTGCTCGCTCTCCACGGTGACATACTCGGTATTTACCTCTCCGTTTGCCACATACTGGGCGAAATACTGGGGGATCTCGGTGGAGGGGGTGATGGGGAAGGCGGCAAACACGTCTGGGTCGATCTGCCGCATGGCGTAGGCGATGGCCTCGTTGCCGCTCAGGCGCTCCCGGATGCTCATGTTACCGCACCTCCTTTTCCATACGGATGGCCCCGAAGGGGCACACCTTGGCGCAGATGCCGCACCCCTTGCAGTGGTCCAGGTCGAACTCTCCCCGCTTCCCCGCGGTGACGGGGATGGAGGAGTCGGGACAGTAGGGAGCGCACAGCAGGCACTGCTTGCACTTGTCCGCCTCCCATACGGGCACGTTGCTGCGCCACTCGCCGGTCTTGACCAGGCGGGCGGTGCCCCCCTCGCAGATCTCCCCGCCGGGGCTGATCTCCTGCCAGGGGATCTGTTCGTTGATGTCCTTCGCGCTGCGGCTCATAGCCCGTGCACCTCCTTCATGGATCGGATGAGACAGTTCATATTCCCCTGGATCACCTGGGGCTTGGTGGCGAATTTGTGGCGGAAGGACGCCTCCATGTCGGCGATGAAGCGCCCGGCGTCCAGCACCCGGCTCACCTGGACGATGGCGGCCAGCATGGGGGTGTTGGGGAAATAGCCCCCCAGGTGCTCCTCGGAGATGGCCCGGGCGTCGATGGTGCACACCCGCCCGGTATAGCCGTGCAGCAGGGGGCGGATATCCTCGGGCGAACGGGAGGTGTTGACCACAATGGCCCCCTCCGCCTTGAGCCCCGCCGTCACGTCCACCGTGTGGAGGAGGGACTCGTCCACCACCACCACATAGTCGGGCTCGTAGATGTTGGAGTGGACGGTGCAGGGGGTGTCGCTGATGCGGTTGTAGGCCGTGATGGGGGCTCCCATCCGCTCAGGCCCGTACTCCGGAAACCCCTGGACGTACTTGCCCGAGGCAAAGGCCGCGTCCGCCAGCAGCAGGCAGGCGGTCTTGGCCCCCTGGCCGCCCCGCCCGTGCCAGCGGATCTCTGTCATGGTGCTGCTCATGTCTCATTCCTCCCATACATGTAAGAGTCTGCAACAAGTGCCCGGAGGCGCCCAAAAAGCCGGGAACACGTCCCCCGCTCCAAAAGCCCTCGGCAGAGTTTCGCCGTCCGCAGACGGCGAAAGGAATCGCAGTCTGTTTTTTCCGGGGACATGTGCCTCGGAAAAAACACCTCTCAGCCCGCAAGCGTGGCCTTTGGCTCTTGGCCAAAGGCTGCGACGCAGCGGGCTGCGATCCCCCTCAAAAAAATGCTTGCATTTTTTTGAAGCAAAAATGGCGCCCGCCCCGAACCGGGACGAGCGCCAAAAAAAGCATCTCGCTATACCACCCATTCGCCGCGTACCGACATACGCTCCTCCGTTAACGGGGAGGCCCGCCAGGACCTACTCCGGCCAAAGGCCGTTTTGGGCTGGGACTCGGGAGTGATCTTCAGGCAAGACGTACCGATACCGGCTTTCCACCAACCGCCGGCTCTCTGTGATCTTCCGTCAGGCCCTACTGTCTCCTTCATGGTCTTTTATGCGTTAAAATGCTAGATTGCTAAATATTGTACCGCCTTGCGCGGGAATTGTCAAGCCCTGCCTGTAATGATCCAGGGGGCGGGCTCCTGGTTGAAGGTATTTTTGGACGTGAGCTTGGACACGGAGATCTGGATCACCTCGGTCTCCTTCACCCCCAGGGACTCGAAGAGGTCGGGGATGGAGGCGGCGCAGCGGAAGTCCAGGGTGTAGATCACAAACTCCATGTGGGGGTTTCGCTCCAGCAGGCACTTGAGCTCCTGCTCCATGCTGGCCGAGGCCACCAGGAAGGCAAGTCCGGGCACCGGCAGGCCCGCCATGGTCTCCTTGTCCACATGGTCCACGATGGCGATGTTGTTCAGGCCGAACTTCTGGGCGTTTTCCTCCATGGTGCGCCGGTCGGCGGCGCTGTACTCCACGGCGATGACGGTGCCCTCGGCGGCGATGATGGCCGCCTCCACCGCGATGGACTCCCCGCTGATGACGCACAGGTTGTCCGTGAGGGCGGCGTGCATCTTGCTGAGGATCACGGAGCGGATCTCGCTGCCCACATAGTGGATGGACCCCCGGGAGAAGCTGGCGTTGTCCATGCCGATCTTGTAGGTGCTGCGGGCATTGGGGTTGAGGATGAGCATGGCCGCCGAGGCGTTGATACCCCGGTTGATCATGTCCTTGAGGGGCTTGTGAAGGATGGGGCCGGAGGGGTCGGAGCCCTCGTTGTACCACACCTCGCACTCCCCCAGGCCCGCGTCCCACATGCGGTAGAAGATGTCGGCGTGGCCCGCCTCGGTGAACACCAGCACCGCGCGGTGGGACTCCACCATGGGGATGAGGTTCTTGTTCTTGCGGGTGATGTCCAGGATCTTGACCTTCTCCAGGTCCACGTCCATGTTCTGGGCGTAATACTGGAGCCAGGAGAGGATGTTGGCGTTGCTGAAAAGTCTCTTTTCCATGTTCTGCCCTCCCGGGGCCCCGGAAGGGCCCGTTGTGTACTGCACTGCGGCTAACTGTCAGTATAGCATACTTCCGCCGCTTTTGCACGGTAGATTGAAAAATTTTTCTCCCGCCCTCAGGGGGTGCCGCCGCCGAAGTCCATCTTCTCCTTCACCGCCAGCAGCCGCGGGTCGTCCCGGCCGAAGAGGCCCTCCAGCATGGAGAGCACCGCCATATAGGCGTTGGACGCCTCGCCCAGGCGGCCCTGGGCGGCGTACAGGTCCCCCAGCGCCTCCTGGTTTTCCACCGTGTCCGCCGCCAGGGTGCCCCGCATGCGCAGGTTGATCTCCAGGGCCTTGGAGAGCTTCTCCTCCGCCTGGGACCACCACTGCCCCGCCTCTTCCTCCCGGAGCGCCGCCCGGGCCTCCAGGCCCAGGTGGTACAGGGACACACCCTCGTCAAAATAGGAGTAGGCAAGGCCGGAGGGATTTCGTTCGGAGACCGACTGCTCGTGGAGCTGAGTGCACTCCAGGGCCTTGCGGTACTCCCCCTTGAGCTGGTACATCCGGCCCATCTCCATGTAGGTCTCCCCCACCCGCTCCCGGGCCAGGGGCAGGCCGTAGTGCTCATTTTTCATGAGCATGTCCCGCTTCTCCCCCCGCTCCAGGGCGGCGATGTTCCGCTGGCGGATGGCCAGGGCCTGCTCAAAACAGGCCTGGGCCTTGTCAAAGTCCTGGTCGTACTCCCAGGTGTAGCTGCGCCCCGCCTTCTCGTAGGCCATGGCCAGGTCCTCGTTCTCTTCCATGCCGCTGCGCAGCATGATCTCCAGGCCCAGGCGGTACCAGGGCATGGACTCCCGCATCCGGCGGCTGTTGAAGTAGCACCCGCCCACGTTCTTGGCGGCGTAGCCCGCCATGGGGCTGTTCTCCCCCAGCTGGCGGCAGCAGGCGTCGTAGAAGCGGTGGGCGTTTTCGATGGAGGCGTCGAACCTGCCCACCTGCCAGAGAAAGCCGGAGATGGGCTCGAAGGCGTCCAGGGCCCGGGTATCCGGCTCGGGGAAATAGGCCGCCACCGCCAGCACGTTCTCCGCCACGGCCAGGTTCTCCTGGTAGGGCCGCAGCCAGGCGGTGAACAGGAAGGCGCCCATCCGGTCCAGGAAGGCCCCGCAGTTTTCCACCGTGGGGCGCAGCATGGCGTGGACCACCTCGATCACCAGGGGGTGGAGGGCAATGCGCTTCTCCGCGCCCCGGATGATCCAGCTGCGGCGGATGAGGCGGTTGACCGGCTCAAAGGAGGAAAGGGCCATCCACTCCCGGAAGCGCACGGCGCTCACGCCCCCGTGGCCCATGAGGGACAGGCACCGGAGGATCTGCTTGTCCTCCTCCCCCAGGCCGCTGGTGTTGAACACCGAGCAGATATGCCCGAAGGCGGTGTTGACCGACCGGCGGCCCGCCACCGTCTCGGAAAGGCCGCCCTCCATCTCCCCCTGCTCCAGCAGGGCGAGCATCTCCCCCGCCGTGAGGAAGCTGGCGCTCATCTGCTTGGCGATGAGCTCCACGGTGTAGGTGTGGCAGGCGATGCGCCGGAAGATCTCCTGGAGGGTGGCCGTCTCGCTCTCATCCACCTCCTCGCCGTAGTTCTGCCGGAAGATATCCAGCAGCACCCCCATGTCCTCCATGGCCTCCACCCTTAGGGTGGGGCGGCCGGGGTGGGCGTTGCGGGTGGTGAGGATCACATGGCAGCGCCCCTCCAAAAAGCGGTCCAGGTCCTCGTCGCCGTCCACGTCGAAATTGTCCACGATGATGAGGGTCCGCTCCCCGGCGATGCTCTGGAGCACGCGCAGCTTGCGCAGGAAGAAGGCCCGCTCGTCCTCCTCGGGGGTCTGGGGCTCCAGGTTTTCAATGGCAAAGGCGTCGGCGTCGCACACCAGGCTCTGGAGGCTGCCCTGGTAGCTGACGAAGAGCACCTGGTCGTACTCACGCTGAAAGCGCAGGGCGTACTGCTTGGCCAGCTCACTCTTGCCGATGCCGCCGATCCCCTCCAGGAACAGGCAGCGCTTTCCCTGGGCAAAGTGGCCGTGCATCTGCTCCAGCAGGCTCTCCCGGCCCTCAAAGACCTCCCGGGCCTGGGGCAGCCGGGAAAGCAGGCGGTAGCTGCGCTGCCCGCTCTCCCCCTTCTCCCCCCGGGGCTTCCCCTCCCGGCCCAGCAGCATCTCCAGGTGCTCCACCAGCTCGTCGATGCGCTTATACATGGGCGGGGTCATGGCGTCGATCCAGTGGAGGCGGCCCAGGTAATACTGGGCGTCCTCCCCGATCTCGTCGTCGGCCACATGGAAGGGGATGACCTTTACATCCTCGCTGCGGGTCAGGCGGCGGCTGACCATGTCGATCTCGTTGAGCACATGGATGGACTCGGAGGCCTGGCGGTTGAGGATGAGCAGGAAGATGGCGCAGCTGTTGATGGCCTTGACGATGCTGGAGGCATAGGCCCCCTCGGTGTTCCGGGGGGCGTACCAGCAGCGCACGCCGTCGGCCTCCAGCTTGTTTGCGATGCCCTCCACGATGTGGAGGGAGGACGCGGTGTGGTGACTGATGAATACGTCGATCTCCATACCCTCATGCCTCCTCTTGCCGGTCTTCCCCGCTCTGGGGGAAGAGCCGGGCCACGTTTTCATAGTCGTAATACTTGAGCAGCCCCGGCCGGGCCTGGGGCAGGGCGTCCAGCTCGTCCCACCCCACCAGGCAGGTGTGCCGCTTTTCCGCAGGGTGCTTGGTGGTGCCGGCGGAGCGCTCCCCCTCCGTCAGCTCGCTTACCGCCAGGGTCCGCCAGCCCCGGGCGTAGTGGAAGGCGTTCCAGCGGCTGTGCTCGTACCGAGCCAGCTGCCACAGGAGCTTCTTGAAGGCATCGTCGGTGAGGGACGCCGTGTCCCCCGCCAGCAGCAGCTTGTTGGGCACGTCCCACACCACCGCCCGGTTGGACGCCTGTGTAAAGGTCCCCAGCTTGCTCCACTCCGTCCCGCCGGGCAGGTTGCCCAAATAGGTCTGGTGCAGCGCCCGGGCCTGGCGGTCCACGGAGCGCTCGATGAGCTTTGCGTAGGTATACTGCCCCTCGTTTACCTGCTCCAGGAACACCTGGGGATCGCCGGACAGCAGCGCCGCCGCCCCCCGGTCCTCCCGGAACAGTGCCACCACCAGCTGGGTCTTTTCCGCCCGGGCGGCCAAGAGGCGGCGCAGCTCCATGGCAAGGCGCAGGTTCTCGTCGGTGTCCGGCGTGGCGATGAGGATCTGGTGGAAGAGCGTGCCCTCCACCGCCTGGTAGAATTCCTCCGACCAGGGCGCGGCCTCCAGCCAGGTGATGTTCCCCTCCTCCGCCACGCCGCTGAGCCGGTGGCAGAAGGCCGCCTTTTCCCCGGCCATGTCGTTGTCCACCACCGTGACCCGCAGCCCCCGCTCTCCCGAGGCGGTCTCAAAGGCGGTGTTCTCATAGGTCTCCAGCAGAAACTCCCGGGCAAAGGCGGTAAAGCCCACCACGCACAAGGAGAAGGGCTCCGGCGGCGCGTAGATCTCCCCCGCCGTGGCGTCGGGGTAGCGCTCCTTGAGGGCGGCAAGGGGCAGGTGCCGCCCCATGAATTCCTGGACCACCAGCTGCTCCTCCGACACCAGGTAGAGGTCCAGGTGGTCAAAGCGCAGGTCCTCCATGCGCAGGACCTCGTTGTCCAAAAAGGCGGTGACCCTTACCTCCGGCAGCGCCTCCCCCTGCTCCTCCAGGTCCCGCAGCAGCCGGTAGTTGCGCACCCCCCGGTCGGGCAGGAGCACAATGTCGTACTGCTTGCCCTTGCGCAGCCGCTTGAGATAGCCCCCGTCGCTCTCGCAGGCCCCCAGCATGGGCTTTGCGTCCTTCCCGGCCTCCTGATCCGGGATGTAGACCACGGCGCACCGGCGCTGGGCGGCGGTCAGGTCCTTGATGAGGGCCCGGGCGGCCTCCCGCTCCCCCACGATGACGAAGATGCGCCGCCGCCACAGCAGCCGCCAGCTCATCTTCAGCTCGTTATAAAGCTGCAGGAAAAACAGCGAGAGCACCGTGCGCACCGTGTAGAGGGACATGAAGAGGAACACGAAAAAGGCGTCGGTCTGCCCGAAGGAGGCGGCGTCCCCCTGAAAGGCCACCGCGCCGGGGGCCTTCATCACGGCGGCCCCCAGGGTGGCGAAAAAGCCCGGCAGGTCCATGGGCGGCTCCGCCAGGCGGATAAAGTGCATCACGGCGGCAAAGGCCACGTTGTACCCCAGGATCAGCACGTCCCGCAGCCGCCGGTTCACCCGGCGCAGCAGCACATTGAGCAGCAGGAAACTGAGCACATACCCCAAAAAGATCATGGTCCGTCCTCCTCCGCCCCCCGCCCCTTTCCGGGCCGCGGGCCCCTGTTTTCTTCGTGTCCCCTATTATACCGTATCCTTCGCCCTAAAACAATCTGTTTCGCGCCGCCCGGCCCCCTAATTTTCCCCCGGACGGCCCTCCCCTCCCCCCGCCATACTTTTTTGGCCAAAGCCCTTGAAAGTTTTTCTTTAAGAAGGGTGCGCCATCGATGCTGGGGCCCTCTCCAAGCTCCTGGGCTGCCCGGTGGTCCCCACTGCATCCACCACCCCGGCCCATGAGGGTCTCGCCGCCGTGGTGAAAACCGCGGCGGCGCGTCCGGGAGAGGAGCAGCCGCCCCCTACCGCCAAGGGTGAGGTCCTCCTCACCGACAAGGCGGCGGCGGAGAACGCCGACCGGGCCCGCTTCGCCTTTGTGGGGCTGGAGAACTTCATCGACGTTGATGAGCTGGCCATGGTCGCCGGCTCCGGCACCCATGTCTACAAGGCCAAAAAGAGCGGCAAAAATGCATCGGCTGTCCAGAGGGCGGCTGCGGCGGGGGAAGCTGCGGCGGACACTGCGGCAACCACGGAAAAGAGCCGTGACCCCCTTCCCTCCCCCTCTTGAGCGAAGCACAAAGGAGGCCTCTCCATGTCCGAAGAACTGGTGATCCGGCACTGCTCCCCCACCCTGGCGGGTCTCAAGACCGGCAGCCTGTTCTCCTGCCCGTGCCGGGGGTGGGAGCAGCTCACCCCCGCCATCCGCAGTCTCAACCACAAGCTGGTGCCCCGGGGACTGCGGGCGCTCCCCCTGCGGCTGCGGGGCGGCCCGGCGCACCTTCGCGCGCTACGAGCACTGCACCCGCGTCTACCAGGCCCTCTGGGCCCAGGGAAGGCCCATCGAGGGCCTCACGGTGGCCGGCTGAAACTCCCCTCCTTGCCCCTGGCGCGCCCCGCCTGTCAAAGGCGCAGCGGGGCCACAAGAAAAAATGAAACAGGGCGGCGCAGAATCAAATCCGCGCCGCCCTCAGCCTGTCGAAAAAGTCTTTTCGACAGGCTGTTGCACTTTTTGACCCTCTTAAACGGGTTCAAAAAGTGGTTTGATCAGACGCGAAAGACAACCCTGACGGTTTTCTTTCACACTATCTTTCCCTCCGAACCCTTTGGCCAAGAAGGTTTATCGACAGTCTCAGGGCGGCGCAGAATCAAATCCGCGCCGCCCCGCCTTATTTTTTTATTTGATCTCCTGTTCCAGGGCGTCAAACTCCGCCGTGGAGAAGAACTCCCCCAGGGTGATCTCCAGAGCGTCGCACAGCTTTTTGATGGTGACCGTCCCGGGGTTTCCGCTCTCCCCGTTCAAAATGCTCTTCACGGTGGCCTGAGGTACACCGGCCAGATTGCTCAAGCCATTGGGCGTGATGCCCCGCTCCTTACAAAGCTGTCTGATGCGAAACGCGATGGCTTCTCTGGTATCCATGGCCGCCTCCTTAGTGATATATCATCCTGTTCATGATATGTCATTTGGGGCGTCCATATTAGTGATACTTCACTAATCGGCACATGTGTGCTAAAATAGTGATATATCACTATCCCTTGTCATTTCAGCTCCTGCTCCAGGGCGTCGAACTCCGCCGTGGAGAAGAACTCTCCCAGGGTGATCTCCAGTCCGTCGCACAGTTTTTTGATGGTGACGATGGAAATATCCTTCCTGCGCTCGTCCAACATGCTGTATACGGTGGACGGTGTGACCCCGGCCAGGTTTGCCAGCTCATTGGGCTTGATTTTCCTCTGGCGGCAGATCTCCAGAAAACGGTCCACCACCGCCTGCTTTACTACCATATCAAGCTCACCTCGATATGGATAGTATCTTTTTATCCGCTTATGCGTATACGCTGTTGCGTATTATATTAAAATAAGATATGATATACGCAGCCGTGCGATATACCCGCCGGCGGCTTACAGCAGTTCCTGCTCCAGGGCGTCAAACTCCGCCGTGGAGAAGAATTCCCCCAGGGTGATCTCCAACCCATCGCAGATCATTTTTATGGTCACAAGCTTCGGATTTCGACTTTTTCCGTACAGGATATTTTTTATACTGGACGGGGGCAATGCCGAAAGCGTGGCTAATTTGTTGATGCTGATGCCCCGCTGGTCGCACAGCTCCAGAATGCGGCGCCGCACCGCCGTCACGGTATCCATGCCATCCACCTCCCCTGTCTGTGTGGATAGCATACCCAATTTTTGCTGGTTTTGCAAGCCATCCATGCCATGATACGGGCTATCAATAGTTCGCGAGGTGATTTTCATGCCAACGCGCACCTGCTGCTTCACCGGGCACCGGCCCCAGTCCTTCCCCTGGAAGTACAACGAGGGGGACCTGCGCTGCCTGCTGCTGAAAGCCCGCCTCAGGCGGGAGATCCTCCGCGCGGTGAAGGCCGACGGCGTGGGCCATTTTCTCACCGGCATGGCCCTGGGGGTGGACACCTGGGCGGCGGAGATCGTGCTGTCCCTGCGGGGGCGGTGGCCCGTCACCCTGGAGGCCGTGCTCCCCTGCGCCGGCCAGGACGCGCGCTGGACCGCCGAGAGCCGGGAGCGGTACCGGTCCATCCTCTCCCGCTGCGACCGGGTGACGCCGCTGCAGGACCGCTATACCCCGGACTGCTTTGCGCGGCGCAACCGTTACCTGGTGGAGCACAGCGACCTGGTCATCGCGGTCTGGAACGGCTCGCCCAGCGGGACGGGCAGCACGGTCTCCTACGCAAACGCCCTGGGAAAGCCGGTGCGGCAGGTCCACCCTCCTCATTCTCACCACCCAGGTACATAGGGCTTGGGGCGGTGACGCCAGGAGGAGCCTAAACTCGGCCATAAACCGGAATGGAAACAAAGGTATGCTTGCATTGCGGGCATAGGAATATTCTGGCACAACGGGCGAAGCGCCCGCTGCTGAAAAAGAGCCGGTTGTTTTCTTGCAGAAAACAACCGGCTCTCAGTCGTCACTGTCATCCTCAAAGGAGTACTCGTTGAGCTCCTCGAAGTCCAGGAATTCGGCCAGGGTCATATTGAACGCCAAAGCAATTTTGTGAAGGGTCTTCACTCTGGGGTTCTTCGTCAGCCCGCGCACAATGTTGTCCAAGGTGGACTGTTTGACGTCGCTCATATTCGCAAGCTTGTTGATGGCGATCCCACGTTCCCGGCACAGCTTGCGAATTCTTTTCACATACAGTTCCCAATACTCCATAGCAGGCCCTCATCCTTAGCATTACCCGTTTTTGGGTTACTATGATGATACCAGCAAGCGAGGGGCTGTTTACCCGTATTCGGGTTGACAATGTGCAGCGCGGCATTTTACAATAGATTTACCCGAATACGGGTAGATCTATTGTAGAGGCGACGAAATGGCGGTGTGTACCTTTTTCGGCCACCGGGACTGCCCAGCGTCTTTGAGGCCACAGCTGAGAGCGGCGGTGGTGGCGCTGATCGAGAAGCATGGTGTGGACAGGTTCTACGTTGGACGGCAGGGGGCCTTTGACGCCCTGGCGCGCTCCGTGCTGCGGGAGCTGGAAGAATTATATCCGCACATCTCCTGCGCCGTGGTGCTGGAGCGGCTGCCGGGGCCGGGGGATGAAGCGGCCCGGGACTTCTCCCACACCATCTTCCCGGAGGGGCTGGAGACCGCGCCGCCGCGCTTTGCCGTCTCACGGCGCAACGAGTGGATGCTGAAACAGTCGGATTTTGTGGTGACCTACATTACCCACGGCTGGGGCGGCGCGGCCCAGTTCGCGGAAAAGGCCCGGCGGCAAGGGAAAGCCGTCATCCCTTTGGCGCAAGTGCCCGACCGGCCGCTTTCCGGCGAAAGTTGAAATCCCCCGTTTCCCCGCAATTTATGTAAAAAAAGACCTGAAATCTTACGATTTCAGGTCTTTTTGGTGGAGATAAGCGGGATCGAACCGCTGACCTCTTGAATGCCATTCAAGCGCTCTCCCAGCTGAGCTATACCCCCATCTATTCGGTTTTCAGCCGCTCGGCTCGGTACCGAACGAATGTTATTTTAGCAGAGGGTCCCCGGTTTGTCAACACAAAATTTCATCTTTTTTCAGATTTTTTCTTGGGCCCCTTTTATGGCCGGACTCCGGGGCCATCTGGCCCCGGAGTCCGGGCTGTTCACCGCTTTTTGGGCGCCGGGGTCACCAGCCCCGACCGGTACGCCACCAGGAGCATCTCCAGGTCGGCAATGCGCTCGGCGATCTGCTTGCCGTTGTCGCTGTCCTTGACCCGGACCCGGGTCCCCTCCGTCTCAAAGACCTCGGTGTCCGAGTCGATGTCCTTGTTCTCCTTCAGCGCCTTCTCCACACTCTCAAAGGGCCGGTGGGCCTTGATGCGCATTCCCCGGGAATTATAAATTAAGGTATACCCGGCAATACCCGTGGACTTATGGTAGGCCCTGCAGAAGCCGCCGTCGATGACGATGACCTTGCCCCCGGCCTTCACCGGGCTCTCCCCCTTGACCACCTTTACCGGCCTGTGGCCGTTGATGATATGGGAATTGGGGGCGTAAAGTCCAAACTCCCGCAGGATCATGGCCCCCGTCTGCTCAGTACGGCAGAAGCGGTAATAGGCATTCTCAGGCTCCACCCAGGCCTCCTGGTCCTTGATATAGGACCGCTCAAAGGTCTTGACCTTGCGCCCGCACAGGGGGGAGAGCTCCCCGCCCCAGAGGTACCACATGAAGTCCACGGCGTACTGGTCCGCGCCGCGACCCCAGGCCCGCCGGGCCATGGCGTCGGCCATGTCCATATAGGCGCGGCCCTGGTAGAGCCGTCCCTGGATCTCCACCGCGGCGAAATTGCCGTCCTGGTCCAGAGGGATGCAGCCGTGGAAGAGCAGGTTCTGGTTGAAGCAGCGGTAGATGGACCCGTGGGCATAGAGGAAGGCCACATGGCGGTGGAGCCGTTCGCTGTTGAGGAAGGCCGCCTTCAGGTCGGCCACCACCCGCTCCTCCTCCGGCGAGAGGGCATAGGGGTCCTCCGGGTCCAGGGTGGGGAACTCCAGCTCCTTCATCTCCCAGTCCCGGTCCTCGGTGTGGACCGTGCCCTTCTCAAAGTCGATCTTGTCCAGGAGCAGCCGGTCCTCCATATGGTATTCCGGGTAGCGCATGATGAGCTGGCCCTCCAGCTTGAAGAGCATGACCCGCACCGCCCGCATGACCGCCTCCTCCGGGTCGGGACCGCCGTAGACCTTCTGGGCAAAGAGGGTCAGGGACCTGAGGCCGATGCCGTAGCCGTTTTCCAGCACTTCAGTGTTGCCGTAGTTGAGATTGTTGCGCAGCAGCGCCATCATGCACGCCTCGTTGCCCGCGGCGGCTCCCATCCACAGCATGTCATGGTTGCCCCACTGGATGTCCAGGGAGTGGTGGGACATGATGAGGTCCATGATCTTGTCCGGGTGGGCGCCCCGGTCGAAGATGTCCCCCAGCACATGGAGGTGATCCACCGCCAGGCGCTTGATGAGGGCCGCCAGGGCCACGATGAAGTCGTCCCCGGCGGCGGTGCTCAGGATGGTGTCGATGATCTTCTCATGGTAGACCTGCTGGTTGTTGTCCTCGTCGGCCTGGGCATGGAGCAGCTCGTCGATGATGTAGGAGAACTCCTGGGGCATGGCCTTACGCACCTTGGAACGGGTGTACTTGGAGGAGAGCACCTTGGACAGCTCGATCAGGTTTTGCAGGGTGTTGCGGTACCAGTCCGGCGTGGCCCGGCCCGAGCTCTTGACCAGGTGGAGCTTCTCCTTGGGGTAGTAGATGAGGGTACACAGGTCCGACTGCTCCCCCTTCCCCAGGACGCCGTCAAAGATGACCTCCACCTTCTCCCGGATCACCCCGGAGCAGTTGTTGAGGATATGACAGCAGGCGTCATACTCCCCGTGGAGATCGCTGATGAAATGCTCGGTGCCCTTGGGCAGGTTGAGGATGGCCGAGAGGTTGATGATCTCAGTGTACGCCGCCTGCGGCGTGGGGTAGCTCTCCGCCAGCAGGCGGATGTACTTCATTCGTTCCGGTGACAGCAGCAATTCCATGGGTATCGGCCCCTTTCCATGCGTCTTTTCCCCCATTGTAATGGCCTAAATTGAGGCTGTCAATGCCCGAAACATTAGAACGCCGGCACCCTTTCATACGAAAGCAAGCCGGCGTTCTAATGTTTCAATTTTTTCTTTTTTCTTCCAAAACCCCTTTATCGGCCAGGTACCGGGCCACCCGCTCCACCACCCGGGGGAGCAGGGCCATAAGGGCCGTGGCCCAAATTGCCAGCGCCAGCAAAGTGAGGGCCATGGGCCCCGTGAGCCAGGTCAGGGAAAAGAACTTTGGCAACAGCAGGTAGCCCCCCGCGAAGCCCGCCGATACCACCAGGAACAGTATCATCCGCCAGCAGTCAAAGGGCCGGCTGATCCGCCACAGGTTCAGAAGGCCGGTATACCCCGTCAGCAGCACCGAGAGGGTGGAGAACTGCGCAGGAGAAAAGCCCAGCCACGACGACAGGGCGGTGAGGAGCAGCACGTTGCTGGCCATGGTGATGCCTCCGGGCAGCGCGCGCTCCATCACGTTGACCAGGAAGCGGCCCCGGAGGCGCTCCCGGTTGGGCTCCAGCGCCAGGAAGAAGGAGGGTATCCCGATGGTGAGGGTGCTGATGAGGGTGAGCTGGATGGGCTGGAAGGGATAGCTGGCCGTCAGGAACATGAAGCAGATGGCCAGGATGGTGGAAAAGGTGGTCTTGGTGAGGAAGAGGGAGGCCGAGCGCTGGAGGTTGTTGATGGACCGCCTGCCCTCCGCCACGATGTGGGGCATGGCGGAGAAGTCGGAATCCATGAGGACGATCTGGCTGACGTTGCGGGCCGCGTCGCTCCCCGCCGCCATGGCCACGGAGCAGTCGCTCTCCCGCAGGGCCATCACGTCGTTGACCACGTCGCCCGTCATGGCCACCGTGTGGCCCGCCTCCTTGAGGGCCTTGACCAGCGAGAGCTTCTGGGCCGGGGTCACCCGGCCAAACACCGCGTACCGCCCGGCGGCGGCGCGAATGTCCTCCTCGCTTTTGAGGGTGGCGGCGTCCACCCACCGCTCCGCCCCCGGCAGGCCCACCCGCCGGGCCACGCTGGAGACGGTGACGGGGTCGTCCCCCGAGATGACCTTGAGTTCCACGCCCTGGCTGGTGAAATAGGCAAGGGTCTCCTGGGCGCCGGGGCGGATCTTATCGCTGAGAAAGAGTAGCCCCGCCGCCCGCAGCCCCGGGGGCAGGCCGTCCCCGGGAGAAAAGGGCTCCTCACTCACCGCCAGCACCAGCACCCGCTCGCCCCGCTCCGCCGCCTCCCGGCAGCGGGGCAGGATGGCGGCGTAGTCCGCGCCCAGCACGAACTCCCCCGCCCCCAGCACCCAGGTGCCCCGGTGGGGGAAGCTGGCGCCGCTCCACTTCCGGGCGGAGGAGAAGGGCACCACCGCCGCGGCATGCCAGCCGCTCTCCGGGCAAAGCTCCCCCACCGCCGCCGCGGTGGGGTTTTCGTCCCCCGTGGCCGCCACCACCGCCGCCGCCGCGGCGCGCAGCGTCTCCACGCTCTCCGCCCCCAGGGGCACCACCTGGTCCACCTGCATGGCCCCCTGGGTGATGGTGCCCGTCTTGTCCAGGCACAGCACATCCACCCGGGAGAGCATCTCGATGGAGAAGAGCTCCTGCACCAGAGCGCCCCGGCGGGAGAGGCGGATGACGCTCACCGCCAGGATCACGCTGATGAGCAGCACCAGCCCCTCGGGGATCATGCCGATCAGAGCCGCCACGGTGCCCACCACCGCCGCGCTCACGTCGTCGCCGGAGAAAAAGACCGCCTTGATGAAAAGGGCCGCCCCCACCGGGATCAGGGTGAGGCCGATATACCGGATGAGCTTATTGATCCCCGACATGATCTCGGAATCGGGCCGCTTGAGGTACTTGGCGCTGCGGGTGATCTTGGCGGCATAGCTCTCCGCGCCCACCCGCACCGCCTGGGCCTTGCACCGGCCCGACACCACAAAGCTGCCGGACAAAAGCTGGTCCCCGGTTTTTTTGAGCACCGGGTCAGACTCCCCGGTGAGCAGGGACTCGTTGACCTCGCAGGAGCCCTCCACCACCTCGGCATCGGCACAGACCTGGCTGCCCGCCGAGAGGACCATCAAATCGTCCAGCACCAGCTCGGAGAGGGGTATCTCCACCGTGTGGCCTCCCCGCAGGACATGGGCCTTGGGCGCGGCGATGAGGGAGAGGCGGTCGATGATCCGCTTGGCCCGGATCTCCTGCACGGTGCCGATGAGGATGTTGCACACGATGACCCCCATGAACAGGCAGTTCTTCCACGAGCCTGTCAGCAGCACCAGCACCGCCAGGATCAGGTTGAGCAGGTTGAAGGGCGTGACGATATTGTCCCGGAGGATCTGGGGCACGGTCTTGGTGGTGATCTCCTCCTTGCCGTTGGAGAGCCCCTTGGCCGTCCGCTCCAGCACCTGCTCGGGTGTGAGCCCCTGCTTGAGATCCGTAGGTTGGCGTTCCATGCGCTTCCTTCTCTCTTTTGCTGCGTTTTTGAACTCTTCCGTATTATATCGGGAATCTTCCGCCCTGTCAGCCCCCGCCGGCCAATCTTAAGGGAAGTTTTACAATTTCCACGAAAAAGGTCCCCCGGCTGTGCCGGGGGACCCGAGGCTGCCGAAAAAGGCCAGGGGCCTTTTCCGACAGGTTTATCCGCCCACGATCTCCACGCCCGCGCTGGCGCCCAGGCGGTCGGCCCCGGCGCGGATCATGGCCACGGCGTCGGCGTAGGTACGCACGCCGCCGCTGGCCTTCACGCCCATGCTGTCGCCCACGGTACGGCGCATGAGGGCCACGTCCTCCACGGTGGCCCCGCCGGTGGAGAAGCCGGTGGAGGTCTTCACATAGGCCGCGCCGGCGGCCTTGCTGATCTCGCACACGCGGACCTTCTCCTCGTCGGTGAGCAGGCAGGTCTCCAGGATCACCTTCACCGCGGCCGCCCCCGCGGCGGCCACCACAGCGGCGATGTCCCGCTCCACCAGGGCCCAGTCTCCCGACTTCACGGCCCCCACGTTGACCACCATGTCCACCTCGCCGGCGCCCTGCTCCACCGCCTGGGCGGTCTCGGCGGCCTTGGCCTCCGGGGTGTGGGCCCCCAGGGGGAAGCCCACCACGCAGCAGGGCGTCACGCCGCTGCCGCTGAGCCGCCGCGCCACCAGAGCGATATAGGACGGGTTGACGCACACGCTGGCAAAGCCCCACTTCACGGCCTCGTCGCAGATGCGCTCCACCTGCTGCGCCGTGGCCTCCGGCTTGAGCAGGGTGTGGTCGATATAGGGGGCCAGATCCTCCGGCCGGAGGCTGTCCGCCACGGCCCCGTACGGGCAGCGCTTTTTCTCGCTCATCCGATCTCCTCCTATCGGGTTTTCTTCCTCTTTATTTAACCACATCTCCCTCCAAAAGACAAGCGCCCTCCTCCAAAAGACAAGCGCCCTCCTGTGTTGCCACCGGCGGCTTTTTGTGGTATGATAATAAAAATAGGGCTGTCGATAAACCCTTCTAGCCAAAGGATTCGGAGGGAAAGATAGTGTGAAAGAAAACCGTCAGGGTTGTCTTTCGCGTCTAGGCAGACCACTTTTTGAACCTTATTTGAAGGTTCAAAAAGTGCAGCAGCCTGGCGAAAATACTTTTTCGACAGGCTGAAAATATTCTTTTCGGGGAGGCCCTTCCATGAAAATACAGGAGTCCGCCGAAAACTATCTGGAGGCCATTCTGGAGCTCACGGAAAAGCACGGCTCGGTGCGCTCCATCGACGTGGCGCAGCACCTGGGGGTGTCCAAGCCCAGCGTCAGCCGGGCCATGAGAGTGCTGCGGGAAAACGGCTACGTGGAGATGGACAAGGACGGCCTGCTCTCCCTCACCGAGCAGGGCGCCGCCATCGCCGAGCGGATCTACGACCGGCACAAGATCCTCACCCGCTGGCTCATCTCCCTGGGGGTGGACAGCGCCGACGCCGCCGCCGACGCCTGCAAAATGGAACACGCCATGAGCGAGTCCACCTTCCTCAAGATGAAGGAGCACATCCTGCGGGAGATCTAAGCGCCGGGAAGCTTCTCCCGGCGGGCGCTAAAGTTTTCCTTGCTTTTTTCCTATTATTTTGGTATGCTTTATCCGTCAACACCATACGCCGTCTCAGCAGGCGTCGGCTCCGCCGGCGCCCGCTTTTCGCGGGTATACCCGCAAATCCATACATAACCAAGGAGGAAATTCTGCCATGCCTGCCATCCAGCTCGGTTCCCACCTCTATTCCGTCGGCGTCGCCAACCCCGCCCTGCGGGTCTTTGACATCGTGATGGACGCCCCCTACGGCACCACCTACAACGCCTGGCTCCTGACCGGAGAGAAGAACGTGCTCATCGAGACCGTCCACGCCGACTTCTGGGATGAGTACCGCGCCAACATCGAGTCGGTGCTGCCGCTGGAGAAGATCGACTATCTCATCATGCAGCACAACGAGCCCGACCACTCGGGCAGTGTGGCGCGGCTGCTGGAGGTCTGCCCCAACCTCACCGTCATCGCCACCGTCTCGGGCAAGAAGTTCCTCGGCGACATCACCAACCGGGAGATGAACGTGCAGGTGGTCAAGCAGGGGGACACCCTGGACCTGGGCGAGGGCCGGGTGCTGGAGTTCATCCCCGCCCCCATGCTCCACTGGGCCGACTCCATGTTCACCTGGTGCGCGGCCGACAAGGTTCTTTTCACCTGCGACTTCCTGGGGGCCCACTTCTGCGAGAGCACCATGCTGGACACCGGCATCCACTATACCGACGCCTATCTGGGCCAGGTCAAGCACTACTATGAGTGCATCTTCGGGCCCTTCAAGCCCTATGTGCTCTCCGGTCTGGACAAGATCAAGGATCTCCACCCCGCCATGGTGTGCACCTGCCACGGCCCCTGCCTCACCGAGCGGTATGAGGAGATCTGCGCGCTCTACCGCCAGTGGAGCACCCCGGTGGTCCGGGAAAACAAGCTGGCCGCCGTGCTCTACTGCTCGGCCTACGGCTGCACGGAGGCCCTGGCCAAGGCCGCGGCCGACAAGCTGCTGTCCCTGGGGCTGGACGTGGAGCTCATCGACGTGACCTTCACCCCCCTCTCCGAGAGCGCCGCCCTTGCCAACGAGGCCGACCTGCTCCTGGTGGGCGCTCCCACCATCAACCGGGACGCCCCCAAGGCCATCTGGGACGTGCTGTGCTCCATCGACGCGGTGAACTGCGCCAAGAAGCCCGCCGCTGTCTTTGGCTCCTACGGCTGGAGCGGCGAGGGCCCCGAGATGCTGCGCACCCGCCTGGCCCAGCTCAAGTTCAACGTGCCCGAGGCCCCCTTCCGGGTCACCTTCACCCCCACCCAGGCCGATCTGGAGGCCGTGGCCGCCCTGGCCGAAGAGGCCGCCGCCAAGCTCAAGGCCTGAGAAACCCTCCATGGGACAAAAAGCGCCCGCCGCATTTTAGCGGCGGGCGCTCTCTTTTTATGTTTTGGGCAAGCTCAGATCTCTCCCCGGTCTGCCCGGATGAGGTTTTTGAGGGCCTCCACCCCCACCTTCACGGCGGCGGAGACATCGTGGCTCTCCTCCTGAGAGAGGCCCGCGGCCTACAGCTCCTGGTTCCAGATCACATGGAACACCGAGCCGCACCGCACCCCCAGGGCGGCGGCGCAGGTGAACA